>CAZFVH010000026.1:9357-27134 GCA_964522465.1 uncultured Rubrivivax sp. | reverse complement strand
GGGCGGGGCGGGGCGTCCCAGGCGTTTCATGCGCCGCGCGCCACGGCCGCCGGTGCGACGAAGGCCCGCAAAATCGCCGCATGGCCGTATCGACATCGCCCGTGCCCATCGACCCCAACGTCACCGCCTGCCTGCCCGCCACCTTCAGCGGCTATCCCCGCCCCGTGGGCCGCGCCGGTGTGCGCAACCACCTGCTGGTGCTGTCGATCGCCGGGCTCACCGGCCCGGCCGCGCGGCGCGTGGCGCGCGCGCTGCCGGGCGCGAGGCTCGTCACCATGCCCTACGGCGGCGGGCTGATCGGCGCCGACCAGGCGCTGCACCTGCGTGCGCTGGCCGGTTTCGGGCGACATCCCAACGTCGGCGCGGTGCTGCTGATCGGCAGCGACACCCCCAAGATCGATGCGCTGGCGCGCGAGATCGCCGCCATCGGCAAACCGCTGGCCGCCGTGTGCCTGGACGACTGCGGCCACGACATCCTGACGCTGAGCGACCGCGCGCTGCGCGCCGGCGCCCGGCTGGCACGCGAGATCTCGCGCCAGCGCCGCGAGCCGGTGGACATCGGCCAGCTGCTCGTCGGGCTGGAGTGCGGCCGGTCGGACCCGAGCTCGGGCATCGTCGCCAACCCGCTGATCGGCGCCGTCACCGACGCGCTGGTGGATGCCGGCGCCAGTGCCGTCTTCGGCGAGACACTGGAATGGCTGGGCGCCGAGCACCTGCTGGCGCGCCGTGCCGCCACACCCGCCGTGGCGCAGGCCCTGGTGGGGGCCGTGCTGCGGCGCGAGCAACTGGCGCGCGACCAGGGCGTGGACCTGCTGGGCAACAACCCCGGGCCGACCAACATCGCCGCCGGCCTGTCGACCATCGAGGAGAAGTCGCTTGGCGCCGTCGCCAAGAGCGGCAGCCGGCCCGTCGCCGGCGTGCTGGCCTACGCCGAGCCGCCGCGCGGGGCCGGCCTGTACGCGATGGACGCGCCAGCCTACGCGCCGGAGTCGGTCTCGGGCTTCGTCGCCGCGGGGGCGCAACTGGTGCTGTTCTCCACCGGCGTGGGCAACAGCTACGTCAGCGCGCTGGCGCCCACGCTGAAGATCTCCGGCAACCCTCAGGCCGCGGCCACGCTGCGCGAGCAGTTGGACGTCGACGCCAGCGCCGTCTTCCGCGGCGAACAGACGCTGGCCGAGGCCGCGGGCCGGCTGCTCGGCCAGCTGATCGACACCGCCGAGGGCAGCCTGACCTGGGGCGAGGTGCTCGACGAGGGCGACGAGGTCGTCAGCCGCCTCGGGGAGGCGCTGTGAACACCCCAACCGCCGTGCGTGCCCCAACGACCATGAGTGCCCCATTCGTCCCAGCGGCCCCAATGGCGCCAACCACCCCAACCACTTCACCCACCGGCGACGCGCTGGTGCTGCACCCCGACGACACCGTGGCCACGGCGCTGCGCCCGCTGCCCGCCGGCCACACGGTGCACCTGACCGCCGTCCCAGGCCAGACGCCCCTGACGCTGACCCTGCACGAGCCCGTGGCGCTGTGCCACAAGTTCGCGCTGCGAGACATCGCCGAGGGCGAGGTCGTCATCAAGTACGGCCAGGCCATCGGCCGCGCCAGCCGCGCCATCGGCGCCGGGGCGCACGTGCACGTGCACAACCTGCGCAGTGGGCGCGGGGGCGGGTGAGAACACGCCGACGCGCAGGAGGTTGCCCGTGACGGCCTGCGGCGGGGCCAACCGGCCCGCCAGACAGCGCGAGGACGTTTGTCCACCACCGGAGCGATACCGTAGACGTTCAGGTCGTCCGCTGCGCCAACAGCCTCGCCCCCCGCCTTCCCGCGGGACCCGTGCGCAGGCTCGACCTGCGAGAGAGTGCCGAAGCGCGCGCCCAGCTTTCAGTGGGCGTCGGCCTGTCGATACGGCCTTTGCATGGGAATCGCCAGACCTTCGCCAGGGAACTTGATGACGCCCGTGCAGGCATGCCCATCGGCGACTCCGTGATCGCCGACAAGGGCAGCGGCGCCAGGTATTGACGGACTCCGTCACGCAAGCTGAAGCGAAGGGACAGCCGCAGCAGGCCGGTTGTGCACCCCCACAGTCAAACCGTCAGCCGATCCGCCGCTGAACGGTGACGTCGCGTCGCCACCAATCCCTGCCACCGACCCCACCGGCGGACGGTCACAGCGGGAATGACATGTTCTGGCAGAACGATGCGCGAGCATCCGCAGTTCTCCGAAGCCTGGTGTCGGAGCGTCGCACCGGTGACCGCAGGGCACGCCGGTCCCCATCACCGCGCCACCCCTGACGAAACACCCCCGCAGCCGGTCTTCATCACCATGGACATGCACTTTTCCCCCGCCGCCGCCCACCCGCTGCCGCCTGACTGCCCCGCTCCGCCGCCGCACGCCGTGGTGCTGCGTGGCGTGGACGTGCCGGGCGGGAGCCTGCCTGCCAGCCTGGTGGACACGTGCGGCGGTGTCACGCTGTGTCTGCCCGAGGCGGTGTCGGCGGTGCTCGACACGCCCGGGCTGCAATACGTGGACCTGCTGGACTGCCCGCGGCTTGTATCGGTGGACCTGCGCGCGCTGGGCGGGGGCATCCACCTGACCGTGCGCGGCTGCCCGGCGCTGACCGAGGTTTGGCTGGCCGATCGCGCCGGCGCGCACGTGCACGTCGACACCGGCGCGGAGCCGCCGCGCGCCTTGTCGGTGCACGGCTCGGTGGCGCAGTTCGACGCCTGCTGGGGCCGCGGCGGCCGCTTCATGCGCCAGGCCCGTCGCGGCACGGCCTTCCTGGGGATGCACGTCGGCACCGGGGCGCCACGCCCGACCGCCCCCGCCCTCCCTCCCGATCTCGCCATCCTGATCCACGCCCGCCCCGACGACGCCCGCACCGGCGAGTTGACGCTGGGCCCGGGGCTCGAGGGCTGCCGCGACGTCTGCCTGATCGAGCCGGACGACGCGCTGCTGGCATTGCAGTGGACCGGCAGCGCCCTGCGCGAGTTCGCCGTGGAAGGCGCGCGCGGCCTGATGGTGCTGCGCCTGCCCGCCCGGGTGGATCACCTGCTGCTGAGCCACTGCCCGCGGCTGCGCGCCGTCACCACCGAGGGCGACGAAGCCGGCGCCGTGACGCTGCGCGAATGCTGCACGGTCGACCCCGCCCGCGCCCCGGGCGGGCGCGCGGCCTCCACCCGTGAACGCCCGGCCCCCGGTGCGCCGCGCGTGCGGTCCAGCCTGGTGGTGGACGTGCCCTGCGCCGCGCTCGCCCTGCTGGACTGCGGCTTCGAGAGCTTGCGCGTCTTCCACCCCACGGGGCTGCACCTGACGCGCTGCCACCGGCTGCTGCGCGCCCGGGTGGATCCAGGCACCGACGTGCTCTGCGAGGGCAGCCCGCCGTGGTCACTGCTGGACCACATCAGCCCGATGTCGGCCGGCGTCGTCATCCAGGAGGGGCTGGTCGCCCGGCTGCGTGACGAGGTGCTGCAGAGCCGCGACGGCGCATGGCCGCGCTTCGTGCGCGTGCTGGAGTGGAAGCTCAGCCGCCACGCCTGCGTCACCGCGCTGAAGGCGCTGTGCGCCATGCTGGACGGCGGTCGGCACGCCACGCCCGACCACCGCGCGACAGGCATCGCGATCCCGCGCGACGAGCTCTGGAACGCACGCTGGCTGCTGTACCACGCGCAGACCGTGGCCGAGTTCGGCAGCGACTTCGAGCACTGGGCCTGGGTCTTCCCACCCGACCTGATGGAGGATGGCTTCCGCAGCGACTTCCGGCTGTGGGCAGCCTGCCGCAGCGGCGAGGACGCGCAGGCCGAGGCCCGCTCCATGGCCCTGGGGCTGCTGCAGGGCCACAACCTGGCCGCCGCCCAGGCGCTGCTGCCCTGGCTGGCGCGCAACCCCACGCCGCAGAGCCTGCCGCTGCTGACCGACGTCCTGCGCCGCGCGGCGGACAGCCCGACGCTGCCGACGGCCGTCCTGTCCGTCGGCGGGGCCTTGATACGGCCCCTGGTGCGCCTGTTCACCCCCGGAACGAGCGCCACGACGGGCGCCAGCGCAGGCACCGGAGGCGGTTCGGGGGCCGCCACCGGCACGGCGACGGGTGCCGACCAGAGCGCCGACCACAGTGCAGATCAGGGCGCCGTCACGCTCGCCGCCCCATCGCCCACCCACCCCCGCGACATCGCCCCCGAGCTCTTCGATGCCGCGCACGATTTCTACACCGAGTGCGCCGAGGCATCCGACCAGTTGCACTGGCTGGACTTCGAGATGCGCCACGACCGCGCCGGCACCCGCACGCGCATCGCCCAGATGCTGCGCCACCCCACGCGCGACCACGGCCCGCGCCACCGCACCGCGCTCACCGCGCTGATGCTCACCGGCACCCTGCCCGCGAGCACCCGCCCACGCCGCGCCGCCTGAGCCCTCGGGCCTGCCCGACCGCCCTCACCAGCCCAGGCCACCCGCATCGCACCGCAACACACCCTCACCGTCACCCGCCCCAGCCCGCCCATGAAAGCCAACCCCCAGCAACTCATCCAGATCGTCTGCCACCAGGCCCGCCGGCTGTGGGCGGACCCGGCACAGGCGCGGCTCGTCGCGCCCGTGTTCGCGCACGGCGCGCCCGGCACCGGCAAGAGCGCGGCCTTCGAGCAGGCGGCGCAGGCGCTGGGCGTGGGCTTCCGGGACCTGCGGCTGTCGCAGTACGAGCCCACCGACCTGCGCGGCCTGCCCGTGCCGCGCGACGGCTACACCACCTGGCTGCCCTCGGCCGAGCTGCCCTGGCAGCCCGGCACGCGCGGCATCCTGCTGCTGGACGAGCTGACCTCGGCCGACCGCAGCGTGCAGGCCGCCGCCTACCAGCTGGTGCTGGACCGCTGCGTCGGCGACAAGCGCCTGTCCGAAGGCTGGCTGGTGTGCGCCGCCGGCAACCGCAGCGAGGACCGCGCCATCAGCTACCCGCTGTCCAGCGCGCTGGCCAACCGCTTCTGCCACGTGGAGGTGGAGCCCGACCTGCAGCAGTGGACGGTCTGGGCGCGCAAGCGCGGCCTGTCGCACGAGGTGCTGAGCTTCCTGCGCTACCGCCCCGAGCGCTTCTTTCGCATGGAAGGCTCGCTCGAGCGCGGCTGGCCGTCGCCGCGCAGCTGGGAGCGCGTGGCCCACGCCCTGGCCACGCGCCAGGGGCTGGACGACGAGGCGCTGGAGATCGTCATCGAGGGCCTGGTCGGCGAGGGCATGGCAGTGGAGTTCGCCGCCTTCCGGCGCAACCTGCGCGAGCTGCCCGACACCGTGGACCTGCTGCTGGGCCGCGTGCCGCTGCGCGTTCCCCCGCGCGCCGACCAGCGCTACGCGCTGAGCACCGCGCTGGCCTGGCACCTGTGGCGCGCGCCCGGCCCGCTGGCCCTGCGGGTGGAGAACTTCCTGCGCATGGGCCTGAAGTTCAACGCCGACTTCGCCACCCTGGCCATGCTGGAGGCCACGCGCAACGTGCCCGAGGGCGACGACGACGACGAAGACAAGCTCACCGCCGCCCTCTTCTCGCACCCGCTGTACGAGGAATGGTCGGCCCGCCACGGCACCGCCTGGCAGGCCGCCGAGCCCGCCGCGCAGCCCGAGGAGGCCACCGCGTGAGCGCAGCCGCGCTGCTGGGACCGCGCGCACCCACCGCTGACGAAACCGCCCGCAAGCAGCTTCTGAAGCAGCACCTGCAGGCCGACCTGGCGCGCCTGCTGCTGTGGCACCCCTTCACCGCCAGCCTGGCGCTGCACCTGGAGATCGTGCCCGTGCGCGACTCCCGCGTGGGCACGGCCGCCACTGACGGCCGGCACGTCTACTTCGACGTCGCCTTCGCCGAGACACTGGACGATGCCACGCGCGCCTTCGTGCTGGCGCACGAGGTGTGGCACTGCGTGCTGGACCACGCCCACCGCCGCGGCGGGCGCGCCGCCGGGCCCTGGGCGCTGGCAGCCGACAGCGAGGTCAACGCCGTGCTGGTGCGCGACGGCCTGGCGCTGCCCCCGGGGGCCGTGCTGTTCCGCGAGCGGGACGGGGACAGCGCCGAGCAGCTCTACGCCTGGCTGATCGACCAGGACCCGGCCACGCTGCCGGCCGGGCTGCGCGGCTTCGACGTGCACCAGCCGGGGCCGGGGGGCATGCACCCCGGCGATGGCGACTGGGTCGAGGACCCGGACTTCGTCATCGACGGCCCGCCGGGCCAGGCCCTGCGTCGCGCTTGGAAGGAGCGTGCCGTGGCCGCCGAGCGCAGCGCGCGCGAGCGCGGCGACCTGCCCGCCGGCCTGGAGCAGGTGCTGCAGCAGGTGCTGGCCCCGCCCGCCGTGCCCTGGCAGCGCGTGCTGCGCGACTTCGTGCGCCGCAGCAGTTGCGGCGGCACCTGGTCTTACGCGCGCGTCGCCCGCCGCCACCTGTGGCGCGAGGCCTGGCTGCCCGGGCGCCACGGGCAGGCGCTGGAGCTGACGGTGGCCATCGACACCAGCGGCAGCACCACGCCGGCCCTGGGCCGCTTTGTGGACGAGATCGCCGCCCTCGCGCGCGAGCACACCCGCACCGACCTGACCGTCGTCGAGTGCGACGCCGCCGTCCACCGCATCACCCACCTCACCAAGACCGATGTCGACACGTGGTGCCACACCGCACGCCGCGACGGCCTGCGCGGCGGCGGCGGCACCGACTTCCGCCCCGTCTTCCGCCTGCTGCAGCGCCCGCCCCACCCCACCCAGGCCCTGATCTTCTTCACCGACGGCCAAGGCAAGGCCCCCGAGCACCCCCCGCACCTGCCCGTGCTGTGGGTGCTGGCCGACCGCACCGACGAGCCGCCGGTGGCGTGGGGGGGCCGGGTGTGGATGGGGGCGTGAGGTTGGGGGGCAGCGGGTTCGGAGCAAGGGCCATGGGGCAGACGCCGTCACCGACCACACAGGGCACCCCCATCCCCGTTCATCCAGCGACCAACTCATGCTCCAGCAACTCCAAGCGTTGCGTTGTATGGCCGAACAGGAAACCCATCGAGGACCAATCGAAAGGCGCATCCAGCCGATGCACAGCGCGGTGATGATTCGGACAGAGCAGAACCATGTTGGACAGGGAGTCCGGACCACCACGTCCCAGCCATCGCAGGTGGTGCCCTTCGCAAAGGTCGGCATCGAAGAGTTCGGCCGCCACGCGCAGCAGCTCTACGAAGAACTGCAGGCCCGCGGCCTGCACAGCCCCGCCAGGGTGGAGGCGCTCTTCGCGGGCGAGCGTATCGAAGACCTGCAGGCCGCCGTCGACGGGTTCAACCAGTGGTTGCAGTCCAACGGCGGCCGCGAGCCGGGCTATCTGGCGCGCAACGGCGCCGACGTGCTGCTGATGGCCCTGCTGCGCGACTCGTCCCAGGAGATCGTCGACCGCCACCCCGCCGGCCGCGGCCAGGGCCGCCCACCGCGGATCGCGTGGCTGGCGCGGCGGTATCTGGCGATGAGAGGGGCGGTGTAGAGTCTGAGGCCTGGGCTTGGATGAGAGAGCGTGCTGGTGGCCGAACCACAACATCTCAAGCAGGCGTGAAGTCTGTCAGCACCCGCGAGGCGTTCAGCGCAGTCAACGCGGGAGGCGTCGAGTCCGCCTGAGCAGCCATGGAGGATGACGTGCACAGTCGTCCCGTCCGCACCGCATCTGGATGCTTCGTCTTCGAGCGCTGTAGCGCATTTGGGTTGATTTCGGTTGGGGAACACCACATGCTTGTCAAGGGATCGATCGCGACGCCGGACGAATTCGTGAGGCGCCGCTGGTGCGCCGAGAAGAACATGTTGTTCACCCGCACCGATGAGCTGGCGTTCTGCCGCGAATGGGTGGGTCAGTTCCGCAGCAAGCTGAGCGCCGACTTGGACGAGGCGCTGGCGCTTGTCGGCGAACACTTCGACGGCAGTGACATCCATGCATCGGGCACGCTCAGGAGCGGGAACATCAAGCCCGACGTGGCGCGAGAGCCCCCCCCGGGATCTCTATTCGCGGGATACGAGCCATGAGCCAGACGCTCGAGGATGCGAAACTGACCGCGCTGCTCAATGACCTCGAATCCGACCGGGTCGAGCGCAAGCAGTCTTTCGGTGGCAAGGCACCCGAAACCGTACGCGAGGCCGTCTGCGCCTTTGCCAACGACCTGTCTGGCCATCAGGCGCCCGGCGTGGTGTTCATCGGCACCAAGGACGACGGCACGCCGATGGACGGATTCACCGTCACCGACGACTTGCTGCGCAGCCTTGCCGACATCAAGACCGACGGCAACATCGTGCCGCCGCCCACCCTTCTGGTGGAAAAGCGCCGTCTCGCCGGCGCCGACCATGCAGTGGTCACGGTCTGGCCTTGCGACACGCCGCCCGTGCGCTACAAGGGGCGCATCCATGTGCGCTGGGGCCCCCGGCGGGGGCTGGCCACGGCGCAGGATGAGCGCATCCTCAACGAGCGACGTCGGTACCGTGACCGGCCCTTCGACGTGCAGCCCGTGGCTGGCGCGACCCTGGAGGAAATCGACCGGTTGCGCTTCGAGCAGGAGTACCTGCCATCGCTGGTCGCCCGCGACGTGCTGCTGGCCAACGACCGCACGCTGGAGCAGAATCTGGCTGCCACCAAGTTGGTCTTGACCGAAGCCGAGCCTGTGCCGACGGTGCTGGGCTTGCTGGCGTGCGGGCGCTCCCCTTCGGACTGGATCGGCGGGGCTTACACGCAGTTCCTGCGCATCGCCGGCTGCGATCTGACCGAGCCCGTGGCAGACGAGGAGGTCATTCACGGCACTGTGGCCGACCAGATCCGCCGGCTGGAGGAAAAGCTCGAAGCACACAACCGCCGTCGCGTCGCATTCGCCGCCAGCGAGCGCGAGACGATCGCGGAAGAGTACGCGCCGGAAGGCCTGAGGCAGCTGGTGCGCAACGCTTTTCTGCATCGCAGCTATGAAGCGACGAACGCGCCGGTGCGGGTGTACTGGTTCGATGACCGGATCGAGATTCACAACCCCGGCGGACCGTTCGGCAGCGTGACGGTCGAAAACTTCGGCCAACCCGGGGTGACGGATTACCGCAACCCCAATCTGGCCGAGGCGCTGCGCGCGCTGGGCTTCGTGCAGCGCTTCGGCGCCGGCATCGCCATCGCACGCAAGCATTTCGGCGCGCGCCTGCGCTTCGAGGTGCAGCCGGGGGTAGTCGCCGCGATCATCGCGCGGGAGGCTCCGTGATCAGCATCGCTTTCTTCAACAACAAGGGCGGGGTCGGCAAGACGTCCCTGGTCTACCACACAGCCTGGATGTTTGCGGAGCTGGGTTACCGGGTGCTGGCGGTGGACCTCGACCCGCAATCGAATCTTTCGATCATGGCCGTGGACGAGGACAGGCTGGAGCAACTGTGGCCGGATGACATGCACCCCCATACCTTGTTTGGTGCGGTCGAGCCGCTGTTCGGCGGCACCGGCGATGTGCGCCCTGCGCATATCGAACGGCTGGGGGATCGCCTGGGGCTCATCGTGGGTGATCTCGCGCTGTCTCGCATCGAAGACGACCTGTCCACCGAATGGCCGCGCTGTCTGGAGGGACGAGACCGCGCCTTCCGGGTGACGACTGCGTTTTGGCGGGTGATGAAAGCTGCGGCCGAGCAGCATCAGGCCGACGTCGTGCTCATCGATGTCGGCCCCAATCTGGGCGCCATCAACCGCGCGGCGCTGGTCGCAGCCAGCCATGTGGTGGTGCCGGTGGCGCCGGACCTGTTCTCCTTGCAAGGGCTCAAGAACCTGGGGCCGACGCTGCGGCGCTGGCGTGAGACCTGGGCCCAGGCACGGCCCAAGGCTGCTGCAGGCATCGGCGTCCAACCCGAGGGCGCCGTACAGCCGGTAGGTTATGTCTTGATGCAACACGCAGAGCGGCTCGGTCGCCCCACGAAGGCCTATGCCAAGTGGCAGGCAAGGCTGCCATACGCCTACCGGGAGAGCGTCCTCGGAGAGCAGACGCAGCTCGATCCCACCACCCCCGATCCGCTGCAGATCCATCGCATCAAGCACTATCGCAGCCTGATGCCCATGGCCATGGAGGCCCGCAAGCCCATGTTTGCCCTGCGCGCCGCTGATGGCGCGATCGGCGCGCACCAGGCCAACAGGCAACAGTGCTACGACGATTTCCACACATTGGTCGAGGAGATCGCGAAGCGCACCGGCATCAGCAGAGGACAGGTGTGACGGCGGCAGGACACCCTGCGCCGCGCCCCTCCCCCGTCTGCATCCTGCGCGCTCTGCTTCACTCCCGTGCGCCCGGCGTCGCCGTCCCCGAAGTTGCCAACCTGCTGGAGCTGAACACCATGCTGGCCGAGACCGTTCTGGATTGGAAGAGGCAGTGGCTCGAGGAGGGCAAGGCCGAGGTGTTCGGCGAGCATCGATCGGAGGCCGCGGCCAGTCGGCTCACCCCCGCGCGCGACCCACCTAAGCGCGCGGCACAGGCGTCGATGCCTTCGACGAATCGACCGAGGCCATGACAGTCAGCAATCCCTCGTCGAGAGTGAGCAACTCCAGGCCGTGAACGAGGGCTGTAGCGGCAATCACCGCATCAGGGAGCTTCACCCGCCGACTCCGCCGCAGCGCAATGGCAGCATCCTCGACGCGCCGATCGACGGCGAGGTACGCAAGGCCTTGCAGCCGCGACTTGATGGCCGACTCCTCTGCATCCGTGATCCCCGGGAAGCCGAGCAACTCCATCCTGGTGACAGCGCTGTAGCCACACTCCCCAGATAGCGGACAGACGTTCTGGAGAAGTCGATGCACGGCAGGGTCGGACTTCATCATGCCGAGCAGGAAGTTCGTGTCGAGCAGGTACCTAAGCCCACTCATCTCGCAACCTCCGCTGGATCTCGACCGGATCGCCGGTGAACGTGGTGGAGCGCTCGAGCCCACCGCACAGTGCGCTCAAGGGGACGTCTGGCAAAGACGCGTCACCACGGGCCCTCCGGGTTTGCAGGAATTCGGCGAAATCCGCAACCTCGGCCAGCAGGGGCTCGGGCAGGTTTCGGGTGGCCTCGATCAGGCGTTCTGCAACGGTGGACACGTCATCCTCCTGGTCATGCACGAAAGTGCAGCTCGCCAAGCTGCATGACTGTCGATGGTAGCAACCTGTGGGGCGAGAGGCTCAGCGTTGCCAGTGCACGGCACTTCAGCGACGACCACGACGATTGACGGGGCGGTGAAAGGCCTCGAGCTTGACGGTCAGCCGATTCGCAAATCCGGATGAACCGTGTCGGAACCCACCACGATCTCCAGAAAGGGTCAGGTCACCGTGCCCCGGGATGCACGAGAGCGGCTCGGGCTGCAGGCAGCCGACAAGATTGCCTGGTCGGTCCTCGGCAACGGCACCGTCGTCATGCGATCCAAGACGCGTCGTCTGCCCGATTTGTAGGCATCCTGACCCGGCCAGGGCAGCCACCACGCGTGTCTGTCGAAGCGATGCGCCTGCCCGAATGAGCATCGCGATCGACACGACCGTTCTCGTTCGCATACTCATCTTCGATTCCAGGGCCGCGCGGCTGCCACACGGGGAACTTCGGCAACAGGGCCTTCGTTTTGCTTCGTCCACCATCTCGTGGCCTTGACGTCAGCCGTGGAGCGCCATGCCCGCTCAGACCCGTTGAACGAAGGCCCCGTAGTCCGGCAGCGTGGCGTCGGCAGTCAGCAGGATCAGTGGCTCGGACAGGGCCTGGGCGATCAGCAGGCGGTCGAACGGATCCTTGTGCAGCAGAGGAAGCTGCGCCACCCGGGCGGCGTGCGCCGAGCGCACGGGGAGTTCGACGAAGCCGCTGTCGGCGATCGCGACAGCGGCCTCGAGCGGGTCGAGGTCGATCCGGCCGAGCGCCGCCTTGATGGCGATCTCCCAGATCGAGGCAGACGACACGTGGACGGCGTCGGCGGATTCGATCAGGCGCCGCCGCACGGCGCTCAGGCGCCGATCGGCGACGATCGCCCAGATGAACAGGTGGGTGTCGAGGAGAACGCGCAAGGGGCCGGGCGCGGGCAAGGGCTGATCAGCGTTCGAAGCCTTCCAGCATGTCGGGCGGCAGCGGCGCGTCGAAATCCTCCGAGATCCGAACCTGGCGCTTCAGCACCCCGAAGCGGACCTTCGGCCGCGCCTCGGCCAGCGCCGTCAGGCGCGCCACGGGCCGGCCGTGCCGGCAGACGATGACCTCGTGGCCGGCTGCTGCATGGTCGACAAGCTCGGACAGGCGGTTCTTCGCCTCGTAGATGTTGACCGATTCCATCGCAGTTCCGCAGGGCCGTCCTTGAAATTCTGGCCAATGTTAGCCTGAATTCTGCAGGACGCTGAATGGGAGAGCTTCGCAAGAAGCGGCCTGCAAAGCGAACGGCACATCCAGGGCGGGCCCCCTGCGCCGTGCCTTCACCGCCTGCATCCTGCGCGCCCTGCTGCCGAGCAGTGTGCGGCCTATTCTTCAGCGGCCTCCGGCGTCCCGTCCAGCGCGCCGTGGCGGCCGGGCAAGGCGTACTTCTTGCCCTTCCTCTGACCGATCGACTGGACCCGACCCGCCTGCTCCAGTCGCCTGATGGCGTTCTGCCACTGGGCGTCGATGAGTGACACCCCACCGGCGGCGAGCGTCTCCTGGATCCGGCTCTTCGCCATCCAGTCAACCGCACCCTCCAGCACCTGCAGGATCAAAGCGTCCACCTCGTGATCGGGAGCGGTGGCCACGGCGGCGTCGGAGCCTGCGTCTGCGTCGGTCTCGTCCGAGGGCATGGCCGGCGCCAGCGGCCGCTCGATCACCGGCCGCGCCACGGCCACCGGCAGCCGCTCGCGCCCCGGCAGCGCGAGGACGTGGTGGGTGTACTGCCCCGGGATGTGCTGCGCGGCCAGGTGCAGCACCTGGTCGTGGTGGGTGAAGACGATGATCTGCAGGGACTCCTGCTGCGCCACGCGCGCCAGCAGGCGCAGGGCGGCGGCGGTGCGCTGGTCGTCGAAGTGGACGAGGAAGTCGTCCAGCACCAGCGGCATCGGGCAGGCGCGGTGCGCGCGCACCACGGCCGCCAGGCGCAGCGCAAAGCGCAGGGGGTCGCGCGTGCCGTCGGACAGCTCGCTGATGCGGCGGTGGCCATCGTGCTGTGACTCCGCCACCAGCGCGGGGCTCTCACCCTGCTCGTGGACGATCAGCCCGGTCCAGGCGCCTTGCGTCAACTCGGACAGGTAGGCCCCCGCCTCCTGCAGGAAGGGGCTTGCGCCTTGCCGGGCCAGTTCCTGCGCCTTCGCCAGGATGTGCTGGGCCACCAGCATGGGCACCAGGTCCTCGAGTTCCTGCGCCAGGGCGTCGGCGGCCTGCACTCCTTGCTGGGCCACGACGGTCGCGTCGGTTGTCCTCAGGGCCTCGAGTCGGTCCTCGGCCTGGGTGCGGGCCTGCAGGCATTGGTCGCGGCGCTGCTGCTGCGCTGCCAGCGCCTCGGCAGCCCGCTGCTCCTGCTGCGGCAGGTCCTCCTCGGCCAAGCCGGCCAGTTCGTCGTCCAGCAACGCGCGCGGCTCCTTACCCAGAGCCCGGCGGATCGACGTGGCCAGAGCCTGCAACTCGGCCCGGCACCGTGCACAGGCCTCGGCTCGATCCAGTTGCCGCTCCAGCGCGGCGCGGGCTGCCGGGTTGGCGGGCGCGGTGCCGGTCAGCGCCGCCAACGCCTGAAGCGCGACGTCCACCGCGCGCGCCTCCACAGCTTCCCGGGCCTGCGCCTCATGCCACTGTCCCAACAAGGCAGCGCGGTCGTGCTCGACGCCGGACGCGCGCTCGCGCTCGGCCTCCAAGGAGTCGATGGCGGCCTGCGGGTCGTGGCGCAGGGCTTGGGCGGCGGGCCAGCGATCGGTCAGACTGTCGAGCAAGGCCAGCGCCTCGGCGCGCAACTGCTGCTGCCCGCGCTCGTGCGCCTGGATGGCCGACTCGGCGTTCGACAGCCTTTGCAGCGCGCCCGCCAGGCGGTCCTGCTCGCGCAGCCAGGCAGCGGCCGTCGGCAGATCGCGCGGCAGGCCGGGGGGCAGCCCGGTCGCCGCCTCGTCCCACCGTGCGCGGGCATGGCGTTCGGCCACGACGGCCTGTTCGTGCGCGTCCTGCCGGTCGCGCTCGAGCGTGGTCGCACGGTCGAGCACCTCCTGCGCCTGCCGGCGATCCAAGCTGGCCTGCTCGCGCCGCCGCTTCTCGGCCTTCAGTGCGGCCAGGGTGTCGAGGCCGAACGCTGCGAGCCTGTCAAGGCCGCACGCGGCCATGGCCGCCTGTCGCTGCTGCACCAGCGCTGCCCGCAGGCTGTCGGCCTCGACAAAGGCCTGTTGGGCGCTCGCCCAGCGGTCGGCTCCGGCCTCGGCCCCGTCGACGCGCTCGTACCAGGACGTGAGGGCGGCGGGCTCCGGCGGCTGCAGCACCGCGGCGTCGAACAGGGCGCGGTAGGCCTCCCGGGCCGACCGGGCCTCCGCCTGGGACGATCGCAGGGCCAGCAGGCCCTCCTCCACGCTGCGCGCATGGCGGCTGGCCTCCTCGGCCACGAGCCGCCGCTCCTCGGAGCGACGGGCCTGCTCGATGGCGCGATCGGCCAGCAGGTCGGCGCCGGTGACGAGCGTCTCGTACAGGGTCGAGAGGGCTTCCAGCCGCGCGGGCGCATCGTCGGCCAGTGGCGACCACAGCGCGCGCAGGCGGCCGAAGGCGTGGTCGCGCTCGTGGCGGGCCCGCTGCAGTTGCCGGGCAGTGAGCACCCCGTCGTCGGCGCCGTCGGCCAGCGCCGCCAGTCGGGCTTGGAGCGCCCTGTCCTGGCGCTGCGCCTCGTCCACCGCGGCCTGCTGGCGGGCCTGATGCCTGTCGGCCTCCGTCAGGCGGGCGGCGTGAGCGTCGGCCGTGGTGCGCGCCGGCCGCGGCAGGTGCAGGCTGTCACCCGGGGCGCGGGGCGCAAAGCCGAGTTGCGCGAGCAGGCGCGCCAGGCTGGCGGCCTCGTGGTCACGCTGGCGGGCAGCCGTGGAGGCGTCGTCAGCCGCGCGCGTACGGTCGGCCTCGATCTGCGCGATCGTGTCGAGTTCGGCCGGGTCGCCCGCTGGCGGCAGGGTGCCCAGGTGGGCCTGGGCGCGGTCCTTGCGCTGGCGTGCGTCGTCCAGCGCGTCCTGGGCCTGGTGCAGTTGACGCCGGGCGCTCTGCAGGTCGTCGAGCGCGTCCTGGATCGGCGCCCGCCCGGGCACCGGCACCACGAGCATGGCTGCCGCGTCGCGGCCCAGGTCGCGAGGCTGCCCCATGGCCTCGAGCGATTGCGAGACCTCGTTCAGCGCCCTCGCGCCGTCCTCGCGCTGGGCGGTCAACGCCGCCGTGCCGCCGGCCAGCTGCGTGCGGCGCTGCTGCAGGGACTTGACGAGCGCGGAGACGCCGAGCAGTGGCGAAGGGGGCGCCAGGTCCTCCAGCCGCCGCTGCAGCGCAGCCCCTTGCTCACGCTGCTGCTCAAGTGCCTTGACCTTGGCGTCCAGTTCCGCCAGGGCGGCGCGAACCTGCGCCGACCATCCCGGGCCTGGTACTTCGCCCTCGGCCAGCAGGGCGTGCAGTGCCTGGTCGCGCGCGCGCCACGCCTGCAACTCGCCCCAGTGGGTGCGGACCTGACCCCACCGCGCATGGCGCGCCTGAACGGTGCCGAGTTGCTCCTGGGCGGCGAGGAAGAGTCGGTCGGACTCGTCCTTCTCGGCGACGGCGCGGTTCCAGTCGTTCGTGCGGGCCACCTTCGCCACCGCGTCCCGTGCCCCCTTGAATGCTTCGATACGTCCGCGCAGCACCGTCCTCGCGAGCGGGCTCTTCTTGAAGACCTGCGCCACCTGCTCGTCCAGGCTCGCGGCCGCCGCCCCCAACGCACTGCGCCCGGCCTGCATTTCCAGCAGCAAGCGCCCGATGGCGCCGTCGCGCTTCAGGATGTCGGCGTCGCCCTGCCGCAACTCGTCGTGCGAAAGGCGGAACAGCTCGCGGAACTGCCTCACCCAGGCCGGGTGGACCCATTGCTGGAAGCGCGGGTCGGCGTCCTGCCCGCCGGGGCCCAGCAGCCTGCGGCCGCGGCGCCAGATCTCCAGCACCTCACCACCGTGCCGCAGCCCGGCACCCAGCGCAAACTCGGATTCGCGGCGCGGCGCCGCGAGCTCGACCGTGACGCCGCCGAACAGCGCGTCGATGGCGCGCAGCGCGGTGCTCTTGCCCGCCTCGTTATCGCCCAGCACCAGCGTGAGGCCGGGCGAGAGCGCCAGTCGACGCTGGCGCCAGTAGCCCACCCGGTCGAAGTCCAGCCACTCGATGCGCATGACGCAGTCCCCTCTCAACCGCCCATGCGGGCGCTGATGGCGTCCAGCCCGCGCTGCAGCAGGGCTGGGGCATCGACAGGCTGGCCCTGGAGGGGCACGACGTCGCCGAAATGCCGGCGCCACTCGGCCTCGTTCAGCCCGCACTCGCTCAACTGCCGTCTCAGCGGGGCGAACAGGGCCCGCAGGTCCTCGGGCTGCAGGGCCAGCTGGGCCACGGCCTGCTGCAGCAGCGCCCGGGCGCCCTGCAGCTGCGCGGTGTCGGCAGCCTGGGCGTCTTGCACGGCCAGGTCCAGCTTCTCGATCCCGAGATCGGGGCTGTCGTGCAGGCGAAAGGCCAGGTTCTCGCGCCACTCGCCGCGGGCGCCGCGCCAGGCGGCTGCGTCGGGGTGCGCCCCGGTCACGCGCACGCGCACGGCGCAGGCGCGGCCGGCCTGGCGGTCCGGCGCCGTGGCGTCCAGCACCTGCTGCGCCATCAGCGCCTGCGTCTGCTCGGCCGTCGAGGCGGCGTCCACCTCCACGAGGTGCCAGCGCACCACGTCGCAGGGGACGAACTCGACGCCGCTGACCGCGGCGCCCTCGTAGTGGACCAGCACGCAGCCCTTGGGCCCGGTCTCGCGGATGCTGCGGCCCTGCAGGTTGCCGGGGAAGACGATGCGGCTGCCGTCGACCACCAGCGTGTCGGCGCGCTTGTGGACGTGACCCAGCGCCCAGTAGCCGTAGCCCTTGGCCGCCAGCACCTGGGGCGTGGTCGGCGCGTAGGGGTCGTGCTCGTCGGCGCCGGTCAGGGCCGTGTGCAGCACGCCCACGTTGAGGCAGCCGCGCACGGCCTGCGGGTAGTCGGCCGCGATGTCGGTGCGCAGGTCCCACACCGGGTAGCTGCGTCCGTGCAGCGCCACCCCGCGGCAGTCCAGCGTCTCGGCGCGGTCGCGCGCGAAGACGTGAACGCCATCCATCGGCGCCAGGTGCGCCGGCATCAGCCCCGCGCAGTCGTGATTGCCCAGCGCCGCGAAGACGGGGATCCCGGCATCGCGCAGGCGGGCGAACTGCCGGCTGAGGAAGAGCGCGGTGTGCAGCGTGGCGTCGCCGTCCACCACGTCGCCCGCCAGCACCACGAAGGCGACCTGGCGCTCGATGGCCGTGTCCACCAGCCGCGTCAGCGCCCGGCGCGTGGCCTGACGCACCGTCTCGGCGAAGGCCGCAGGCTGCGCCCCTTCGAAACGGCTCTCCAGGCCGCGCAGCGGCGAGTCGATGTGCAGATCTGCGGCGTGCAGGAAGGTGGGCATGGCTTTCCTTTGGTCGTGGGATCCGGCACTTCGGTCGGCAATTTTCCGCCGGGCATGCGGAAAGCCCGGCTCATCAGAGACAAGTCTCGGGGCGTACACATCACCCCCGTTCGCGCTGAGCCAGTCGAAGCGCTCGCGCGGGGCTTCGACAGGCTCAGCCCGAGCGGGTTGTCTGTCACAGGAAGCCATCAAGCCACGAGCCGAAA
>CAZFVH010000026.1:4391-9257 GCA_964522465.1 uncultured Rubrivivax sp. | reverse complement strand
ACCACGCGCGCCGCGCGTGAGATCACCCCCGGGGCCAGCCGGGTGTGCGCGGCCATGCGCCGGCACCAGGCGTCGCTCGTGCCCAGCGCAGCCGTCTGCTCGGCCAGCATGGCCGATCGCACGGCCGAGGGCGGGGTGTCCATCTGCAAGTGCAGGTCGAAGCGGCGCAGGTGCGCGGCGTCGATGTGGCCGATGCGGTTGGTGACCCAGATCGCGGGCACGGGATTGGTCTCGAGCAGGCGGTTGAACCAGCCCTTGCGACCCGAGGCCGGGCGGCGCAGGCTGCGGGGCAGATCGTCCTCGTCATCGTCGTCGTGGGCGACCTCGTCGATGTCCTCGATCTCGTCGAAGAGCACCACGGTCTGGCCGCGCCGCGCCAGGATCTGCTGCGTCAACTCGAAGGCGGCCAGCCGCTTGCGGCCGGGGATGCGGTGGCCCTGGGCGCTGACCACCGAGACCTCGAACAACTGCACGTTCAGCGCTGCGGCCAGGGCGCGCGACAGCTCGGTCTTGCCGGTGCCGGGCGGCCCGTAGACCAGCACGTTGACGCCGGCCGTGCCGGCACGCACCGCCTGGCCCAGGTAGGCCTTCAGGTGCTCGAGCCGGCCGCCCAGGTGGCCGAAGCGGTCGCAGCCCAGGCGCGGCACGCCGACCATGACGAAGTTGTCGGCGAACAGGCTGAAGCGGTCGCTGTGGTCAGTGAGCAGGCGCTCGCTGACGCCGTGCAGCAGGTCGATCTTGGCCGGGAACTCGTACTGGCCGTTGTGGTCCACGCGCGCCAGGCCGGAGGCGGCAAGCGTGCCGTTGCGGTCCAAGGCCTGGGACACGGCCTCGACCGACGTGCCGAGCACGGTGGCGAGCACCGAGTACAGATGCAGGGTGGACAGGTCGCCCAACGCGCACAGCGCCACGCCCAGGTGCACGTTGCGACGCGCCATCACGCACAGCAGCAGCACCTGCGACTGCAACTCGGTCAGGCCGAGTTCGGCGCGCAGCCACAGCAGGTGGCGCGCCACGATCGAGGTCTCGGGCAGCGTGGCCACGCCCGGGGCCGACTGCTCGCGCAGGCGCTGGCGCGCCTTGCGCAGCGCGTCCTTGCGGTCGAACTCGGCGAAGAGATCGTCCGGATCGCCGTCGGTCGTCCGGGGTTGCACGCCGACGAAGGTCAGCAGTTGCGGGGCGGCGAAGGCATCGCCGCGGCAGAGCTCGTCGATCGCGCCGAGCTCGACCATCGCGCGCAGCGCCCACAGGCGGCACAGGGGGTCGAGGTCGCGGGTCCGGGGATCGGTGTCGCCGGCGCGGTGCAACTCGATCTGGCGATCAGGCAGGACGTGCAGGCGGCGCTTGCGGGGGGTGGGGCGGTTCATGGGTGGCGGGCTCTCGGGGGGTGGGCGGCGATGTTTTCCCAGGGCAGCGACAAAACACGTCATCGCCCCGAAAACCCGTGCCGGTGCCGGGTTTTCACGGGTTGACAGTTTCTGGCGCTGCCTGGCCAGAGACTGCTCGGCATCCCCCAACCGCCCCTCGTCGAGGAGCAACGCCATGTCCATGCACCGCTACAAGGTCTGGGTTCGCCTGAGCCACATCCAATCCGTCAACACCATCGTGTGGGCGAGCAACGACTTCGAGGCGAAGAAGCTCGCCGAGGCGCAGTACGGCGTCGGCAACGTGCTGGGCGTGTGGCGCGAGGACGAATAGGCACGCCAGACACCCTCATCGCCGCCCTTGACCCGCTGACCCCCTGACCCCAGGAGCCCCACCCCATGAGCCCCGAGATCGCTTCCGCCTGCGCCGGCCTGCGCGTCGGCCCACCCGTCCACGCCGCCGGCGTGTCCATGTTCCCCCTGTTCGCCGACGGCGCGGCCTCGGCGCTGGCCGAGCCGGGCTACACCGTGCTGCGCGACGCGCTGGCTGCGGGCACGGGCCGCGTGACCGAGGTCTCCGAAGGCGGCTCGGTGCCGGTGCTGCGTTTCAGCAACGACGCGCCGCATCCGGTGCTGCTGCTGGACGGCGAGGAACTGGTGGGCTGCAAGCAGAACCGCATCCTCAACCTGAGCATCCTGGCACCGGCCCGCGGCGACATCGAGATCCCGGTGTCGTGCGTGGAGATGGGACGCTGGAGCCGCCGGTCGGCGCAGTTCAGCAGCCCCGGACGCACGATGTACGCGCAGTTGCGCGCCTCGAAGATGGCGCAGGTCAACCGCAGCCTGCGCGAGGCCGGCCAGCACAGCGCCGACCAGGGCGAGATCTGGGCCAGCATCTCGGCGAAGTCGCGCCGCATGGGCTCGCGCTCGCAGAGCGAGGCCATGAGCGGCCTTTACGAGCAGCGCGAGGCGGAGATCGAGCGCATCTCCCGCGAACTCACGCCGCAGCCCGGGCAGGTGGGCGCGGCGTTCGCCCTGCACGGCCGGCTGGCGGGGGTCGAATGGTTCGACGCGCCGGGGACGCTGGGCCGCTACCTGCCCGCCATCGTGGCCGGCTATGCGCTGGATGCGATCGACACGCCTGATGAAGATGACCTCTTCGCCCACGGCCCGCACGTCGCCCCCACCCGCCACGACGACGCGGCCCCGAAGTCGCAAGCGCCCTCGCTGGAGGACGTGCGCGCGTTGCTGGCGCGCATCGCCGCCTGCGCACCCGAGCGCCGCCCCGGCGTCGGCCTGGGCGAGGATCTGCGCGTCGGCGAGCACGGCCTCGTCGCCGCCGCACTGGTGGAGGCCGGCCGCGTGGTGCACCTGTGCGCCTTCGACGGTCTGTCGGATCCGGTGGCACAGCGCTCGCCGCTGCGCCGGCGGACGCTGGGGGGTGGCGAATGGGTCTGAACGCACGCACTGCAGGCACTGCACCCACTGCACGCACTGCGCGCACCACATGCCAACCCGCCCGTGCATCCGGTGCCTCATTCGGGCCGTCTGCGGCGAAGACGCCCACTGCCGTCAGACCCGCTGAACCCGGCTCCGCGCCGACCTCGCTGTCGGCCGTCTGGCCCGACGATCCGAATGCCTGGTGGCGGCGCCTGTGCCCGGTGACGCCCGGGCTGCTGCTCTGCGGCGACCTGCACCCCGACGCGCGACAGGCTGCCCTGCAGTTGCAGGAATGGGTGACCCAGGGCGTGACCCACATCCTGGACGTGCGCAGCGAGTACAGCGACGAGCGGACGGTGAAAGCCTGGGCGCCGCAACTCACCTACCACTGGCTGGGCACCGAGGACCACGGCCTGCGCCAGGACCCGGCCTGGTTCGACGCCGGCGTGGCCATGGCGCAGTCGGCGCTGCAGCGCGAGGACGCGCGCCTGGTCGTGCACTGCCACATGGGCATCAACCGCGGGCCCTCGATGGCGCTGGCGGTGCTGCTGGCCCAGGGCTGGGACTGCATCGCCGCACTGGACGCCATCCGCGCCGCGCGCCCGATCGCAGCCATCCTCTACGCCGCCGACGCCGTGGCCTGGTGGCACGCCCGCCGTGGCAAGGCCGGCCGCACGTCCGCCGCCGCAGACCTGACCCGCGTGCAGCAATGGTTCGCCTCCCAGGGGATCAACCCGCTCACCGTGGCGCGCCTGGTGCGCGCGGTGGGGTGAGCGGCAACTTGCGCCGGCTCCAGTGTCGGACGCGGCGCTGCGACACCCGTACATTCGAACGGCGCTACGCCGTGGATGCATGCGTGCGCTGGCGCCGGGTTCATGCCAGAGCATGGGTACCCGGCTGCGTACGGCCCGCTGCCGGCGGCAGCCATCCGACGTGCGGCCCGGGCCCTCGCCAGGCGACAACCGCCACCGGCGGCGCGCCCACACCCGGACAGGTGCGGCAGGGCGTCGCCACACGGGCGATGCGGTGATAGCGTCGGGGCGCCCTGGGGCTCTCGGCCGTGGCCCGGACGAGGTGGTTCATTTCCAGGTCGGGCAGCCAGCGGTGGAGTTGGCGGGTGGACACTTCGCGCTGGCCGGCACGGCGCCACTTGCTGGCAAATTCGGCCGCGGTGATGGCGCGGTCGGGTTCGGCGGGGACGAGTTGCAGGGCGATCAGGGCATCGGCGAGCTTCATGGCGGTCTCGAGGGTGCGGGCGTGGGTGGAAGGGCAGGATCGACAGCGGCGGTTTTCGCGCCGCATGCCCATGAAGACACGGCTTGGCCTGAAACGTCAGGCTGGTGCCGGAACCCACGCTGCGGGCTCGCGCCCGGCAGGGCGCCCGGTACGCCGCATTGCTTGCGCCGAGCGCACATGGGCGCGCCGCGACACCCCGGACCGACCTCATCACTCCTACCCACTCCATGATGTCCCACACCGACCCCACCTCACCCGACGTCCCGGCGCTGCCCGCGCCGGCCCTGCAACGCCTGCGCGAGGCGCGCCATCTGGTGGTGTTGACCGGCGCCGGCATCTCCGCCGAGAGCGGCATCCCGACCTTCCGCGCCGCACAGACGGGGCTGTGGTCGCGCTTCGACGCCGAGGAGTTGGCCTCGCCCGAGGGCTTCCTGGCCGACCCGGCCCTGGTCTGGGGCTGGTATGTCTGGCGCCATGCCCTGGTGGTGCGCGCGCAGCCCAATCCAGGGCACCAGGCCGTGGTGGCGCTGAGCCGGCGGTACGAGCGGTGCACGGTCGTGACCCAGAACGTCGACGACCTGCATGAGCGCGCCGGCAGCCGCGGCGTGCTCCGCCTGCACGGCAGCCTGGCAGCGGCGCGCTGCATGGGCTGCAGCCGCCCGCACCCGATGCCGCCGGTGCAGCCGCTGGCGCCCGGCGACGCCGACGCGGGCCGCCGCATCGAGCCGCCACGCTGCCCCGCATGCGGCGACCGGGTACGCCCGGGGGTGGTCTGGTTCGGGGAGCACCTGCCGGCCCAGGCCCTGGCCAGCGCCCAGGAAGCGGC
>CAZFVH010000026.1:0-4291 GCA_964522465.1 uncultured Rubrivivax sp. | reverse complement strand
TCTGGTTCGGGGAGCACCTGCCGGCCCAGGCCCTGGCCAGCGCCCAGGAAGCGGCCGAGGACGCCGATGTGATGCTGGTGGTCGGCACCTCGGGCCTCGTCCACCCCGCCGCAGGCCTGCCTGCCCGGGCAAGGGCCGCCGGCGCGCTGGTGGTGCAGGTCAACCCCCTGCCCACCGACCTCGACCCCGTATGCCACCACACCCTGCGCGGCACGGCCGCCCTGGTGCTGCCGGCGCTGATACAGGCGCTCGACGCCTGAGTGCCTGGGAGACCGTGGCCGATGGGCTGACAATTCGCGCTCGATCGACTTCCTGCAAGAGCAGCCCCATGAAGATCGGTGACGCCATCCAGGCCCTGCGGCTCGTGCCGGCCGACCCGGGCGCGGCCATCACGGCCACGGAGTTCATCGAACGCTGGAACAACGGCGCGTCGCGCAAGACGATGAGCGAGCGCTCGCTGCAGCGCTGGCTGTCGGACCTGACGGCGATGAACTTCATCCAGGAGGCGTGGCCGCCGACGACGCCGCGGCGCTATCACCGCAGCGGCGACCGGGTCTCGGCGCTGGGCATGAGCCCGGAGATGGCGCTGCGGCTGGCGCTGTCGGCCCGGCTGCTGCCGCGCGACATCGTCGGCGGCGCCGGCAACGCCGGGCAGGCCGAGATCGAGGCTGCCGAGGCGGTGCTGAACACCTCGGACGTGCTGCGCGAGCTGCGCCGGCGCGTGGCCGTGCTGCCCGACGGCATCGGCCGCCTGCCGGCCGAGCCCCGGCCCGGCGTCGGCGCCGCGGTGGCGCAGGCCGTGGGCACGCGGCACGTGCTGCGCGTGCAGTACGCCGCGCGCGACCGCAGCCGCTCGCGCCGGCACGACCTGAGCGTGCAGGGCGTGGTGTCGAAGGACGGCACCTCCTACCTGATCGCCTGCAAGGGCTTCGACGACCCCTTCTTCGTCTTCGCGGTGCACCGCGTGCAGGCCGCCGAGGTGCTGCCCGAGCGCGCCGTCGACCGCGCCGACTTCGACCTCGAGGCCTACATCGCCGCCACGCACCGCATGAGCTTCACCGCCGGCGACGGCCAGATGGTGGCGCTGGCGTTGCGCGTGGCGCGCGATGCGCTGTGGCACTTCAGCGAGCGGCGCCTGTGCGAGAACCAGCAGATCCAGCCCCGGACCGGCGATGACGGCCGCCACACGGTCACCGCCACGCTGCCGATGAGCGAGATGCTGGTGCCCTTCCTGCTGAGCCTGGGCGACAGCGTGGCAGTGGTCGGCCCGCCCGACCTGCGCGCCGAGGTGGCGCGCCGGGTGCAGGCGATGGCACGGCACTACGCGCAGGAACAGCCCGGCTCGTCGCCGTGAGCCTTTGCGGGCCTGCGGGGCTTCAGGCTTCAGGCTTCAGGCTTCAGGCTTCAGGGATCTACGGATCTACGGATCTACGGATCTACGGATCTACGGATCTGCGGATCTACGGGTCTGAGGACCTACCTCTCTGAAGGACTGGCGGCGGCAACGCTCGATGGCCCCACGCCACCGACAGTGTCGGTGCTCAAGGCCTGGCGGATGCGCAGCTCCCGCTGTGAAAACGTTCGGCCCGCAGGCACGAGCCGTCAGCGCGTCATTCCCCAGCCTGCGGCTCCTCCATGCACTCGGCCAGTCCCCGCCTCTTGCCTTCGGCCAGGTAGCGCTTGCCCACTTCAGACAGCACGAAAGGGATGTGCGCGAGCCGGCCCGGGAAGTAGGACCGGCTGACGACGAAGACCGCTTCCTCACCCACACGGGGCCGGCGCTGGGCCACGCCGCGCAGCACCACACCCTCGCACGCGGCCTTGAAGCTGTACAGCCCCTCGTCGATGGGGGATGTCGGCGCCTCGACCACGCGACCGGCCGTCGCCAGCTCGATGCTCTGCTCGAGCCCGACCACGTCGTCCGGCAGGATGCAGTTGCGGCGCGGGTCGAAGGTCTTGTCGAAGTTGAACTCGCACTCGACAACCGCCTTGGGCACCTTCACGGTGTGGGCGGGGATGGACTGCGCCAGCAAGGCCAGGCGCAATTCCCGGGCCAGGCCGGGCAGTTCCTCCTCGATCTTGAGCATGCCCAGGTAGTAGATCGACCGCCGTCGGATGGGGACAAGCTCCCCACGCATCGGACGCCGCAGCGAACGGCCCTCGAGCTGCAGGGCGCGGGCGTTGCCCAGACCCTCGATCCAGTAGACCCAGGCCCCGTGCCGGTCGGGCGTGGGCGAGAAGTCCTCCACGCGACCGATGACCACGTCCCAGCGGATCACCCCGCCGGTGACAGCGCGGGTCGGCACCTCGCACTGCGCCTGGGGCGTGCGCCACTGCCGGGTGGAGTAGATCTTGCATCCTGGCGTCAGCCATGGCCCCTGGGTCGGCGGGTCCAGGCCGATCGACTGCGCGGGCACGGCGATCAGAGCGAGCGCGGCAAGGGTCCAGGCGCGCAAGACGCGCCGGGATGCAGGGGCGCGACGGCCCGGCGCCACGACCATCGGACAAGGGCCCGCGACGCTCATGTCAGGCGGTTGAGCACCTGCACCCGGCCGGCGCCGTACTGCTGCTCGGCCAGGTCCTTGGCCTCGAGCAGGTTGTTGGCATAGATGACGCTGTAGATCTGCTTGCCGCCGAGGCGGACGATGATGGACCACTTGTAGACGGGCACGGACATGGGCTTGCTCCTGCATTGACCTGGGGTTGGAGGACGCCAGGAGACGGCAGCGCCATCCCTGGCCGGGCAGGCAGGCAGTGTCCGGGGAGGGGGTGTCAAAAGATGACGCCCCGCACGGCGCTGGGTCGTCCGGTGCGGCGCAGTGGCGCGCGCCCGCGGGGAAGGGACATCGGGGCGCGGACGCCGATCCTGCGTCCGCGCGGGGGCTTCAGGTCGGAGCGTCGCTCCCGGCCGCGTGGATGGTCAGCAGCAGTTCGCTGTCGCCGATCAGGCGGTATTCGGGTGGCCGCCCCGACAGCCTTCGACTGTCGTCGAGGATGATGGGCACGCCCTCGCCTCGCTTGTCCATCAGGAACTGGCGCCGCAACTGATAGGGGTTGTCGGGCACCGGGCACCGGGCCAGCAGGCTCGCGATGGCCTCGTTGCGGGCCGACTGGCGAAAGGGCAGATCGCCCGTAGTCATCGTGTTGGGCAACATCCCTGGCGAGTAGATCTCCAACCGGTCCCGGAACAGGCGCAGGCGGACCTTGGACCCCGGCATGGAGTAGTCGCGGTGCGCGACGGCATTGACCAGAGCCTCGAACACCGCGCGCATCGAATAGTCGGGGATGTCGACCCGCCCCCCGGTGGCCGCCTTGTAAGCCGCCACGCGCATGTTCTTCCAGACGAAGGCGCAGGCGTCGAGGATCTGACGGTCCAGCGGACCGGTGAGGTCCTGCGCGTCGATCTGGTACAGCGTGTCGCCCTCCGGGACCACCGTCGAGCCCCGGTAGGCCACGGCCTGGATGTAGGCGTTCGGGATGAAGTCCTGTGGGCAGCGGCAGGCCAGCAGCAGACCGGCCACTGTGGGGCGATGCTGGCCGCGATCGTCGCGCCTGACCATCGCCAGCTTGCCGAGGATCACTTCGGGCTCGTCATGGAGGTCTGCCGGCGCGAAGCGTTGCCATAGCAACGGGTCGAGATCGGCAAGGGTCGCGGCCGCCACCGGGGTCTCGTCGAAGCGGATCAGGCGCGACTGACTGCGCTGCTGGAACAGACGTGCCAGTGGATCGGGAGGCATCGGGCGCTTCGACGAGCCCACCCGCCTCAGATAGCCTGCAGGGCTCTGGTGCACGAAGAGGCTGCGTGGAACCTCGATCCGGATGACGGCTCGATCCACCCCATGCCGGTCGGGCAGCGTCATTCGCTCGATGAGCGGTGCAAGCGCCGGCTGGATGGACTGCTCGCAGGCCTCGCGGACCACCGTCTCCACGGCGTCCAGGACGTGGACATCGATGCCGACGACGGCTCGACTGCGGTCTTCGACACCGAGCACGATCTCTCCGCCGCCACTGTTGGCGAAGGCTGCCATCTCGTCGGCCAGATCGGCCTGTGACGGCCCACGCAGCCGGGCCCCCGCGAAACGCACCTCCTTCAATTCGAGGAAGCTGTCTTCGCCGAGTTGGATCTTCGCGAGCAGGCGATCGCGGGTGTCGGACATCGTGACGCTGGGTCGGGTCTCGGACGGCCGCCGATGATAGCGGCTGCACCCGCGCGGCGCGCCGTCTCAGCCCGCCACGCCGCGCCGCAGCAGGAAGACCGCTCTGGCGATGGCCGCGCTGACGCCGTCGACGA
>CAZFVH010000025.1:0-40124 GCA_964522465.1 uncultured Rubrivivax sp. | reverse complement strand
GCTGGACGAGCACCTGGACATGCTGATGGTGTGCCATCACCTCGACGCGTCCATCGCCGAGGACCTGGCCTTCGCCGAGAGCCGCATCCGGCGCGAGACCATCGCCGCCGAGGACATCCTGCACGACCTGGGCGCGATCAGCATGTTCTCCTCCGACAGCCAGGCCATGGGCCGCGTCGGCGAAGTGGTGCTGCGCTGCTGGCAGACGGCGCACAAGATGAAGGCGCAGCGCGGCACGTTGCCCGGCGACAGCGTGCGCCATGACAACGCGCGCGTCAAACGCTATGTGGCCAAGCTAGCGATCAATGCGGCGCTCACCCACGGCATTGCACACGAGGTCGGCTCGGTCGAGGTGGGCAAGTGGGCCGACCTGGTGCTGTGGAAGCCGGCCTTCTTCGGGGTCAAGCCAGCGCTCGTGCTCAAGGGCGGCTTCATCGCGCTGGCGGCCATGGGCGACCCGAACGCCAGCATCCCCACGCCGCAGCCGGTGCACTACCGGCCGCAGTTCGGCGCCTTCGGCGGCGCACTGGCGCGCGGCTCACTGACCTTCGTCAGCCAGGCGGCGCAGGCCGACGACATCGCCACGCGCCTGGCGCTGCGCAAGCCGCTGGCGGCCGTGCGCGGCTGCCGCAGCGTGCGCAAGGCCGACATGGTCCACAACGCCTACACCCCGGTGATGGAGATCGACGCCCAGACCTACGCCGTGCGCGCCGACGGCCAGTTGCTGACCTGCGAGCCGGCCACCGTGCTGCCGATGGCGCAGCGGTATTTCCTGTTTTGAGACCCGCGCCTCTCGCAGGACGGTGCTCAGCGAGGTCGGATGTGGCGCCTGATCCAGTCGGCGAAGGCGCGCTCGTCGAGTTCGCTCGCCGCCACGGCGAGCATGGTGAGGGTGGCTTCCACCTGGGTGGACTGCAGCCGGTAGCCGTTCAAGCCCAGGAACAAGCCCGCCGCCAGAAAGGCCGCGCGCTTGTTGCCGTCGACGAAAGCATGGTTCTTCGCCAGGCCGGTGCCGTAGCACGCGGCAAGGTCCGCAACATCGGGATCACCGTAGGCAGCCAGGTTCACTGGCCGGGCCAGCGCCGATTCCAGAAGGCCCTCGTCCCGCAGCCCCGGGGCACCACCATGCTCCGCCAGGCTCTCCCCATGCAGGAGTTCGAGCGCCTGGCGGCTGATCCAGCGCCAGCTCATTTCGCAAGCTGGTGGAAGGTGTCGCGGTACTCGCGCATGAACTCCCGGCCAAGCGCAAGCTGCTCGTCGAGCGCGGGGTCATAAGGCGTGAGCATCAGCCCGTTGGCCGCCTCTGTGACGAAGAGGGTGTCACCCTTGACGACCTTCAGCCGCGCCAGAATCTCCTTGGGCAGCACGACGCCGACGGAATTGCCGATCTGGGTGAGCTTCAAGGCAGCCATGGTGCAGTCCTTTTCAGTAAGCGGTGCAGCCCGGGGCGGCTGCGCGTTATAACGTCAGTGATAATACACCACCCCTTCCTCGACGCGTCAAGCCGCGCCCACCCATGCTCACCGTCAACAAGCTCTTCCCTGCCGGCCGCGGCCTCGCGCCGGTGCTCCTCAAGCGCGCTGCCCACGTGGCGCTGGACTGGGACGTGCGGCAGAAAAGCCGCTTCGAGGCGACGGATTCGACCGGCCGCACGCTCGGTGTCTTCCTGCCCCGCGGCACGGCGGTGCGCGGCGGCGACGTGCTCGTGGCCGAGGACGGCTCGCTGGTGCGCGTGGAGGCGGCGCCACAGCCGGTGATGGTGATCCGGCACTGCGCGCATCACGGCAGCCCCTTCGACCTGGTGCGCGCGGCCTACCACCTGGGCAACCGGCACGTGCAGATCGAGCTGCGGCCCGACCACCTGAAGATCGAGTCCGATCACGTGCTGGCCGAGATGCTCGGGCGCATGCACCTGATCGTCACGACCGAGGACGCCCCCTTCGAGCCCGAGAGCGGCGCCTACGCGGGCGGGCACGGTCACGGGCACGACCACGGGCACGACCACGGGCACCACGGTCACGGCCAGGATCACGGCCACCATCACGGCCATGGTCATGGTCATGACCATGAGCACGCACACGCACACGGCCACGATCACAAGGCACATGCCGGCACGGCGACGGCAGCGGCCGCGCCTCATGTGCACGGCCCCGGGTGCGGCCATGATCACGCCCACGCCCACGCCCACGCCCACGGGCACGGCCACGTGCACGGCCCAGGTTGCGGGCACGATCACTCGTACGACCATGATCACGGTCACGGTCACGGTCACGGTCACGGTCATGGCATTGGCCATGATCATGGCCGCCCCTGAGCCGCCGCCAACGGCAACCCGGCCCCGCACCCGATGACCGCTCCGCAGACCCTGCTGCGCCTGATGTGGCTCGCCTCGCCGGCACTGCCGGTGGGCGGGTTCAGTTACTCCGAGGGTCTGGAGTCGGCAGTCGACGCGGGGCAGGTGGGCAACGAGGCCCAGGCCGGCGACTGGCTGGTCGCGCAGTTGCGACTGTCCCAGGCACGGTCCGATCTGGCGCTGGCCGCGCAAGCGCATCGGGCCTGGCGCGAAGGCGACACCGCCCGCGTGGCGGACTTGAACGACTGGGTGCTCGCCACGCGCGAAAGTGCCGAGTTCCGCCTGCAGGCCGAGCAGATGGGGCGCTCGCTCGTGGAATGGCTGCGCAATGGCGAGCAGGCCGGCGATGGGCGCATCGCTGCATGCGCCGCACTGCGGCCGGCCCCGACCTGGCCTGTGGCCTACGCGCTGGCCACCGTCCTGGCCGACGCGCCGGCACGCGACGCACTGCTCGCCATGGCCTTCGGCTGGGCCGAGAACATGACACAGGCTGCGATGAAAGCCGTGCCCCTCGGGCAGGCCGCCGCGCAGCGCATCCTCGCCCGGCTGGCGCAGGCCCTGCCCGAGGCCGTGGAAGTCGCGCTCGCGAGCGACGACGCCCAACGACAGGCCCATGCGCCGATGCTGGCCATCCTCTCCGCGCGGCACGAGGCGCAGTACTCGCGTCTGTTCCGCTCCTGAGCGCTGACCGAACGCCTCGAGCACCCCGAGCGTCCACGCCCAGGACCGCCGACCTCACAGCCCCACACCACCGAGCCCCGCTCGCAGCCCACCTCGAGGTCTTCCCCATGGACAGCAGACTCCACGCCCTCCCCGGCCGCACCAAGAAGCTTCCACCGCTGCGCGTCGGCGTCGGCGGCCCGGTCGGCTCGGGCAAGACCACGCTGGTGGAGATGCTGTGCAAGACGATGCGCGAGCGCTGGGATCTGGTCGTCGTCACGAACGACATCTACACCAAGGAAGACCAGCGCCTGCTCACCGTGGCCGGCGCGCTCCAGCCCGAGCGCATCATGGGCGTGGAGACGGGCGGCTGCCCCCACACCGCGATCCGCGAGGACGCCTCGATCAACCTCGAGGCCGTGGACCGCCTGCTCGCGCGCTTCCCCGACGCCGACATCGTGTTCATCGAGTCTGGCGGCGACAACCTGGCCGCCACCTTCAGCCCCGAGCTGTCGGACCTGACGATCTACGTCATCGACGTCGCCGCGGGCGAGAAGATCCCGCGCAAGGGCGGGCCGGGCATCACCAAGAGTGACCTCTTCGTCATCAACAAGACCGACCTGGCGCCGCATGTGGGCGCCGACCTGGCCGTGATGGAGGCCGACACGAAGCGCATGCGGCCCACCCGTCCCTACGTGATGACCAACCTGAAGACGCGCGCCGGGCTGGACGAGGTGGTGCGCTTCATCGAGACGCGGGGCCTGCTGGCGGCGTGAGCGCCGCAGGCACCGGCCGGGTGGCGAGCCAGATGCCCGGCAGGATCAGCGCCGCGCCCGCCAGGTGGTACCAGGCGGGCGCCTCGCCGAGCACGGCCCAGGCGCCCAGGGGCCCGTACACCGGCCCCAGGTACATGATCAGCGCGGTGCGCGAGGCGCCGAGTTCGCGCTGCAGGTAGGAGTAGGCACCGTAGGACAGCACGCCCGGCAGGACGGCGGCGGCTGCGATCAGCGTCCAGGCCCGCACGTCCAGTGGCAGCGGCTCGAGCATCCAGGCCTCCAGCACCGTGAAGGGCAGCAGAACGACGATGCCGCCGGCGGTGATCGCCGCCAGACGCGCCGCCGGCGGCAGGGCCGACGGCCAGCGCTTGAGAAGCACCGAGTACACAGTCCAGGACGCCGCGGCCATCACGATCCAGCCGTCGCCCACCGTGAAGCGTACCGCCAGCAGCCGAGCCGGATCGCCCTGCGCGATGACCAGCAGCACGCCCGCCACCGCGCAGGCCACCGCGGCGCGCTGGGCCCGGGTCATGCGTTCGCCCAGCAGCTTCAGGCCGACCACGGTGATCGCCACCGGGGTGACAGCGTAGATCAGCGCGATATTGGTGGCACTGGTGGTCTGCCCGCCGAGGTAGACCAGGGCCCCGCAGATCCACATCCCGCAGCCGCCGAGGAAGAGCAGTTGCCTCCCCTCCTGACGCAGCGCCTGGCGTTGCCGCCACAAGGTGGCGCCGACGAAGGGCAGCAACAACGCCAGCGCCAGCGTCCACCGGCCCAGCGCCAGCACGTGCGGATGCACGACGCCGTGCGCCAGCCGCGCGATCAGGTAGTTCGACGACCACAGCGCCGGCACCACCCACACCAGCACTTCGGCCCAGCGTGCGGGCCTCACCCCCGGGTCGCCATCGGCCGGCCCATGCGCACCGGCACGCCCGGCGCCCAGGCCGGATCGAAGCGCAGCGCCGCGCCGGGCTGGGGCGGGAACATCAGCACCACGGTGGAGCCGAGAAGGAAGCGGCCCATCTCGTCGCCCCGTCGCAGCAGCGGGCCTGTGTCGCCGTAGTCCCAGGTGCGGATGCGCCCCGGACGTGGCGGATTGACGAGCCCGTGCCAGACGGTGGCCATGCTGCCGACAATGGTTGCCCCGACCAGCACGAGCACCCAGGTGCCGTCAACCCCGTCGGCGCCAGACTGCCCTTCGAACACGCAGACCACGCGCTCGTTGCGCGCGAACAGGCCAGGCACGGCCGAGGCCGTCAGCGGGTTGACCGAGAACAACTCGCCCGGGACGTGGACCATGCGCCGCAGCCGCCCGGCGCAGGGCATGTGGATGCGGTGATAGTCCTTCGGGCTCAGGTACAGCGTGGCGAAGTGGCCGCCCCGAAGGCGGGTGGCCAGATCAGCGTCTCCGCCCAACAGCGCGGTGGCGGTGTAGTCGTGCGCCTTGGCCTGCACCAGGCGCTCGCCATCCATGGTCCCGTGCTGGCTGACGGCGCCGTCCACCGGGCACAGCAGTCCCGCCGGGGCCAGGGGCCGCGCCCCAGGCTTCAGCGCCCGGGTGAAGAAGTCGTTGAAGGTCGCATAGGCAGACGGGTCGGACGCGACGGCCTCGGCCATGTCGACGCCATAGCGCCGGATGAAGGCACGGATGGCAGCGGTCGTCCAGCGGCCGGCCCGCAGGCTGGCCAGACGCCCCATCAGCACCGTTAGCGCCTGCTTGGGCAGCAGGTACTGGAGCTTGACGACCAGATCATCCGACAGCGACATCCCGGTCATCCGATCAGCGCCAGGCGGGCGTCTCGCTCAGCAGCCGCACGGCTCCCTCGCCGACACCCGCGCCGAAACGCCGCGCCAGACGCTCGGCGATGTTCTCGCGCGGGGTGTAGTCGACGATGTCCTCGGCGCCGACAACCTCGCGCGCGACGAAGTCCAAGCCGCCCATACGGTCGGCCAGTCCGAGCCGTATCGCCTCCTCGCCGTTCCAGAACAGTCCGGAGAAGGTCTCGGGCGTTTCCTTCAGACGCTCGCCCCGCCCCTGGCGCACGACCTCGATGAACTGCCGGTGGACCTGATCGATCATCGCCTGCGCGTGGGCCTGTTGGCGCGGGTTCTGCGCACTGAACGGGTCGAGCATGCCCTTGTTGTCGCCGGCGGTCAACATGCGGCGCTCGATGCCCAACTTGTCCATCAGCCCGGTGAAACCGAAGCCGTCGATGAGCACACCGATGCTGCCCACGAGGCTGGCCTTGTCGACGAAGATCTCGTCGGCCGCCACCGCGATGTAGTAAGCGCCGGACGCGCACACCTCCTCGACAACGGCGTACACCTTCTTGCCATGCAGCGTCTTCAGGCGTCGGATTTCGTCGTTGACGATGCCGCTCTGCACCGGGCTGCCACCCGGCGAGTTGATGCGCAGCACGATGGCCTGCGCGCCCGGATCCTCGAATGCATCCCGCAAGGCCGCCACCAGCAGTTCCGCACTCGCCTCGGTGCCGTCGGCGATCTCGCCACGCACATCCACCAGCGCCGTGTGCGGCGTGGTCGGTGGCGCCACAGGTCCGCGCTCGACGAACAGCGCGGCCGCGATGGCCAGCACCAGCCCGAACCAGGCAAGGCGGAAGAACACACGCCAGCGTCGTTCCCGTCGGCGCTCGCGCAGGAACTCGCCGGCCAGACGCTCCAGTCCGGCTTCGAGGGCGGCGTTCGAGGGGGCGGCACCCGCCGGTGACCGCGTCTGCAGGACCGGGGACGCGGCCGCGTCACCAGGCGCTTGCGACGCCGGACCAGGTTCGGGCGCTCCCGCCACGTCAGGGGCCGGTGCGGCCATGGGGTCTGCCGGCCGTTGCGGGCTGCCGGGGCTGTCGTTCATCCTTCGCTCCCTCGGACCGGCTCGTCGAATGCTGGGGGCCTGATCGCCGCATCAGGATACCAAAGCACCTCATCGCCCTCCTCCCGCACGGTCAACGCCACGAGCCGACCCCGGCCACAGGGCCCGTCGACACATCGGCCGTCGGCCGGACGGTAGCTCGCGCCGTGAATCGAACAGACGATGAAACGGCGATCGGCATCGAGGAATTCGCCCTCCTGCCAGTCCATCTCCGCCGGCACGTGGGCGCAGCGATTCAGGTAGCCGACCACTGCGCCCTCATGTCGCAGGACGAAGGCTCGCGCCGGACGGCCGCGTTCGAGCACATCGAAGACGAAGGCACGCCCGGACTCGGTCAGGTCCGATGAGCGGCAAAGTCGCTCGGGACCTTCAGCCATGGGCGATCAGCCAGTCGTGAAGCTCGGCCGTGGAGTGGGCGACGAAGCGCGGGTCGAACGCATCGAAAGCTGCATGCGGATGTGCGCCGTAGCTCACACCGATGCAGGCCACGCCGGCACTGCGCGCCATCTGCAAGTCGTGCGTCGTGTCGCCGATCATCAGCGTGCGCTCGGGGACCGTGCCGAACTCGCGCATGAGCTCGAGGAGCATGGTCGGGTCGGGCTTGGGCGCGGTTTCGTCGGCCGTTCGGGTCCCGTCGAACAGGCCCGCGAGCTCCACTGCAGCCAGCGCTTCGTCCAAGCCGCGCCGGCTCTTGCCGGTGGCGACGGCCAGGCAATGGTTGCGCCCCTTCAAGCCGTGCAACATGGGCAGGACACCGTCGAAGAGGACCAGCTCGTCCCTGCCCGACAGGTAGTGCCGCTGATAGGCACGCGCCAGTTCAGGATAGCGCTGCACGGGCAGATCGGGCGCAGCGTGCAGCAGCGCGTCCTGCAAGCCCAGTCCGATGACGTAGGACGCCCGCTGCGTGGAAGGCTCGGCCACGCCGACGTCGCGGCAGGCGGCCTGGATGGCGCGGGTGATGAAGGCCGTGCTGTCGTACAGCGTGCCGTCCCAGTCGAAGGCGATGAGATCGAAGTGTCTAGGCATCGTGGCAGGTCATGGGCGCGGCCGATGGGCCACCATCAGCTTCGGGCCGCGGCATCGCTGCCGGGGGCAGCGGTGTGCGACGCCCCGCAGGCATTGTCCAACGCCTGCGCGAAGCGCGCGCAATCCGCTGGCAGTGCCGAGCGCAGGTCGAGGGCCTCGCCCGTGGCCGGGTGCGTGATGCACAGGCGTCGCGCGTGCAGGAACATGCGCTCCAGACGCACCCCGCCCACCTCGCCGCGCGCCACGCGGCGGTTCAAGGCGAAGTCGCCGTACTTGTCGTCACCGACGATCGGATGGCCGCTGGCCGCCAGGTGCACTCGGATCTGGTGCGTACGACCGGTCTTGATCGTCACGTCCAGCAGCGTGCAGCCGCCGATTCGACGCACCACCCGCACGAGCGTGACGGCCTGCAGTGCCTGCGGATCGCCAACAGCCGCAGCGCGCACCCGACGCTCACCGTCGGGCGTCAGGTACTTGTGCAGCGGGGTGTCGATCCTGGTCAGGCTGGACGGCCAGTCGCCCGCGACGAGTGCGGAGTAGGTCTTGCCGACGCCGTTGGGTCCGCCGCGCTGCCGGAACTGCTCCTGCAGCGCCGTCAACGCGCTCCGGCGGCAGGCCACGAGCAGAACACCCGAGGTCTCACGGTCCAGACGATGGACGAGTTCGAGGAACCGCGCTTGCGGACGGGCTTGACGCAGCTGCTCGATGACACCTGAACTGACCCCGCTGCCGCCGTGCACCGCCACGCCCGAAGGCTTGTCGATGGCCAGCAGGTGCGCGTCCTCGAACAACAGCGGGAACTCCCGCGCGGGCGCCGGCGTTGACAGGGCGGGGTCGGTCGTACGCATCGGCGGCAGCCGGATCTGATCGCCGACGAGAACGCGGGTCTGGGCCGAGGCCCGACCACCGTTGACGCGCACCTCGCCGGAGCGGATCACCCGATAGACGTGCGAATGCGGCACGCCGCGCAGCACGCGCAGCAGCAGGTTGTCCAACCGTTGGCCCGCCGAATCCTCGTCGACCTGCAGGTGCCGCACCAGCGTTTGCGCGACATGCGCTGCAGCCTGAACGGGCACGGTTTTGGCCCGTATACTCGGGAATTCCACGTCGGCTCGCAAGTGCTTGTTTCCCCGGGGAGTTTACCCGGCCCATGCACGAGAGGCGCGGGATAGGCAGTCTGCCTCGAGCGACATCCGCGGCGCCATGAAGGTTCATGCGTTGCGCCGGGGGCGTCGACCGGGGGTACGGACAGCCACAAGCGCAGATGCAACGTCGCCCTCGTGCGCAGTGCCGGATCCCGCAGTGACCGGTGGGCACACGATGGGCAACGGAAGAGACACACAGGCAGAACCTGCCCCGGCGCCCCGGGGCTGCAACGAAAGAATCACAGGCTCAGACCGTCCCGGCACTCTGCCGATCGGTCTGGGTCTCGCGTCAGGCCCCGTCAGACGACATCGGCATGTCACTCCAGCCCTCCACCCCGGGACACCCGGTCTGCACCTGTGCGCTGACAGCGTGCAGCGTCCGCAGGTCGCGTTCCTCCCTGTCCCCTGCCGGCCCTCGGGCTGTCAGGGGGGAGAGCCCCAAGGCCGCCGGTCTCAGGTCCTCAGGTCCCTCGCCAGTGCCAGTGCCACGGCCCCAGTGACACGGGTGGCCCCGCGCAGGCGGGTCGCCCGGTGTGACAGCCGGTGGTCAGGGCGGTTCGATCCCCCGGTTCTCCTCGTGCGTCCCGTGCATCGTCGGATGCCGGCCAAGGCCGCTGAAGAGCGGCCCGCCGGTGACGGGATGCGGCGCGCAAGCGCGGCGCATCCGCCGGTGCGGCGACAGGTGATGACCTGATCGCGGCGCCGACACGGCGTGCCGCCGCGAGGTGCGCGCCAGGAGTGATCGAACGATGAAACGCATGCTGATCAACGCCACGCAGCCGGAAGAGCGGCGCCTGGCGATCGTCGACGGGCAGAAGCTGCTGGACTTCGAGACCGAGATCGAGGGTCGCGAGCAGCGCAAGGGCAATATCTACAAGGCCGTGGTGACACGGGTGGAGCCCGCGCTCGAGGCCTGCTTCGTCGAATACGGCGAAGACCGACACGGCTTCCTGCCCTTCAAGGAGATCTCGCGCAACTACTTCCGCGATGGCGTGGACGTGCGAACCGCCAAGATCAGTGACGCCATCCGCGAGGGCCAGGAACTGCTGGTGCAGGTCGAGAAGGAGGAACGCGGCAACAAGGGCGCCGCACTGACCACCTTCGTCAGCCTGGCCGGACGCTACCTCGTGCTGATGCCCAACAACCCGCGCGGCGGCGGCGTGAGCCGGCGCATCGAGGGCGAGGACCGGGAAGAGCTCAAGGAGGCGATGGACCAGCTCGACTACCCGAAGGGCATGAGCCTGATCGCCCGAACCGCAGGGATCGGCCGCAGCGCCCCCGAGCTGCAGTGGGACCTGAACTACCTGCTCAAGCTCTGGGATGCGATCGATGGCGCGTCCAAGGCGGGCAAGGGCGCCTTCCTGATCTACCAGGAGAGCTCGCTCGTCATCCGCGCGATCCGGGACTATTTCCACTCGGACATCGGCGAAATCCTGATCGACACCGACGACATCTTCGACCAGGCGCACCAGTTCATGAACCACGTGATGCCCGAGATGGGCAATCGCGTGAAGCGCTACCGCGACAACGCGGCGCTGTTCTCGCGCTTCCAGATCGAGCACCAGATCGAGACCGCCTTCAGCCGCACGGTCAACCTGCCCTCGGGCGGGGCGATCGTGATCGACCACACCGAGGCGCTGGTGGCGGTGGACGTGAACTCCGCGCGCGCCACCCGCGGCGGCGACATCGAGGAGACCGCCACCCGCACCAACCTCGAAGCGGCCGACGAGATCGCGCGCCAGATGCGCCTGCGCGACCTGGGAGGCCTGATCGTCGTCGACTTCATCGACATGGAGGAGAGCAAGAATCGGCGCGAGGTCGAGCAGCGCCTGCGCGACGCGCTGCGCAACGACCGCGCGCGGGTGCAGTTCTCTTCGATCAGCAAGTTCGGGCTGCTCGAACTGTCGCGCCAGCGCCTGCGCCCGGCGCTGTCCGAGGGCAACCACATCACCTGCCCGCGCTGCAACGGCACCGGCCACATCCGCGACACCGAAAGCTCGGCGCTGCAGATCCTGCGCATCATCCAGGAGGAGGCGCTGAAGGACAACACCGCCGCGGTGCACGTGCAGGTGCCGGTGGAAGTGACCTCGTTCCTGCTGAACGAGAAGCGCACCGAGATCACCAAGATCGAGCTGAAGCAGCGCGTGACGGTGCTGCTGGTGCCCAACAAGCACCTCGAGACTCCGAACTACAAGCTGGAACGCCTGCGTCACGACGATCCGCGGCTGGAGAGCTACCGCGCCAGCTACACCATGATCGAGGAACCGGAGGACGAGGTCGGGATCACGCGGCGCGAGAAGGCCAAGGCACGCCAGGAGCCGATCATCAAGGGCGTGCTGCCCGATCAGCCGGCGCCGCTGCCGGTGGCGGCACCGGTGCCGCCAGTGCCCGCGCAAGAGGCCGTGTCACCCGTGCCCTCCCCCGCGCCCACGCCCGCCGTCCTCGCGACCGCACCCTCGGCACCGGCTCAGGAACCGGGCAGTGGCTTCTTCGGCTGGGTGCGCAAGCTCTTCGGCGGCGGCCACGTCGCCACCCCGGCGGCGCCCGCGCCAGAACCGCAGGTCGCTGCGCCCGCGGCCGTCGCCACCGCCGCCACCGGTCGCGCAGCGACCACGCCGACGGGCAAGGGCACGCCGCGTGACCGGGACGAAGCGCGTGGCGACGGACGGAGCGAAGGACGGGGTGATCGTCGCAGCGGACGCGCTGCCGAACGCACAGAACGCACCGAACGTACCGGCCGTGAGTCTCGCGAAAGCCGCGAGGGTCGGGACGGGCGCGACACGCGCGAAGGCCGTAACGGGCGCAACGGTGACCGCAGTCCTCGGCGCGACGACGTCGCCGGCGCCGCGGTCCTGGCCCCGAGCGAGACGACGCCGTCTCGCGAGCCCCGGGAGGCCCGCGAGCCGCGGGACGAGCGGGGGCGCCGGGGCGAACGGCCACCACGATCTGAGCGGGGACCGTCCGCGGCTGGCGTGGTCGGTGCACCGCCGGAAACCGTGACCGATCTGGCGGCCGAGGCAGCACTGGCCGCGTCGGTCGAGTCCGATCTGCCGCGCAACGATGTCGACACCGACAGTGAACGCGAAGGACGGCGGCGGCGCCGGCGCGGCAGCCGTGGAGCCCGTGATCGCGGGGACGCCGTGGTCACAGGTCCAATCGGCGAACCGCAGGGCAATGAAGGACTGATCGAGAGCGCGTCTCGATCGGCGTCCGACGCGACGGCCGACATCGCCTTGCTGCCGGCCGACGCGGCCCGCCCGCAGGATGTCGATTCGGGTGCCGCACAGGCCCTCGCGCCGGGGCTGACGCCACAGGAGGGTCCCGTCGAAGGCGGACGCCGCCGCGGGCGGGGGCGTGACCGGGCCCGCAGCGAACGCGCATCGGGGGCCGAGTTGGGCGCATCCGCCGACCAGGCGGTGGCCGATGGAGCGGGCGAGGCCCTGACCGGGGTGCTGGCGCCCGCATCGGCCGATGGCGCCGCAGCCGATGCGGCAGTCCCTGCGGCGGCGCACGACGCGCCCGCCGCAGGTCTCGCCGGCGCGGGCACGCAGGTGCAGGCAGCGGTGCGGGTCGAGCCTTATGTGTTGCCGCTGGAGGCCTTGCAGCAACTGGCCGAGCAGGCCGGCCTGCACTGGGCGCACTCCGATCCCGAGAAGATCGCCGCAGCACAGGCCGCCATCGCGGCACAGCCGGCACCCGTGCACGTTCCACGCGAACGGCGGCCGGCCGTGGTCGTCGACGAGGGTCCGCTGATCCTGGTCGAGACCCGCAAGGATCTGTCGGAAATGCGGCTGCCTTTCGAAGCTGCGCAGGGTTGAGACCGGCCACACCCCTGGAGCGCGGGAACGCGGCCAGGGGGGCTGTGGCCCACAGGCTCAGGGCAGCAGATCCAGTGCGCGACGGTAGACCGGGTCGTGCATCAGCGTGTCCCAGTCCAGCGGCGGGGTCTGGGGCAGCAGGGCCAGACGGCGGCCAGCGCTGTCGGGGTCGGGCAGCCAGCGGCCCTGTGCGTGCGTGGTGTCCAGCGTCTCGAGGAAGGTGTCGAGCACGCGACCGCCATCCACCTGGGACTGGTTGCATAGCAGGACCATGTCGCAACCTGCCTGCAGCGCCAGCAGGGCCGCCTCGGCCGGCGCCACACGCTGGCCTTCGACGATGCAGGCGGCCTCCATGCCCAGGTCGTCGCTGAAGATCGCACCGGTGAAGCCGAGGCGCCCGCGCAGGATGTCCTGCAACCACCGCGCGGAAAAGCCCGCCGGGCGCCGATCGACGCGCGCATACACCACGTGCGCCGGCATCACGGCCATCAGGCTCGACGACAGCCACCCATAGGGCTGGGCATCGTCGGCGAGCAAGGCCTTCAGCGTGCGCCGATCCACCGGAACCGCCACATGGCTGTCCGCCGCCACGGCACCATGCCCGGGAAAGTGCTTGGCGCAGTGCGCCATGCCGGCGCGCAGCATGCCGTGCATCACCGCCCGGGCCAGGACGGTCACCACGCGTGCATCCCGGTGGAAAGCGCGGTCGCCAATCACGGTGCTCGGGCCGTGATCGAGGTCGAGGACCGGCGCAAAGCTCAAGTCCACGCCGCAGGCGCGCAGTTCGCTGGCCAGCACATGGCCGACCGCAGCAGCGGCGTCGGTGGCGGCCATCGCGTCGGCCATCCAACGCTCGCCGAGCAAGCGCATCGGCGGCAGGTGGGTGAAGCCGTCGGTGCGAAAGCGCTGGACCCGTCCGCCCTCATGGTCGACACACACCAGGAGGTCCGGTCGCAAAGCCTTGGCCTCGGCCACGAGGGCCGTCAACTGCGCTCGATCGACCCAGTTGCGACGGAACAGGATCAGGCCGCCGGTCAGCGGATGCTGCAGGCGACGACGGTCGTCAGCGTCGAGCGCCGTGCCGGCGACGTCGAGGATGACGGGACGTTGGTTCAGGTCGGTCATGGACTTCAGGCGGCTCCTGGACATCCGGACGGGCACGCCGGGGAGGGGTTGGAAAGAGTGCCGGGCCGGCGTCGAGCCCTGGCCGATGCCTGGTCAATCCACGGTCTCGACCACCACGAAGGCCGCCGCATGATTGACCTCGTCGGTGAGGCTCACGTGGGCGCGCAGGCCTTGCTGCTCGAACCAGGTGCGCAAGGACCCATGCAATGCGATCTGCGGCTTGCCGCTGCGGGCGTTGACCACCTCGCAGGCGCGCCAGGTCATCGGCATGCGCATGCCCAGGCCGATGGCCTTTGAGAAGGCCTCCTTGGCGGCGAATCGGGTCGCCAGATAGCGCACACCGCGTGCAGGCACGGCCGCATGACGTGCGCGGAAGATCTCGATCTCCTGCGACCCCAGCACCTTCTGCGCGAAGCGCTCGCCCCGCCGCGCCAGCGCGTGATCGATACGACGGATGTCGCACAGGTCGGTGCCGACACCGTAGATCACCGTGCGCCCTGCGCCTGGCGGATGCAGCGCTGGTAGGCGCGCACGGTCTCGGACATGCCGAATTCCAGCGCGTCGGCGGCGATGGCATGGCCGATCGACACCTCGGCCACACCCGGCACCGCGCGCAGGAAGTCGCCGAGGTTGTCGCGGTTCAGATCGTGGCCTGCATTGACGCCCAGGCCGACCGCGTGCGCAGCCTGCGCCGCCTGGGCGTAACGCTCGAGCAGCGCCACGCCTTCCGGGCGGCCGTGCGCGCGGGCATAGGCTTCGGTGTAGAGCTCGACCCGATCGGCCCCGATCTCTCGCGCCATCGCCATCGCGGCCGGTTCCGGGTCCATGAAGAGACTCACGCGCACCCCCAGGGCGTGGAGTTCCTCGATGAGTGGACGCAGCCTCGTCCCGTCGCGTGCCAGATCCCAGCCGTGATCGGATGTGGCCTGCTCGACGCTGTCCGGCACGAAGGTCGCCTGCTGCGGCCGAACCTCCCGCACCAGCGGCATCAGGTTGTGGAAGGGGTTGCCCTCGATGTTGTACTCGGCCGCCGGCCACTGCGCCAGCAGCGCTGCCAGGTCTCGTACATCCTGCGTGGTGATGTGCCGCGCATCGGGCCGCGGATGCACGGTGATGCCGTCGGCACCGGCCTGCAGGGCCTGGGTGGCCAAGCGCACCACGTCAGGAAGGCCGACGGGGCGGGAATTGCGAAGCAGCGCGATGCGGTTCACATTCACCGACAACGCAGTGAAAGCGCCGTGGGCGCGGCTCTGGCCGGCCTCCGGCGCGACGAGGGGATTCATGGCCTGGGATCCGAAGAAGAACCGCGTGTGCCCCCCCGGTGCCTACCGGCACCGGCCCCGTCGGCTGCTGCAGCCGGGACGGCCTCGAGTGGCCCCGCGTGCCGCACCGAGTGTATCGGCTCGGCCAGGCGCTGCACGCCCTGGACCACCTGTCGCGTGCGCAGCACCGGGGTGCCCAGGTGGTGCTGCAGCAAGGGCCGCAGGATCACACGCAACGAGGCCACGGCATCCAGGCAAAGACGCGGCAAGGCCTCGAGATGAACCTCGGTCGCCAGAGCGGCTTCCAGCCCCTGCAGGAGCAGGCCGTCGACGGCGTGCTCGACCCCTGCCCCTGCCGGCACGACCCCCGACGCGGCAGTGAGTCCGTAGCGCGAGCCCTCTCGCACGGCGAGCTGTGTCGTCGTGACGACGGACAACTGGGGCAACACACCGGCCTCACGCAGCAGGCGCAGTTCGAAGGCGCGCAGTCCGGCCTGCGCTTGGACGTCGTCTCCCCTGACGAGCCACGGCAGGGCCGCCGCGTAGGCATCGAACAGCGTCGGCGAAGGGTCCTGACGCGGCAGCATCTTCAGCAGCAACTCGTTCAGATAGAAGCCCGCGAACAACGCAGCACCCGTCAGGATCGGTCCCCCACCGACCCATTCCGCCCCGCGAAGTGTCAACACCTCGGCGCCGTCGTCGGCGGGGGGCCGGCCCAGCGACACCGCGATCCGCTGGAAAGGCAGCAGCACGGACCGGAACTGGGAGTACGGACGTTTGGCCCCTTTGGCGGCCACGGCCAGACGCCCCCGTTCCCGCGTGAACAGATCCAGGATCAGACTGGATTCACTCCAGTCGTAGCTGTGCAGCACATAGGCCGACAGCATCGGCGCGGAGCGTCGGGCCGGACCAGCCGACGCAGCAGTCGAGCTGGCCGTCATGGCGGCGCCGTCCTCGGCCGCCGACCCACCGGAGCTGCCCGGGCACGCCGAGCAGCCATCGGCCACCCGAAAGGCCTCGTCATTCGTAACCGTAGCTGCGCAGGTGCCGCTCGTCGTCGGCCCAGCCGCTGCGCACCTTCACCCACAGTTCCAGATGCACCCGGGCATCGAGCAGCGTCTGCAGTTCGTGGCGGGCCTCGGTGCCGATGCGCTTCAGGCGCTCACCGCCTTCTCCGATCACCATGCCCTTGTGCGCGTCGCGCTCGACCACGATCGTGGCCGAGATGCGTCGCAGGGCGCCTTCCTCCTCGAACGTATCGATCACCACAGTCGAGGTGTAGGGCAACTCGTCACCGGTCAGGCGGAAGAGCTTCTCACGCACGATCTCGCTGGCGAGGAAGCGCTCGCTGCGGTCGGTCAGGGCGTCGGGATCGTGCAGCCAGGCTTGCTGGGGCAGGTAGGGTGCGACGACCTCGAGCAAGCGATCCACGTCAGTGGCGCGGCGCGCCGACATGGGCACGTATTCGGCGAAGGCGTGACGCTCCGGCATGCTTCGCAGCCACGGCAGTACATCATGCCGACGCGCCAGCGCATCGAGCTTGTTGGCCACCAGCAACACCGGTTTGCCTTCGGGCATCAGCGACAGCACCTTGGCGTCCTCCAGCCCGAATCGGCCGGCCTCGACGACGAACAGCACCACGTCGACATCGCCGATGGAGGCCAGTACCGTGCGGTTCAAGGTGCGGTTCAGCGCCGCCGCGTGGCGCGTCTGGAAGCCGGGCGTGTCGACGAAGACGAACTGGCTTGCGCCGACGGTGCGGATGCCGGTGATGCGGTGACGCGTGGTCTGCGCCTTGCGCGAGGTGATGCTGATCTTCTGCCCGACCAGCGCGTTCAACAAAGTGCTCTTGCCGACGTTCGGGCGGCCGACGATGGCCACCAAGCCGCAACGCTGCTGCGGTTCCGCGGGGACGGCCACGCCTGGGCCGTCGACTGGTGCATCCACATCGACAGTGTCGGCTGGGCTCATCGGTTCAGACTCCATGACGTTCGGCATCGAGCCGCTCCAGTACACGCTGCGCCGCCGCCTGCTCGCCAGCCCGCCGGGAACGGCCCTCGGCCACCTCCATCAAGCCGAGCGCGGGGATCTCGCACTCGACCTCGAAGATCTGGGCATGTGCCTGTCCCCGTGCGGCGCGGATGCGGTAGACGGGCAGCGCCATCTTGCGGGCCTGCAGACGCTCCTGCAAGGCCGTCTTCGGATCCTTGGCCCACTGCCCGACGTCACCCTGCACGATCTGCGGGCCGAAGAGCCCACGCACCAAGGCCAGCGCCGCCTCGAAGCCTGCGTCGAGGTGCACGGCGCCGATGAGCGCTTCCAACGCATCAGCGAGCATCGCGGGGCGCTGTGCACCGCCCGCCCGCGCCTCGCCCTCGGACATCCGCAGCAAGGGCGACAGTCCGAGCGCCGCCGCCACCCGGTGCAGGCTGTCCTCGCGCACCAGCCAGGCACGCACGCGCGTCAGGTCGCCTTCGTCAGAGCGCCCGAAGCGCTCGAACAGCATCTGCGAGATCGCCAGGTTGAGCACCGCATCCCCCAGGAACTCCAGACGCTCGTTGTGGTCGGACCCGAAACTGCGGTGCGTGAGGGCGCGCTGCAGCAGACCGGGCTGCGAGAAATGATGTCCGATGCGGACCTGGAGGGCGTGCAAGGCAGGGGCCATCAACCGCGTCAGGACCCGACGGGGACCACGCTCGCGAGCATCGGTTCAGTTGAATCCGCCAATACGTCCCGGCGCACCGAAATTCATCCAGATGAAGAAAGCCCGACCGACGAGGTTGGCATCGGGCACGAACCCCCAGTAGCGGGAATCCTGCGAGTTGTCGCGGTTGTCGCCCATCACGAAGTAATGTCCCTCAGGCACCTTGCACACCATGCCCTCGACGACATAACGGCACCCCTGCCCCTGAGGGAACGAGGGCGTGCCGCTGCCGAAGTAGGACGGGCGACGCGGATCCACCAGGATGCGGTGCTCGACCTCGCCGAGCTTCTCCGAGAACTGCGGCGCATAGCGCAGACTGTCCTCGTCGTAGAACTCGCCCAGCGACTGCACCGGCACGGGTTGTCCGTTGACCGTCAGACGCTGGTTGAGGTAGGCGACCTCGTCGCCGGGCACCCCGACGACCCGCTTGATGTAGTCCAGGCGAGGGTCGGGTGGGTAGCGGAAGACGACAACGTCGCCGCGCGCCGGGTCGTTGTTGGCGATCACCTTGGTGTTCAGCACCGGCAGGCGGATGCCGTACTGGTACTTGTTCACGAGGATCAAGTCGCCCACCAGCAGCGTCGGCACCATCGAGCCGGACGGGATCTTGAAGGGCTCGAAGGCGAAGGAACGCAGCAGGAACACCGCGGCGATCACCGGGAACAGTCCGGCCGTCCAATCCAGCCACCAGGGCTGCGCGAGCAGAGCTGCTCGGGCTTGCGCGACGTCGCCGTCGACCTGGCTGATGCCCAGCCGCGCCAACTCCGCGCGCCGTTGTGCATGCTGGGCCTCGAGCGCGGCGGCTGCGCGCAGCCTGGCGGGCTTGAAGTGGAACCGCTCGGCCAGCCAGAACACGCCGGTGACCGACGACAGGACGAACAAGACGAGGGCAAAGTTCCCGATCCAGAAGCCGAGGAACCAACCGCCCAGGTAGACCACCAGCACGGCGTAGAGCACCGCGGTCAATGCACTCATCGGGATTCCCGTCAATCGTCGACCTGGAGGATGGCCAGGAAGGCTTCCTGCGGCACTTCGACCGTGCCGATCTGCTTCATCCGCTTCTTGCCGGCCTTCTGCTTCTCGAGCAGCTTGCGCTTGCGGGTGATGTCACCCCCGTAACATTTTGCCAGCACGTTCTTGCGCAGCGCCTTGATGTTCTCGCGCGCGATGATGTTCGCGCCGATGGCCGCCTGGATCGCCACGTCGTACATCTGGCGCGGGATGATCTCTCGCATCTTGGCCGCCACCTCGCGGCCACGGTACTGGCTCTGGCTGCGGTGCACGATCAGGCTCAGTGCGTCGATGCGGTCGCCGTTGATCAGCATGTCGACCTTGACCACGTCGGCGGCACGGTACTCCTTGAACTCGTAGTCCATCGAGGCATAGCCGCGCGAGATCGACTTCAGCTTGTCGAAGAAATCGAGCACGATCTCAGCCAACGGGATCTCATAGGTCAGCATGACCTGGCGCCCGTGGTAGGCCATGTTGATCTGCGCGCCACGCTTGACGTTGGCCAGCGTCATCACCGGTCCGACGTACTCCTGCGGCATGTACAGGTGCACGGTGACGATGGGCTCGCGGATCTCGCGGATGCGGCCCGGATCGGGCATCTTGCTCGGGTTCTCGACCTCGATGACGGTGCCGTCGCCGAGCTCGACCTGGTAGACGACGCTGGGCGCCGTGGTGATCAGGTCCTGGTCGAACTCGCGCTCCAGGCGCTCCTGCACGATCTCCATGTGCAGCAGGCCGAGGAAGCCGCAGCGGAAGCCGAAGCCCAGCGCCTGGCTGACCTCGGGCTCGAAGCGCAAGGAACTGTCGTTGAGCTGCAGTTTCTCCAGCGCGTCGCGCAGCGCGTCGTACTCGCTCGCCTCCGTGGGGTACAGGCCGGCGAAGACCTGGGGCTTGATCTCCTTGAAGCCTGGCAGCGGCTCGCTGGCGGGACCGGCGTTGTTGGGCAGCTTCTTCTCGAGCGTGACCGTGTCACCGACCTTGGCCGCCGTCAGCTCCTTGATGCCGGTGATGACGAAGCCCACTTCCCCTGCGTTCAACTCCTCACGTGGCGACGACTTGGGGGTGAACACGCCCATCTGCTCGATGGCATGCACGGCGTTCGTGGCCATCATCCGCACGCGATCGCCGCGTCGCAGTGCGCCGTCGACCACCCGCACCAGCATCACCACACCGACATAGTTGTCGAACCAGCTGTCGATGATCATCGCGCGGGGCGGACCGTCGGGCCGACCGCGCGGCGCGGGCATGCGCGCGATCACCGCCTCGAGGATGTCGTCGATGCCCTCGCCGGTCTTGGCCGAACACGGGATCGCGTCGGTCGCGTCGATGCCGATGACGTCCTCGATCTCCTGCCGTGCGCGCGCCGGATCGGCCTGCGGCAAGTCCATCTTGTTGAGCACCGGCACGACCTCGACCCCGAGGTCGAGCGCGGTGTAACAATTCGCCACCGTCTGCGCCTCGACCCCCTGGCTTGCGTCGACGACGAGCAGCGCACCCTCGCACGCTGACAGCGAGCGACTGACCTCGTAGCTGAAATCGACATGGCCGGGCGTGTCGATCAGGTTCAGGTTGTAGGCGCGCCCGTCACGCGCCACGTAGCGCAGCGCTGCGGTCTGCGCCTTGATCGTGATCCCGCGCTCACGCTCGATGTCCATCGAGTCGAGCACCTGCGCCTCCATCTCGCGGTCTGACAACCCACCACAACGCTGGATGATGCGGTCGGCCAACGTGCTCTTGCCGTGGTCGATGTGGGCGATGATGGAGAAGTTGCGGATGTGGTCCATGGATCAAAAAAAAGGCGCGCCCTGAAAGTGACGCGCCGTCCATCCGGGGGCTCGGCAGCGAACACTGCCGAACTCAGGGATTGTAGGAGGCTCGGTGAGTCGTGGCAGCGACCGTGGCTATCAGCGACCGGGACGGATCACCAGGTAGTTGACCCATTCACCGCGACGCACCAGCACGCTGACGGCGCGGTTGTTCTCGACCTTGGCCACGGCCGCCGAGAACTGCCTCAGGTCGGTCACCTCGGTGTTGCCCACCGACAGGATCACGTCACCTTCGCGCATGCCGGCACGTGCGGCCGGTCCTTCGACGGCGTCGACCCGCACGCCGCCCTTGACCTTGAGCTCGCGGCGCTGTGCGTCACTGAGCTCGGAGGCTGTGATGCCCAGCGCCTGCTTGACCACCGGCGCCGCATCCGGCTCGGCTTGCGCGCGTCGGGTCGGACGCTCGGGCTCGAACTCGCCCACGGTCACCGTCACGTCGCGGGTGCTGCCGCGCCGGAACACCTCCAGGCTCGCCCGCGCGCCGGGTCGGGTCGAGCCGATGATGCGCGGGAGATCGCCCGCCTTTTCGACCACCTTGCCGTCCACGCGGGTGATGATGTCGCCCGCCTCGATACCGGCCCTGTCGGCTGGCCCGCCCGCCTCCACGCTCTGAACCAGTGCGCCCGCCGGCTTGCCCAGGCCGATGGACTCGGCGACCTCCTTGGTGACGGGCGCGATCTGCACGCCAATACGTCCCCGGATGACCCGACCGCTGGTACGCAACTGATCGGACACACGCATCGCCTCATCGATCGGGATGGCGAAGCTGATGCCCATGAACCCGCCGGATCGGCTGTAGATCTGCGAGTTGATGCCCACGACCTCGCCACGCAGGTTCAGTAGCGGTCCGCCGGAGTTGCCGGGGTTGATGGCCACATCGGTCTGGATGAAGGGCAGGTAGTCGCCGGTGTCGCGCTGCTTGGCGCTGACGATACCGGCCGTCACCGTGTTCTCCAGCCCGAAGGGGGAGCCGATGGCCATCACCCACTCGCCGACCTTCAGGCGACTCACATCACCGATGCGGACCGTGGGCAGACCGGCTGCGTCGATCTTGACGACGGCCACATCGGTGCGGCGGTCAGCGCCAACGATCTTCGCCTTGTACTCGCGTTTGTCCGTGAGGGTGACGAGCACCTCGTCAGCACCGTCGACGACGTGGGCGTTGGTCATGACGTAGCCGTCGGCGGTGAGGATGAAGCCCGAGCCCACGCCTCGCTGCTGGGGCTCACCGTCATCGCGCGGTCCTTGACGCGGGTCGGGCTGACCTGGCATCGGAATCCCGAAACGGCGGAAGAACTCCTCCATGCGCGGGTCCATCTCGGAGCGACCCGAGGCGCCGGCCTGGCGCCTCTCGAGCGTGCGGATGTTGACGACGGCCGGCCCGACGCGCTCGACCAGTTCCGTGAAGTCGGGCAAGGCGATCGTCGGCGTCGGTGCGGAGGTCTGCGCCTGGGGCTGTGTGGGCCACAGGGCCAGCGCCGTCACACCGGCCGCCAGCGCGAGCACCAGACGCTTGCGGAGCGTCACCTGCCATGTCGCGGCCGCGCCGCACCAGGTCGAGGGGTTCGTCACCATCATCGATCTCCATTCCAGGAAAGACTCAGAACCATGCCCGGTGTGATCCACGGGCCCGCCGAAGGTTCTCCCGGCAGGCCTGCCACCGCACCGACTTCGGCCGCGTTCAAGGGTTGCGTTGCAGCGCCGCCGCGAACCGTTTCAATGTGGCGACGGGAACGTCTCCCATCAAGACCAGGCGCCAACGATCGTCCCGGTTCTGCAACAGCGCGTGGGTCGCACCCATCTGGGTGACGAGGCTGCGGGCCTGACGTCCGGGCCGCACCGGCTCGATGAAGACCGAGACGCGGGCAAGTCCGTCGGAGTAGATGACCTGCAGGGTGTTCGACTCGCCCGTCATCGCCGACGAGGGCCCTGGCACCGCCGGACGGGCACTGCCAGGGCCCTCGACGAGGTCTCGGGCGGGCTCGCCCCAGGTGACCGGCTTGCGCACGCAACCCAGCAACTGGAAGCCCTCCGGCAGATCATCCAGGCGCCAGCCTTCTTCAGCCAGTTGGGTCGGCGTCGACTGCATCTTCACGATCTGCCAGCCATCGGTCTCCCGCATGGCCGCCTGCACCGAGGAGGCGCGCGGACGCACACCGATCTCGATGTCCGTGAACGACGTCGACTCCAATACCTCGCCCCGAGCGCCCAGCACGTCGGCCCGCAGCATCAGCCCCGACTCGACATCCACCCAAAGGCGCTGCGCGAACCGCAGCGCGTCGCGCGGAGACAGCAGCAACACGTGGGTGAGCCGGCCCGCCACGCGATCCAGGCCGAGCTGGCGCGTCTCATAGTGTGCGCGGAAGCGGGCCTCGGGTACCGTGCCCAGCGGACTGAGGGCTGCGGCGTCACGCCGGCTGACGGTCACCACCTGGCGCTGCGGCCAGAACGACATCACGACATCGTTGTGCCTGAAGCTGCGCTGCCCGGCTCCGTCAAGTGCCTCCACACGCTCGAAGGCGTCATCGCCGACGACGTAGTGTCCGACGCGTGAGCTGGCGACCACGCTCCCGGCTGTGAACACCATGGTGCCCTGATAGCTGTAGCTGCCGGCGGCCGCGCGCATACGCGACAGCCAGGCCTGGGCGACCTGCGTGCCGTCGGGCGCTGACGCTCGCTTCGCCGACGAGGCCTCTGCCCCGACTTCGGCCTGCACCGGCATGGACAGCGCACCCAGGAAAGCCGCGCCCGAGATGCACAACGCCACGCCGGACAGCAAGGGGATCCGACCCACGAGAAGCCGAGGACGCCGACAGTTCATGGCTCGAGCACCACCGTCTCGAACCGACCCGTGACACCGCCGGGCAGCGCTGGCGCCCCGGCGCGGTGGGCTCGGAGATAACTGTCGAGCTGGGCATCCCGGATCAGGCGCCCGTCGACCGCCTGCCACGACGGCTCTTCGGCGACGACCACACCCACGGCCTTGCCGAGGGTCGCCCACGTGGCCTGCCAGCCATCGGACGGGCCCTGCGCCTCGCCCTGCGTGAACCAGGCGACCGACGCCACGGCCATGAAACCGGCGGCCGCAGCCATGGCCGTCCGCAGCGTGCGAGCCCGGCGCAGAGCGGGCCGCGCTGCAGGGGCCGTCGCGCGGTCGTCAGAGGCGGACGCCGTTGGCGCGAGGACCACGGGCTCGCGCGCCAGCTCGGCACGCAAACGCGCCAGGAAAGCGTCGTCCCGTCCTCGGGCCGGAGCGAGTTCGTCCGACCGCATCACGTCGCCGATGAGCTGCCAGTCCTGCCAGGCGCGCATCACATCGGGATCGGACTGGCACGCCTGCAACGCCAGAGCTTGTTCGGCAGTGTCGGCTTGCCCGTCACACAGTGCTGACAGCGCGCGAAGGCGGGGGTCTTGGTCACGCGACGGAGACACCCTGTGGTCGTGCGTGAGGTCGCTCCGCGGTGTCGTCGCAGAGCCGTCGGATCGTTCGTGCTCACCCATGGCGCAGTGATCCTTCATACAAGTACGGAGCCGGCGTTACCATCGCCGCCCATCGCGGGTATCGAGCAGCGGCCGCAGCCGCTGGGCAATGGCTTCCCGGGCACGGAAGATGCGCGACCGAACAGTGCCGATGGGGCAGTTCATGATCTCGGCGATCTCCTCGTAACTCAAGCCTTCGATCTCCCGCAGCACGACGGCCTGGCGCAGGTCCTCGGACAGTCGCTCGATCGCGGCATTCACCGCCGCGGCGATCTCGCGACTGGCGATCACCGCATCCGGCGTCTCCGTGTCGATTGGTTCTGTCTCGGGCCTGAAAGTTTCGTCGGCATCGCTCGCAGGCAACAGGGCGGACTCGGTGACCACCGGCTCACGCCGCAGTTCCACCAGTGCCTTCTTCGCCGTGTTGACGGCGATGCGGTAGAGCCAGGTGTAGAACGCGCTCTCGCCGCGGAACTGTGGCAATGCGCGGTATGCCCGCAGGAAGGTTTCCTGTGCCAGGTCCTGCACGAGATCGGCGTCGCGGACCATGCGCCCGATCAGACGCTCGATGCGACGCTGGTACTTCACGACCAGCAACTCGAAGGCTTTCTGGTCCCCACGGCGCACGCGTTCGACGAGTGCGGCATCGACATCCGGCTGCGCGATCATGACGCGCGCGGCCCGCCGGTACGCGCGTCCCCGCCGGGCGGCCGCGACCTTGTCTGCGCCTGAAGCGCCACCCTCAAGGGGTGCCACATCTCGGCTGCCGATCGCGTGGAGACCGCCAGCCAGACAGTGCCGCGGCGAACGGACGAGTCCGCCAGCGGCTCGGCCCGGATCAACAGCCAGGATCCGAGGTCAAGCGCGATCGAAGGGATGCAGGGCTGGGGCGACCGACCCAACCGTGCGCAGGTCCAGGACTGGCCGTCCCAGACCAGCCGATGTGACATCCGGCCCGCACGGCGCCAAACCAGTGTCGCGGCAGCGAGGGCGACCACAGCCCCCACGATCGCAGGCCCGACCGCACCCACAGACGGCGCCCTGACAAAGGCCGAGGAAGCCAGAACATGTCCGTAGGCCCAAGCCAGGACAGCGCCCGTGGCAGCACCGACCAGCGCGCATACCGCCAGCCGCGACCCGGGCTCCGGGGGCAACACAACCTGAACGGCGGGCGCCGTCTTCACGCCCGCCACGTCCGGTCAGGGAAAGGGCTCAGCGCAGCCACGTGGCGACCGGCCCGAGCCCATCCGGGTGGGACTCCTGGGCGGTTCACGCTGGCGTCCGGTGCAGGTCAGGCCCGGCGGAACACGAGCGCGCCGTTGGTGCCGCCGAACCCGAAGTTGTTCTTCAGCGCGACGTCGATTCGCATCTGGCGCGCCTCGTTGGCGCAGCAGTCCAGGTCGCAATCCGGGTCCTGGTTGAAGACGTTGACGGTCGGAGGGCAGACCTGATGGTGCAGCGCGAGTACGGTGAAGACCGACTCGATACCGCCGGCCCCTCCGAGCAAGTGACCCGTCATGGACTTGGTTGAGGTGATGACGACGTCGCGAGCCCGGTCCCCGAGCGCCAACTTGATGGCATTGGTCTCATTGACATCCCCCAGCGGCGTCGAGGTGCCGTGGGTGTTGATGTGGTCGACCTCGTCGGCGTTGACCCTCGCATTGCGCAGCGCAGCCCGCATCGCACGCTTCGGTCCGTCCACGTTGGGAGCGGTCATGTGGTGCGCATCGGCTCCCATGCCGAAGCCCGCGAGTTCCGCGTAGATACGGGCCCCCCGACGCTGCGCATGCTCGAGTTCCTCGAGAACCAGGACGCCGGCACCCTCACCGAGGACAAAGCCATCGCGATCGCGATCGAAGGGCCGGGAGGCCGTCTCGGGAGAATCGTTTCGGGTGGACAGCGCCCTCGCAGCGGCGAAGCCACCGATGCCCAGAGGCGACACCGTGCTCTCGGCCCCCCCGGCGATCATGACATCGGCATCGCCGTACTCGATCAGACGCCCCGCCTCACCGATGCAGTGCAAGCCGGTGGTGCACGCCGTCACGATGGCCAGGTTCGGCCCGGTGTAGCCGTAGTGGATCGAGATGTGGCCCGAGATCATGTTGATGATCGATGCCGGCACGAAGAACGGCGAGATCCGGCGCGGGCCACGCTCCCGGTAATCGCCATCGGTCTGCTCGATCATCGGCAGCCCACCGATGCCGGAGCCGACCATGCAGCCGATGCGCTCGGCCTGCTCGGGGCTCAAAGACTCGCCGGCGGGCAGGCCCGCATCCTGCACGGCCTGCATGGCTGCCGCCAGGCCGTAGTGGATGAAGGTGTCCATGTGCCGGGCTTCCTTGGCGGGGATGTAATCCTCGATGCGGAAGCCCTTGACCTCACCGGCGAACCGGCATGAAAAAGCCGAGGCGTCAAAGCGGGTGATCGGGGCGATGCCCGACCGGCCGGCCAGCAGGGCCGACCAACCGTCTGCCACGGTGTTGCCCACCGGGCTGACCAGCCCGAGGCCGGTCACGACGACGCGTCTCCTGTTCAATGGACGATCCTCCGGTGATGGGACAACACCCGGGCCGCTGGTCGCGGCCACAGGCTTTCCGACCTTCAGGCCTTCTGGTGCGACTTTGCGTAGTCGATGGCGAGTTGCACGGTCGTGATCTTCTCGGCGTCTTCGTCCGGGATCTCGATGCCGAACTCGTCCTCGAGAGCCATCACCAATTCAACTGTGTCGAGCGAATCGGCGCCCAGATCGGCCACGAAGGCCTTTTCGTTCGTGACGTCGCCTTCTGGCACACCCAATTGTTCTGCGATGATCTTCTTGACGCGGGCTTCGATGTCGCTCATGACGTCTCCAGAGGGAGAAAGTAAATCATTGTCGGGATTCTACCGGCCGGCGTGCGAGCCTCCGGGCACGGCCGCGCGGCCGATGCGACTGGCTCGCAGACCCGTTGGACTCACTGCATGAACATCCCGCCATTGACGTGCAACTGCTCACCGGTGATGTAGCCGGCCAACGGCGAGGCGAGAAAGGCCACGGCATGGGCCACCTCTTCGGCCGCGCCCAGACGGCCGAGCGGGATCTGCTGCAGCAGCGCCTGCTTCTGCGCCTCGGGGAGCCCCTGGGTCATGTCCGTGTCGATGAAACCGGGCGCGATGCAGTTGACGGTGATCTGCCGGCTGCCGACCTCGCGCGCGAGCGACCGCGTCAGGCCCGCCACGCCCGCCTTCGCGGCGGCGTAGTTGACCTGACCGGCGTTGCCGCTGGCCCCGACGACCGAGGTGATGTTGATGATGCGGCCGTGGCGCTGTTTCATCATCGGGCGCAGGACGGCGCGGCTGAGCCGGAACACCGCCTTCAGGTTGGTGTCGAGGACGGCATCCCAGTCCTCGTCCTTCATCCGCAAGGCCAGCGTGTCACGCGTGATGCCCGCGTTGTTGACCAGCACGTGCAGGCCGCCGTCGGCCTTGACGACTGCCTCCACCGCGGCCTCGACAGCTGCCGCATCGTTGACATCGAGCACGATGCCGCGCCCGCCCAGCGGCGCGAGCAGTGCATCGACCGCCTGCGCGCCGGCGGGCGTCGTGGCCGTGCCCACGACACGCAGGCCCTGCCGGGCCAGTGTGTGCGCGATGGCGCGGCCGATGCCGCGGCTGGCCCCGGTGACGAGGGCGATGCGGGTTGGGGTCGGGGTCTCGCTCATGAGGTCAGTCTCCGGGGGGAGGAGGCGTGTGCTGGATTGCGGACGGTGGTGTCGCGCAGAGCGGTGGCGGGGGGTCGGCCGGCGGGTCGGATGACGGCCGCAGGCGCGGTCAACCGAGCATCTCTCGCGCCTGCGCGAGCGTGGCGGGGTCGAACACGGTCATGCTGGCCAGGGCCGGGTCGATGCGCTTGACCAGACCGGACAGCACCCTGCCCGGACCGCACTCGAGGACATGCCCGAGCCCGCGCGCGCGCAATGCGAGCACCACATCCACCCAGCGCACCGGCCCGGCGGCCTGACGGTACAGCGCTTCGCGCAAGGCCTGCGGATCGGGGTGCGCCGCCGCGTCGATGTTGTGGATGACAGGGAGTTCCGGTGTACGGATCGGCACCTCGGCCAGACGCTCGCGCAGGCGCTCGGCAGCCGGCGCCATCAAGGCGCAGTGGAAAGGCGCCGACACCGGCAGCGGCAGCGCCCGCTTGGCGCCCGCCGCCTTGAGAATCTCGCAGGCCTTGTCGACGGCGGCCTTCGTGCCGGCGATGACGACCTGCCTCGGGTCGTTGAAGTTGGCCGCAGACACCACTTCGCCGGTCGCCGCGGCGGCCTGCGCGCAACCTTCGACCACGGCCTGCGCTTCGAGGCCCAGCACGGCAGCCATCGCCCCGACGCCCACCGGCACCGCGTCCTGCATGGCTTGCGCACGCAGACGCACCAGCGGCACGGCGTCGGTCAGCGTCAGCGCTCCCGCGACGACCAGCGCGCTGTACTCACCCAGGGAATGTCCGGCCACGGCGGACGGCGTGGGACCGCCCTCGGCCAGCCACGCCCGATAGCAGGCCACGGCCGCGGTCAGCATCACCGGCTGGGTGTTCGTGGTGAGGTCCAGCGCCTCCTTCGGCCCCTCGCGCATGAGGAGGGCGAGGTCCTCGCCCAGAGCGGCAGACGCCTCCTGCAAGGTCTCGCGTATGACGGGGTGGTCACCCCAAGCGTCGAGCATACCCACGGATTGCGAACCCTGGCCGGGAAAGACGAAGGCGAAAAGCTTCATGACGTGTCAGGCATGAGATGAAGGGTTGGGGGATCTGCGCAACCGCGCAGGGAATCGCCGGGCAAATCCGAAGGCGTGTGGACGTCCTCTCAGAACTCCAACAGCACAGCGCCCCAGGTGAAGCCCCCGCCCACGCCCTCGAGCAGGACGGTGTGTCCAGGCTGGATGCGGCCGTCGCGCACGGCCACATCCAGCGCCAGCGGGACGGATGCTGCCGAGGTGTTGCCGTGTTCGTCGACGGTCACCACCACCTTGTCCTGGGACAAGCCGAGCCGCCGCGCGGTGCTCTGCATGATCCGGATGTTGGCCTGGTGCGGCACCAGCCAGTCGACATCGGTGATCTGCCGGCCAGCCTTGTCCAACACGGCGCGCGCCACCGCGTCCAGCGCGGAGACGGCGAGCTTGAAGACCGCCTGGCCGTCCATCTTGAGCAGCGGGTCACCCCGCACCTGGCCGCTGGCGACCGTGCCGGGCACGCACAGGATGCCGACATGGCGCCCGTCGGCGTGCAGCTCACTGGCCAGGACGCCCGCCGTGGGGCTGGCCTCGACCACCACCGCGCCGGCACCGTCGCCGAAGAGCACGCAGGTCGTGCGGTCGTCGAAGTCGAGGAGTCTCGAGAAAACCTCGGCACCGATCACCAGCGCGCAGCGGGCAGCGCCACTGCGTACCATCGCGTCGACGACGGACAAGGCATAGACGAAACCCGAACACACGGCTTGCAGATCGAAAGCCGGGCATCCGGCCACCCCGAGCTTGTGCTGGACGATGGTGGCGGTGGACGGGAACACCATGTCCGGCGTCGAGGTGGCGACGACGATCAGGTCGACCTCATCAGGACGTCGGCCGGCCGCCTCGAGCGCCCTTCGCGCCGCCTCGACCGCCAGATCGCTGGCCTGCACCCCGTCATCGACGAAATGGCGGGCTCGGATGCCGGTGCGCTCGACAATCCAGGCATCACTGGTCTCGAGGCCGCGCAGCGCGAGCAGCGCGGCCATGTCGTCGTTGGACAGGCGTCGCGGTGGCAGGAAGCCACCGGTGCCGGTGATGCGCGCATACGGACGAGAGACGGACATGGTTGAGAGCAATCGGTCCGGGAAGGCAGAATGAAGTGAGTCAAGCCGCCGGCGTGCCCGGCCCGGCCGGGGTGGCGAGCGTCTGCGCGATGCGCGAGCGCACACGCTGCAGCAACTGGTTGCGCGCGGCCTCGTGGGCGCGGTCCAGGGCACGCTCGAAGGCGAAGGCATCGGCCGAGCCGTGACTCTTGAAGACGAGGCCCCGCAGGCCGAGCAGCGCCGCACCGTTGTAGCGCCGATGGTCGACCCGCGCCTTGAAGCGACGCAGCACCGGCAGGGCCACCACCGCCGCGAGCCGCCCGTAGAGCCCTCGACCGAACTCCTGACGGATGAACTCCCCGAGCATCGAGGCCAGACCTTCCGACGTCTTCAGCAGCACGTTGCCGACAAAGCCGTCGCAGACCACGATGTCGGTCGTGCCCTTGAAGATGTCATTGCCTTCGACGTTGCCGTGGAAGCGGATACGACCTGCAGCGGCGGCCTCGCGCAGGAGTTCCGCCGCCCGTTTGATCGTCTCGCCGCCCTTGATCGCCTCTTCGCCGATGTTCAGCAGTCCGACCGTCGGCTCCGGCTTGCCATCGACTGCGCTGACCAGAGCGCTGCCCAACAGCGCGAACTGCAGCAGATGCTCGGCGCTGCAGTCGACATTCGCACCGAGATCCAACACGGTGGTGTAGCGGCCCTGTCGGTTGGGCATGACGGTAGCGATCGCCGGACGGTCGATACCGTCGACGGTCTTGAGCACGTATCGCGCGACCGCCATCAACGCACCGGTGTTGCCGGCCGACACGCAGGCATCGGCCGCACAGATCCCGTCCTCGTTCGGCTTGACCTGGGAGATCGCCACGCGCATCGAAGAGTCTCGCTTGCGCCGCAACGCCACCTCGACCGGGTCGTCCATGTGGACCACCTCGCTGGCAGGCACCACCGTACACCCCGCCCAGGCGGCAGCGCCGGCCAGCGCCACGGGGTCTCCGACAAGCAGCAGTTGAACGGCCGGGTGGCGGGCAGCGAACGCCCGGCAGGCGGGCAAGGTCACCGACGGCCCATGGTCCCCGCCCATGCAGTCGACGGCAATCCGCACCGGGGTGGCCGGCGGCGGAAGCGTCGTGTCAGACCGTGTGCCGATGCCGCCCATCACGCTCAGGTGCCCGGCGCCCGTGTGCCACGATCATCATCGGAACCAGGACACCGCGGGCGGAACCCGACAGCGCCGAGGGCTCCGATCAGGCGTCGGCCTTGGTCTTGAGGACCTTGCGACCGCGGTAGAAGCCAGTGGGGCTGATGTGATGGCGCAGGTGGATCTCGCCGGTGGTCGGCTCGACCGCGATGCCCGGAGTGCCCAGCGCGTTGTGCGAGCGATGCATGCCGCGCTTGGAAGGGGACTTCTTGTTTTGCTGAACAGCCATGACGAAACTCCTCGGAAGGCCGTACCGGACACGGCACGGCCTGCAAATGGACATCGGACCCGCCCGGGCACCGTCGCTCGGGCGCACCAGCGATCCAAGCTTGCCCAGCCGGCAAAAAGCCCGCTATTCTAGCGCTGCGGTCCGACATGGCGCCGACTCCCCGGCGACGCCCCTGCAGAGGGCGGCCGAACGCCGCGCGGCGGTGGACCAAGGCTGCGCGCAGCCCGGCCTCGGGGACGCACTCAATCCCGGGCTTTGAGGGCTGCGAGCACCGCAAAGGGATGCGCCGGGGCAGCCGTGACGGCTTCTTCGACGACTCCGTCGGCCGACCAAGGAAGGGCTTGCGGACAAGCCTCGTGCCGCGGCACCAGCGGCAAGGCCATGATCAGTTCATCCTCGAGCAGTGCGAGAAGGTCGAACGCACGCGACAGGGCCAGCACGTCCTCGTCATCGCGCTCGTCGTCCAGGCGCGCAGCCTCGTCCTCTCCGTCGACGAAGCACAAGGTCCGATCGACAGGCAGGGACACCGCCACCGGCTGCAGGCAGCGCTGGCAGGTCATCCAGACCCGAGGATGGGCTTGCAGGTGGATGCGCGCATGGGCTTGGGCATCACCCGGCGCCCGCGACCAGACGCCCAAGGCGCTCCAGGTGACCGGTTCGTGCTCCGCATCCACGGGGGCCGCCACGCTTTCGCACAAACGAGGCATCGACCCCAGCGGCAGCGTCTGATCGATCCGGGCGCCAGCCTTGGCGAACGCCTCGACATCGAGTCGGTCGGGGAACCAGATGGTCTTGCGCATGTCGCGCAGTGTAGCCAGCGGATGCAACAACACCGACAACAACACCGACGAGGGCCTGCGCACGCCCTGTCGGGAAAACGCCGGGCCGCCCCTGGTTCTCTTGACCCTCGCGGGGGCGGGCTGGGCGCAGGCCGACCCTGGGGGCGTTCACAATCCGATGCGAGCGACGACGCCCGAACCGGCCGGCGCACCCTGTGCCGACCCGCCAGCGCTCCTGCGCCGCGCCGCCTCCCTTCCCGACCATGGCTGACCTCGACGTGGACCCCTGCCCAGAAACCCTGCCACCGCTGATCCTCGCCTCGACCTCGCGTTACCGGCGCGAACTGCTGCAACGCCTGCGGCTGCGCTTCAGCGTCGAGCCACCCGGCGTGGACGAGACACCGCTGGCGACGGAGACACCGGCCGCGCTGGCACGACGGCTGGCACTCGAGAAGGCGCGTGCCGTCGCGCGGCGCCATCCCGGCGCGGTGGTGATCGGCTCGGACCAGGTCGCCGACCTCGACGGGCAGGCCATTGGCAAGCCCGGCGATCACGCGCGCGCACGAGAACAGTTGCGTCGCATGAGCGGTCGCGTCGTGGTGTTCCAGACCGCCCTGGCCGTCGTACGAGTCGACACCGGATTCGAGGCCGCCGATCTGGCAGCCGTCCGGGTGCGCTTCCGCGCTCTGGACGATGCCCGCATCGAGCATTACCTGCACACCGAGCAACCCTATGACTGCGCCGGCAGCGCGCGTAGTGAGGCGCTGGGGATCGCGCTGCTCGAGTCGATCGACTCCGACGACCCCACCGCCCTGATCGGTCTGCCGTTGATCCGCACGTGCACCTTGCTGACCGCCGCAGGGCTGGACCCGCTGAACCCTTCGACGCGGGCAGATCCCGCCCGTTGACCTGTGCCGCGACACCCGGGGTGTCTCCTGCCGCGGCGGACGGCCAACCATGCATCCTGCCGACCACGCCTCCCACTTCACGCCAACACCCGCTCGCCGTCCGCCCGATGACGCTCCCGCCCTCCCCGACCGGCACCAGCCAATGGCCCGCCGGCCTGTATCTGGTACCGAACACCCTGGACCTCGCCGCCGAACCGGTGGACATCCGTGATGTGCTGTCCGACGGCGTGTTGCGGCTGGCCGCGGCGCTGCGCCACTGGGTGGCAGAAGACGCGCGCAGCACGCGCGCCTTCCTGAAGCGGGTGGCGGCGGTGCACCCGTTGGCGTGTGCGTTGCAGGACATCGCCATCGCGGAGCTGCCGCGCCCGCGCAAGGGGTCGTCGGCCGTGGTGGAGCCGAGCGCGTGGCAGGCCCTGCTGGCACCGGCACATGACGGGCAACCCTTGGGACTGATCTCCGAAGCGGGCCTGCCTGCCGTGGCCGACCCCGGCGCCCGACTGGTGTCCGCGGCGCACCAGGCCGGGATCCCGGTCCGGCCCCTGCCGGGCGCGAGCTCGCTGCTGCTGGCGCTGGCCGCCAGCGGTCTGGACGGACAGCACTTCGCCTTCGTCGGCTACCTACCACAGGACGCGCCAGCGCGCGCGGCACGGATCCGCGAACTGGAGGCCACCTCGCGCCGGCTGCACCAGACGCAGGTGCTGATCGAAACGCCTTATCGCAACCCGGCGATGCTGCAGGCACTGCTGGACACGCTGGCGCCGGGCACGCGTCTGGCGGTGAGCATCGGGCTGACCCTGCCCGAGGGATGCAGCCGTACCGACACCGTGGCCGGCTGGCGGGCCCGCCCGATGGTGCTGAACGCGCGGCTGCCGGCGGTGTTCTGTCTGGCCGGCTGAAGGGCTGAGCGCCGGATCAGAATGGCGCCGGGCTGGAGAAATCGACCCGGTGGCCGTGCAGCGGATGCGGCAAGGACAGGGCTGTGGCGTGCAGACACATCCTCGGGGCCACATCGACGGCATCGGCAGGCCCGTACAGCGGGTCGCCCACGATGGGATGGCCGATGGCGGCCAGATGCACGCGCAACTGATGCGACCGGCCGGTCACAGGTTGCAGAGACAGGCGCGCCACCCCTTCCCCCGACGCCAGCACGGTCCAGTGCGTCAAGGCCGGTCGGCCGGACACCGGATCGACGATCTGACGCGGACGTCGGGGCCAGTCGGCACGCAAAGGCAGTTCGATCGACCCGGACGCCTGCGACGGGCAGCCGTGCACCAGCGCCTCGTATCGCTTGCCGATGCGGCGCTGCTCGAACGCCGAGGACAAGGCACGCTGGGCCGGCAGACCCAGCGCCATCACCATCAGGCCGGAGGTGTCCATGTCCAGACGATGGACGACGCGGGCATCGGGGAACAGCGCCTGCACCCTGACAGCCACACAGTCCTGCAGTTCGGGGGCTCGCCCGGGCACGGAAAGCAGACCCGGCGGCTTGTCGACGACGACGAAGGCCGGGTCGGCATGGACGACAACGAGGGACGAAGGCATGGAGCGTCTGATCGGACATCGGCGCAGGCGCGCGACGGGGTTCAGGGCAGGGCAGGGCAGCGGGCCATCGTCACCGGACAATCGCGCCGAATCGCCCGGCCATGGAACGCCGGGACGCCAGCGCCCGGCGTGCGCCGTTGGAGCCGCTGCTCAAGAGGATCGGTCCCTGGCGCCGAAGTATCCTCCGCACCATGAACACCGCACGCCCCGTCACCATCCTCACTGGCGCCTCACGCGGCATGGGCCGAGCCCTGGCCGAACAGCTGCTGCAGCGTGGGCACCGCCTGCTGACGCTGCAGCGTCGCCCGAGCCCTTTGCCCGCCGCGCACGACGCCGACGTGCTGGCCTGGGCCGTCGATCTGAGCGACCCGCTGCCCGTGGCACAGCGGCTGCATGCCTGGATGACTGCGCTGGCGCCGGCACAGGTGTCCGCGCTGACGCTGATCAACAACGCCGCGCTGCTGGTGGAACCCGGTCCGCTGGCCGATGCCGACCTCGCCAGCGTCAGCCGCGCCACCCGTGCCAGCCTCGAGGCTCCGCTGCTGCTGACGGCCGCCTTCCTGCGTGCCAGCGCCGCCTTCGACGTGCCGCGCAAGGTACTGAACATCTCCTCCGGTCTCGGGCGCCACGCAATGGCGGGATCAGCGGTGTACTGCGCCGACAAGGCCGGCATGGATCACTTCAGCAGGGCCGTGGCACTGGAGGAATCCGCCCGGGCGAACGGCGCGGCAATCGTCTCGCTGGCGCCCGGCATCGTCGACACCGACATGCAGGTGCAGCTGCGCAGCGCGGACGCCACCGCCTTCCCCGAGGGCCGGCGCTTTGCCGAGTACAAGGCCGGCGGCCGGCTCGACAGCCCTCGGGCAGCGGCGGAGAAGCTCCTGGCCTACCTGGAGCGGCCCGACTTCGGCCGCAAGGTGGTGGCCGACGTGCGCGACCCGGACTGACAGGACTGGAGCAAGCCCAGCGCCAGGCCACGGCCCGACCACCCCCGCGGCGGCACGGGAAAGCCTCTGGCGGCCCGGCGTGACGTCGTGAACGACCCGCCGGCCCGCCCGGGCGGGCGGGCGCTCAGCCCGCCGACAACAGCTCGACGAAGCGCGCCATGTCGACGTTGCCGCCGGAGAGGATCACGGCCACCCGGCGGCCGCGCAGGTCGGGCAGACCGTCTGCGTGATGCAGCAGGGCCGCGGCCGCCAGGCAGCCGGTGGGCTCGACGACGATCTTCATGCGCTCGGCGAACAGCCGCATGGTCTCGACGAGCTGCGCATCGCTGACGGTGACGATGCCGCGCACCAGACGTTGGATCACCGGGAAGGTCAGCGCGCCGCTGTGCTGGGTCTGCGCCCCGTCGGCGATGGTGCGCGGCGTGTCGATGTGGACGATGCGGCCTTCGGCGAGGCTGCGCTGGGTGTCGTTGCCGGCCTGCGGCTCGACCCCCCAGACCTCGATGCCGGGCACCAGGTGGTGCGCGGCCACGGCACAGCCGGAGATCAGCCCGCCGCCGCCCACGCACACCAGCAGCCCATCGGGCGCGCCCTCGCCCATCTCGGCCATCTGCTCGATCAGTTCCAGCGCGGCGGTGCCTTGCCCGGCCATCACATCGGGATGATCGTAGGGCGGCACCAGCGTCATGCCGCGCTCGTCGGCCAGGCGGCGGCCGATCGCCTCGCGGTCCTCGGTGTAGCGGTCGTACAGCACGACTTCGCTGCCGGCCTGACCCTCCTGGTAGGCGCGGGTGGCCGCCAGCTTGGCCGCCGGCGCATCCCGCGGCATCACGATCACGCTGGGCACGGCGTGCAGCCGTGCTGCCAGCGCCGTGGCCTGTGCGTGGTTGCCCGAGGAATAGGCGATGACGCCGTGCTGCCGCGTGGCTGGATCCAGGCGCGCGAGCGCGTTGAAGGCGCCACGGAACTTGAACGCACCCATGCGCTGGAGGTTCTCGGCCTTGAAGAACACGCGCGACGACGTGCGCTCATCGACCAGACGGGAGCGCAGCACCGGGGTGCGATGCGCATGGCCGTGCAGACGTCGGGCTGCAGCGGTGATGTCGTCGAAGGAGATGGCGAGATCGGTCATGAAGTGGGCCCCTGGAAACCGCCCCGGCGGTAGGTGATCACCAGCGTGTCGCGCCAACCCGGCTCGGCCGCGCCGACAGGCTGGATGGGCGTGGTCTCGTGGATCACGCGTTCGTCGTCGAGCAGCAGCACGCTCCAGGGTTGGTCGAGTGTGAACCTCATGCCCTGCGGGCTGCGAGCATCGAACACCCGGGTCTCGCCGCCCCGGATGTGGTGCCGACCGAGAAGGATCACGGCCACCAGATCCACCCCGTCGCGGTGGGCGCCCTCGGGCGTGGGGCGGCCGATGCCGTCGGTGCAGTCGATGCGGAAGGCATGCGCCTCCACGAACCAGCGCGCGACGCCGGGCCGCAGATCCGAGGCGACGCCCGCCAAGCCCTGCAGCACCGCCAGGAAGGCCGCATCGGCTGCCATGGCCGCGTGCAGGGGCTCGAACCAGCGCTCGAAACCGCCGTGCAAGGCGTTGTACTCGACCGGCTGCCAGTGGGCGCGGTGCGGCGCCTGGACCACCGGACCACCGAGATCGACGACGAAGCTGCCGTGGCGGCGCCGACGGTAGCGCCCGCCGTCACGCAGGTGCGGGTCCGGCGGCAGATCGCCCCACCAGGACTGCAGCCCTTGCAGAGCCGGTACGTCGACGTCGCAGCGACGGGACAGCGCCTGTGCCGTCAGCACGGCGAATCCAGCGCTGTGGAGCTGGCGCGGGAGGTCTTCGAGAGCGGTCAGCGGTGGCGGTGGCGTCATGGCCGGGGCGTGGCGGTTTCGGGTCGGACAGCATCGGCGCGCTGCGGCTGCTGCCGCAGGGCGAACCGCCGATTCTGACCGAAGCCGCCGTTCAGGCCGGGGAACCCCGCGCAGGCCTTGGTGGGGACGTGCGGGCCGCGGGGCGGCGGCGATAGACCTCGCGCCAAGCGGCCGGCATCCAGACGCGCAGCGGCGCCGACCAGCGCTCGGTGCGCGCCGACAGCCCGACCACCGCGGTCGTGCTGACGCCCAGACACAGTGCCCAGACCCCGAGCGACACGAGATCCGAGCCCATCCACCGGCCCAGACCCCAGGCCAGCTCGAAACCCGCCAGCGCCAGCGCCACGCCGACGAGCGCAACACGGCGGACCGACAACGCCCAAAGCACGAACAGACCCCATGCCAGGTAGCGAGGCCACAAGACCCAGCCCGGCAGCACCGACAGCGAGACCCAGCCCAGCCCGAGCAGCATTGCCCCAGCCAGGTAGGGCCACTGGGCGAAGTCGGCCAGCCCGGCGCGACGCGAGCGCAGGTCGATCGACTGCGCCGCCACCAGCGTCAGCACGCCCATCAGCAACATGAAGGTGGACATGCCGTGGAAGGCCAGACCGAGGGCCCCGAGTACGCCGGCCACCGCCTGGAAGGCCACCGCCCACAGCAGCAGCGTGACCGCGCCCAGCAAGGCGGGCCGGCGCAGCCGGACGAGCCAGAACAGCGATGCCAGCAGCGGCCCGAACGCCAGGCACAGCCAGCGCCAGTCCAGGCGCTGCACCTCATCGGGTACGGCGCCGCCCAGCGGCACATCGGCGAACAGGTCCAGTGGTGCGACCGCGGGCCAGAAGCCGGCGGCCACCTGGAACTGCCAGACCGTCAGCGCCACCAGAGGCAACAGCAGATGCGCACCGAGGAGCGCGGGCAGCGCCGCGCCGGCGCGGTGCGCGCGACCGGTTCTCGCCCAGATCCAGGCCGTCCAGCCGGCTGCGGCAAGGGCGCCGCCCCAGGGCCCGAACAGGGTGGAGCCGACGCCCACGCACACCGCGGCCGCGACGGCCAATGCCAGCGCGATGGCGCACTGGACGGCCACGGCCGCGCTGGAGCCCTGCTCACGCGGCTGCAGGCTGGGCACCTCGATGACGTCCACGACTTCGACGCGAGGGCCGTGGAAGGCCCAGTGGGCAGCGCGGCGCGCCTGCGCGTCGGACACCGACGCGGTCAGGGGTTCCAGCACCTCCGGCTCCGGCGCGGCGGCGGCGGCATGGTGCGGTGGCTCGGCACGTGCTGCACCTGCATCGGCCCCCGGCGGGAATGCCGGCGCCCCGGCACCTGCGGAGCCTGCGCTGGACTCGTCCCTCGATGCATCCGTGCCGCCATCCATCACCTCGGGCGAGCCCGCAGGGGCAGCCAACGATGCACGGGTCGCCTGCGGCTCACCGGGCGATGCTGATTCAGGCGGCGGCCGCGCATCGACGGCGGGTCTGGGCGCCGACGTAGCGCCCTGATCGGGCGTCTCGTCCAGCGCCGCCAGATCGGCGGCATCGGCCTCGACGTGCATGAGGGGTTTGCGCGCAAGCCAGCGGGCCCACAGCGAGTGGGCGGCGGCCGGTGTCATCCATCCTGCCTGCACTGCGGCGTGCAGATCGGCCCAGCGCACGTTGACCGCCGGCACGGTGCGACCCTGCAGGGCCTCTTCGGCGGGCTGCGGGGACGGGCCCTGCGCGGGCGTCGGAGCGAGCACCGTGACCGGGCGAACGGACTCCGGTGCGGGCCTGGTGTCACCGGCCCTGTCGGGCCGGCCGGGCGCGACGGCCTCCGCGGCTCGGGTCATCCCGTCAGCGCGCTGTGCGGACGGGGTGGTGGGTCCGATGCGCCGGGGGACGGGCTGAGGGGCTGGAGCGGCGGCACCGGAACTGCCCTTCAGGGGGGGCCAGGAAACGGGCCGGGTCCCGGCGGGCGGCGTGGGCCGCGTCGATGTCGCGGAGTCGCCGCGGGCTGGCAGGCCACGCAGATCTTCCTCGGTCAGTCGCCCACTCAGTCGAGGCCGGGGCGGGGTAGGCTCGGGAAGGTCGAACGCCCCCAGCTCCGCCAGACTGGGCAGGCGGCCAGCCCGCTTGCTGCCCGCCCCCCCCGGAGCGGACGCCACGACGGTAGCTGAACCGAGTCCGTCGCGAGCCACCGCACCGCCCGGGCGGGCGGGCGACGAGCCCGAGACACCGTCTGCAGAAGTCGGGGCGCGCGTGGCCATGTCGATTTTTGTCCGAATCCACGGCCATTGTCGTTTGCATCGCCAGCCGTTTGCCACAATATGCGGGTTGAACAGGTGGCTGATGTGGCGATCACGGGTGATCGACGGCCGGCATGGACGACACGCCCTTGCCCGGGCACCACATCGACACACAGGAACGACACGTTGAGTCCACGCACACTGCCGACCCTCACACGATCCGCCCCTCGGGCGCGGTGGGTTGCGGTGTCGGCGGTGATCGCGCTGGCCGGCTGCGCAGCCCCGAAACCCGCGCCGCTGACGACCGCCGGCATGGACGTGGTCACCCTCGTGGACGCGCAGCGCATGCGCGAGGGCGTCGAGCCCATCCAGGCGCCACTCGGGCTCGAGGAGGCGATGGCGCGGGCCCTGAAGTACAACCTCGATCGGCGCGGCCGCATGATGGAAGAGGCGATCGCGCTGCGTCAGTTCGACGCCGCGGCCTTCGAGATGCTGCCGCGCGTGATGGCCGAGGCGGGCTACAACTGGCGCGACCGCGACCGCATCAC
>CAZFVH010000024.1:0-40780 GCA_964522465.1 uncultured Rubrivivax sp. | reverse complement strand
GCGTAGACCTTGGGGTCGTCCAGCGGGATGTTGTCGAAGCTGAAACCCTCTTGGCCCGGGTGGCGCGTCATGATGAATTCGCGCGCGATCTCCAGGATGGTGAGCGTGGCCAGGCCCAAGAAGTCGAACTTGACCAAGCCGATGGCTTCGACGTCGTCTTTGTCGTATTGGCTCACGGCCGAGTCGCTGCCGGGCTGCATGTACAGCGGGCAGAAGTCGGTGAGTTTGCCCGGCGCGATCAACACACCCCCAGCGTGCATGCCCACGTTGCGGGTCATGCCTTCAAGTTTTTGCGCGAGTTCGATGAGGGTCTTCACGTCCTCTTCTTGCTCGATGCGCTGCGCCAAGATGGGCTCCATCTCGATGGCGTAGTTGTTTTTGTCGCCCTCCACTTTCGGGCTGGGCGGGTACTGCAGCGTGACACTCATGCCCGGTTTGTTGGGGATGAGTTTGGAGATGCCGTCGCAGAAGGTGTAGGACAGGTCGAGCACGCGGCCCACGTCGCGGATGGCGGCGCGCGCGGCCATGGTGCCGAAGGTGGCGATCTGGCTCACCGCGTCCTTGCCGTACTTGTCCTTCACATAGTCGATGACGCGGTCGCGGTTGCCCTGGCAGAAGTCGATGTCGAAGTCGGGCATCGACACGCGCTCGGGGTTCAGGAAGCGCTCGAACAGCAGCTGGTAGCGCAGCGGGTCCAGGTCGGTGATGCCCAGCGCGTAGGCCACGAGCGAGCCCGCGCCCGAGCCCCGCCCGGGGCCGACCGGGCAGCCGTTGCGCCGCGCCCAGCCGATGAAGTCGCCGACGATCAGGAAGTAGCCCGGGAAGCCCATCTTGACGATGACGCCGATCTCGAACTCCAGGCGCTGCAGGTATTCGGGGCGGCGCGCCGCGCGCTCGGCCTCTGAGGGGTAGAGCTGCGCCAGGCGCTGCTCCAGCCCCTGCAAGGACAACTCGCGGAAGTACTCGTCGATCGGTGTCGGGATGCCGTCGGCGCGTACGGGCGTGGGGAAGTCGGGCAGGCAGGGCTTGCCCAGGGTCAGGCGCAGATTGCAGCGCTGCGCGATGTGCAGCGTGTTCTCGATCGCCGAGGGGAGATCGGCGAACAGCGCCTTCATTTCGGCCGAGGGGCGCAGCCACTGCTCACGCGTGAAGCGTTTGACGCGCTTGGGGTTGGCCAGCGTCTCGCCCTCGGCGATACAGACCCGCGCTTCGTGGGCATCGAAATCGTCGGGTTCCAGGAACTGCACCGGATGCGTGGCCACTACCGGCAGGCCGAGCGCCGCGGCCAGGACGACACTGCCCTGGACCACCGCCTCCTGCCCTGGCAGCCCGGCGCGCTGCAGTTCCAGGTAGAAGCGCCCCGGGAACGCCTGGGCCAGACGCTGCGCGACGGCACGCGCACGGGGCTCGTCACCGGCCAGCAACGCCAGACCGACCGCGCCGTGCTCGGCCCCGCTGAGCACGATCAGGCCGTCGCCGTGCGCCTGCAACCACTCCCAGCGCACCCAGGCCTGGGCGCGCTGCACGTTCTCGGTCCAGGCCCGCCCGAGCAACTGGCACAGGTTCAGGTATCCCGCGTGGTCCTGCGCAAGCACCAGCAGGCGCGACGGCTGGCGATCCCCGGGCTCGGTCTGCATCCACAGGTCGGCGCCGATCAAGGGCTTGAGGCCCTGGTCCCGACAGGCCTTGTAGAACTTCACCGCGCCGAAAACGTTGGCCAGGTCGGTGATCGCCAGCGCCGGCTGGGCATCCGCCCGGGCCGCCGACACCGCATCGTCGATACGTAGCGTGCCGTCGACCACGGAGAATTCGCTGTGGGTGCGCAGATGGACGAAACTCATCGGACGATTGTAGGAAGCGGGTGGTCCGGCGCGACCGGACGGGTGAGCGGCGGGATGTCGCAACGGGGCGGACGCGGATGAACGACTGGGTCGGGCGGGTCATCGGTGTGCTGCTGATCGTCAGCGCGGTCGGCTTCGCGCTGTCGCGCGCGCCCGACCGGCCGGTGCAGACACTGGTCGCACGCTGGGCCCTGCCACCGAGCGACTTCGCCGACGTGGGCGGCATGATCGCGCATTACCGCGACGAGGGACCGCGGGCCGACCGCGAGCCACTGCTGCTGCTGCACGGCACGGGCTCGAGCCTGCACACCTGGCAGGGGTGGGTGAAGGAACTGCAGACACAGCGACGCGTCATCACCGTCGACCTGCCCGGCTTCGGGCTCACAGGCCCGTATGCCGGCGACTGGGAGGGACGGCCCTACGGCGCCGATACCGACGCCGACTTCGTGATGTCGCTGCTCGACCAATTGAAGGTCCAGCGCTTTTCCGTCGGCGGGAATTCGCTGGGCGGTGAGGTCGCCTGGCGTCTGGCGGCGCGGGTGCCTGAGCGCGTGGAACGGCTGATCCTGGTCAGCGCCGCCGGGCCGGCGTTCGAACCGCGGGCGGTCCCCCCGGGATTCCTCCTGGCGCGAACGCCGGTGCTCAACCGTATCGGCGAGATCCTGCTCCCCCGTGCGGTGGTGGCCGCCAGCCTGGCCAGCGTGTACGGAGACCCGTCACGCGTGCGGGAGGAACAGGTCGACCGACACTTCGAACTCACACTTCGGGAGGGCAATCGACGGGCGCTCAGTGAGCGCCTGGGCGCCTGGGCGCCGGGGCGGGGTGCCGATCGCATCGCGACGCTGCGGCTGCCCACGCTGATCCTCTGGGGCGGACGCGACCGATGGATCCCTCTGTCGGTCGGACAGACGTTCGAGGCGCAGATCCCGGGCAGCCGCCTCGTGGTGTTCGACGATCTCGGCCACGTGCCCCAGGAGGAGGATCCGACGCGAACGGTCGCCGTCGTGCGCGACTTCCTCGGCACACGCTGACCGGTGAAGCCGAGCGCCCGCGCATGAAGCCGCGCCCGGCGATGCCTGGACGTCCCCGCGCGTCGGGCGGCATCGTACGATCTGGGACACTTCACGCCGTCCAGATCGGTGCGGCCAAGTGCTGGACCATGCCGACAACAGGTCATCGGAGGGAGCAGACTTGAGCGAGCCCACACCCCCACGCGCGGAGCAATTGCGTCAATTGCAGGCCCTGCACGCCGCCGGCGCACTGACGGCGGCGGAGTACGACAGCGCGCGCCAGCGTCTCGAGGGCGGTGTCGGCGCCACCCAGGCCGTCGCGACGCCCCCCGAGCCCCGGCCCGGACGGTCGCTGTGGATCTGGACGGCCGCCTTCACCATCGTCGTGGGAGCGCTCGGTTACGGCTGGACCGGCCAGGCGGTCTCCGCCTGGCGCGGTGACGCTGCGCAGGTGGCGCAGGCCACCAGCGACGCGGCGCCATCGGCCGAACAACTCGAGGCGATGGTCCAGCAGTTGGCCGACCGGCTGAAGACCCAGCCTGACGATGCCGAGGGCTGGACCATGCTGGCCCGCGCCTACCTCGTGATGGAGCGCCTAGACGATGCAGCACGAGCCTCGGCGCGTGCGCTTCAACTGCGGCCCGATGACCCTCAGGCCCTGGCCGACCATGCAGACGTGCTTGCCATGAAGAATGGTCGGACGCTGCAGGGCGAACCGATGCAGCTGATCGAGCGGGCGTTGCGGCTCGACCCGGACCACGTGAAATCACTGGCCCTGGCTGGTGCGGCGGCTTTCGATGGTGGCGACTACCCCCTGGCAGCCCGCCGGTGGGAACGCGCTGCGGCCCTGGCCCCTCCGGGCAGCCCGATGGCGCAGCAGGCGCGAGAAGGTGCCGAAGAGGCACGCCGGCGTGCCCTGGCCGGCACGGGGCAGACGCCACCCGCCGGCTCGGCGCCGGGCGCGCCCGCTGCCACCCCCACGACCGCGACGGCGGCGCTGTCCGGGCCGGCGTCGAGCACCGCGCGCGTGGGCGGCCGTGTCGAGCTGGCCGGGGCTCTGGCCACGAAGGTGGGGCCCCAGGACACCGTGTTCGTCTTTGCGCGCCATGCCGACCCGCAGGCCGGACGCATGCCGCTGGCCATCCTGCGCGCGCAGGCACGCGACCTGCCACTGGACTTCGCCCTCGACGACAGCATGGCCATGGGCCCGGGAATGGGTCTGTCGAGCGCGTCACGCGTCGTCGTGGTTGCGCGCATCAGCCGCAGCGGCCAGGCGATCCCGCAGCCCGGTGACCTCGAGGGCGAGTCCGGGCCGGTGGAGGTCGGCGCGCGCGGTGTGCGCGTCGAGATCTCGCGCGCCGTGCCCTGACGAACCCGCCCCTTCGGACCGCGACACGGCGCCCGGACCATCGCAGTGATGCCCACGAACCAGCGCCCCCGGTCATCACCCCCTACAACGCGACGCCTGCCAGGAGACTCGGATGACCCCTGCCGTCCTACCGACCGACGATGCACTTGCCTGGGCGCAGCGCCTCGTGCGGCTGAACACCGTCAGCGACCGATCGAACCTTGCGCTGATCGAGTGCATCGCCGACCACTTGCGTGACCTCGGCGTCGAGCCGCGCCTGACCTGGGACGACGAGCGGCGCAAGGCCAACCTGTTCGCCACACTGGGCCGCGGCAAACCGGGCGGCATGGTGCTGTCCGGGCACACCGATACGGTCCCCTGGGACGGCCAGGCCTGGACGACCGACCCCCTTGGCGCCGAGGTGCGCGAGGGGCGGCTCTACGGTCGCGGCAGCGCCGACATGAAGGGTTGGATCGGCATCGTCGTCGCCTGCACCCGCGCACTGCTCGAGGCCGATGCACCGCACGCGATCCACTACGCCTTCAGCTACGACGAGGAGGTCGGCGGGTTCGGGGCGCGACGCATGATCGCCGACCTGACCGCCGCGGGGCTGGCGCCGACGCAGTGCATCGTCGGCGAACCCACCGAGATGATCCCGGCCGTCGCGCACAAGGGCGTGCACCGCTGGCGCTGCTGCATCCGCGGCAAGGCGGCGCATTCCTCTCTGACCCCGTCGGCGGTGAACGCGGTGGAAGCCGGTGCGCGGCTCGTCGCGCACATCGCCGACATCGGGGACCGCTGGCGCGACCGCGGACCCTTCCACCCCGGCTTCGACGTGCCCTACTCCACCGCGGCCACCTGCGTGATGCACGGCGGCATTGCCGACAACGTCGTGCCCGAGGAATGCCGAGTCCACTACGAATTCCGCAATCTGCCCGGCACCGACGAGTCGGCGATGCAGCAGGAGGTGCTGGCGCGGGCCGCGCAGCTCGAGCCGGCAATGAAGGCGGTGGACGCGGACAGCGGATTCCACTTCGAGGCCTTTGCTTCGATGCCAGCCTTCCAGACGGCCGCAGACGATCCGGTGGTGCGTTTGGCGCAGCGCCTGGCCGCCACCGATCGCACCGCGCTCGTGGCCTTCGGCACGGAAGCCGGCCTGTTCCAGCGTGCCGGCATGGCCACTGTCATCTGCGGACCGGGCTCGATCGGGCAGGCGCATCAGGCCGACGAGTACGTCAGCCTGGCGCAACTGGGGGCCTGCGAGGCCTTCGTCAGGGGCCTGGTCGCGCGCTGACCAGTCCCACGGACGCCACCGGTAGGCGCCCGCCGGCGCCTACCACTTGCGCAGCTTGGTGCGCAGCCGCGTGATCGCCTGGCTGTGCAGCTGGCACACACGCGATTCGGTCACCCCGAGCACGGCGGCGATCTCCTTGAGATTCATGTCGTGCTCGTAGTACATGCTCATCACATACTGCTCGCGCTCGGGAAGGTTCTCGATGGCGGCCACCAGCGCCTCGCGCATCCGGCGGTCGGCCAACAAGCCGGCGGGATTGGCGTCGTTGTCGACCATGTGGCGGTCCAGGAAGTCCTCTTCCCCCGCCTCGGCCACCATGTCCTCGAGGTAGACGAGCTGTGTGCCGCGCACCTTGTTGAGCAGGTCCTGGTAGTCGGCCAGCTTCATGCCGAGCTCGGCGGCGATCTCGGTCTCGTGCGGCGCGCGACCGAGGCGGTGTTCCAGGCGGTGGACCGCGGCCTCGATGTCGCGCTGGTGGCGTCGGTCCGAGCGGCTCATCCAGTCGTTGCCGCGCAACTCGTCAAGCATCGCGCCGCGGATGCGTTGCGTCGCGAAAGTCTCGAACTGCACGCCCTGGGCCGCGTCGAAACGCGACAGGGCGTCGTTCAACCCGATCATCCCGACCTGGATCAGGTCGTCGATCTCGACGTTGGCCGGCAACTTGGCGATCATCTGGTGCGCGAGCCTGCGCACCAGCGGGCTGTACTGCTTCAGCATGGCGCTCGAGTCGAGCCGGCCCTTGGGTGTGTACATGGCAGCTCCTCCAGGCATGCTCACAGGTGCTGCGGGGCGGTGGTGGCAGTGTGCGGCACGCCCCCCGAGCGAGACCAGGCCGAGGGCGGCGCCGCGTCGTCCACCTCGAGCTGCGCCACGACCAGACGCAACAGCTCGGCGTGCGGCGGCTCGGTGGCCGGGCTGGCGGGATCGATGCCCGTCCACTCGTGCAGCACCGCACCGATGAATCGGTCGGCACAGCCCGACAGGCTGTCGGCGATGCGTGGCGCGCGGGTCGAGCCTGGGGGCGCCAGCAGCAACAGGTCGAAGCTCATCCAGCCCGTGCGACGCGACAGCAGCTTCAGCGCCGCGTAGGCATGCTTGACACTCTCCGGGTGGTCGGCCGCGATCACCATCGGGCGGACCGCCCGGCGAGTGAACAGACGCGCCAGCTCCACCGCCGGAGCGTGCAGCAACACGACGTCGGTCGACGGCGCGGCGCGCACCAGTTCGTCGAGCAGACGGGCGGCAGAGCCATAGGTGTCCACGTAGCGTCGCGCGAGCCCGCGCGCGGCCAGGTAGCTGACCCTGGGCGTCAGTGTCTCGATGCAGGGCGCCAACTCCAGCGCCGAGGCCTCCGGCGGCGGCGGGGAGTTCTCGGCGCCATCGACGAGCAGCGTGCGCAGACCCAGCAGCGACAGGGCGGCGGTCAGCCGCTCGACCGCGACCCCGGCCGCTCGTGCATGGGGGTTGGACACCAGCGCCAGGAAACGACGCCGGCTCGATGGGAACATCCGCCGCAGACCAGCAGCCTGATCGGCCTGGACCCGCTCGATGAAGGTATCGATCTCGTTCATGAAGGCTCCAGGTTCACGAGGTTCCGACCGACACGCCCGCGGCGCCGCGCGGCGACGCACCGGCAAAAACCAGATTGATGTCGGAGGGATCCAGCCGCCAGGCCGTGCTGCCGGCGGCGCGCAGCGCGCGCTGCACCAGCGTCGCCGATGACAGCCGGTGCCAATCCTCGGGCACGCGCTGCCCGTTGGCCACGGCGAGCACCTTCTGACGATGGCGGATCAGCGCGTCGAGCGCGGGGCCGAGCTTGACGGCCTCGTCGACCTTGGTCAGCACCACGCCACGGCACTGCGCGGCACGGTAGGCCACGAGCACGTCCTCGATGGTCTCGCCCTGCGCAGCGGCGTTGACCACCAGCAGGCGCTGCACCGAAGGGTGCGACAGCATCTCCAACATCTCGGGCGTGCGTGTGTCGCGCTGCGCCATGCCACCGGTGTCGATCAACACCAGCTTCTTGCTCGACAGCAATTCCAGCAGGTCTTCCAGCGAGGCGCGGTCGTGTGCCGTGTGCACCGGGACGCCGAGGATGCGGCCATAGGCGCGCAACTGCTCCTGGGCGCCCATGCGATAGGCGTCCAGCGTCACCAGCCCGAGGTTGTTGGCGCCATGCCGAGCCGAGAAGGCCGCCGCCAGCTTGGCGGTGCTGGTGGTCTTGCCCACGCCGGTGGCTCCGATGAAGGCATACACCCCGCCGATGTCCTCGAGCGGCGCCTCGCGGTCACCGGTGGCGAGGTTGCGCTCGAGCACACCGGACGCCCAGGCGGCCTCGTCGCCATCGGCCGGCAGACTGGCCAGCAGCTTGCGCACCAGCGCCGGCGAGAAGCCACACTCCAGCAGACGCTGCGACAGCTGCGCCTGCCGCGGGTCGCGCTGCAGCTTTTCCATGAAGGCCAGCGCGCCGAAGCGGTCCTCGATCAGGCCCTTGACCGAACGCAGCTCGTCCAGCATCTGGGCGCGTTCGCTGCCGGCCATCACATCGGCGCGCAGCGACTTCGGCCGTCCGCGCTCCAGTGCCGCCGCCGCCTGGGCATCGGCCACGACGGCCTGCATCATCGCGCCCCGGCCGCCAGAGCCCGCCGGCGCGCCGCCGTCCATCATCCCTGAGACACCCACCGCCTGCGTGAGCACCGGTGGATGGTGTGCCGACAGGCCGGCGGTGACCTGCGGCCGCGCGAAGGGCAGGACCATCGCCTCGGTCTCGGCCCCGCCCCCGGCAGCCTCCCGGCCGCTGGCGCCCTCCATCTCGGCTTTGCGGCGGCGCAACATGCGCTCGCGCACGTAGTCCTGGAACGACAGCGTGCTCATCGACAGCCGCTCGACATCCTCGTTGACGCTGCCGTCGAACGCCGGTTCACGACGTTCCGCGCTCGCGCCGGAGGTATAGGCGGGCGCCGCCGTCGTGGCTGGCTCGGAGGCCGACGGCCGTCCCGCGCTTCGCGCCGAGACCGGTTCGCGCGGCGCCACCGCCCGGGTGTCGGCGCGCGTCGACGTCACATCTGCTGGGGCGCCCAGGCGCTCCAACTGACCCACCGACTCCGGGGCCATGGCCAGCACCTCGATGCCCTCCGGGCAGGGGCGCGTGGACAGCACCACGGCGTCGCTGCCAAAGGCCAACTTGACGAGCTTCAGGGCCTCGCGCGAGGTGCGTGCGGTGAAGCGTTTGACGTTCATGCAGGGGCTCCGATGATCGAGGCGATGCGGATCGAATGGGTCTCAGGGATCTCGCTGTGCGACAGCACCTTCAGGCGCGGCGCGGCGCGGCGCAGCAGCCGGGCCATCGCGCTGCGGATGGGGTCGGGCACCAGCAGGCAGGCGGGCAGGCCCAGATCCTCCTGGCGGCGCGCGGTGTCGGCCGCGCTGCGCGTGAGCGTGTCGGCCACGCCGGGATCGAGCGCGGCGCCGTGCGGCGAGGTCAGCGCCTGTGTGATCAGCCGCTCGAGCTCGGGCTCGAGCGCGATCACGTCGAGCTCCTTCACCGGGCCGTAGATCTGCTGCACGATGGCCGGCGCCAGGTTCACCCGCACGCGCTGCATCAACTCGCCCGGATCGGTGACGGTGGATGCGTGCTCGGCCAGCGACTCGACGATCGAACGCATGTCGCGAATGTGCACGCCCTCGTCGAGCAGCAGTTGCAGCACCTTCTGGAGCGTGCCGACGCCGACGAGCTTTGGTATCACGTCCTCGACCAGATTCGGGGCTGATTTCTTCACGTGGTCCACCAGGGCTTGGGTCTCGGTGCGGCCCAGCAATCGGGCCGCGTTCACCTGCATCAAGTGTGAAAGGTGTGTGGCCACCACGGTCGCGCAATCAACGACGGTAAATCCGGCCATCTGCGCCATCTCGCGGTGGCGTTCCTCGATCCACACCGCCGGCAGCCCGAACGCCGGATCGGTGGTGCGCGTGCCCGGCAGCTGCTGCACGGCGCCGCCGGGGTTGATCGCCATCAGCATGCCGGGATAGGCCTCGCCCTCGCCGACGACGGCGCCGCGCAGCGTCACGCGGTAGGCGCCAGGCTTGAGCTCGCCCAGGTTGTCGCGGATGTGCACGGGCGGCGGCAGAAAGCCGACATCCTGCGCGAACTTCTTGCGCACGCCCTTGATGCGGCCGAGCAACTCGCCGTTGCGCGCCTTGTCGACCAGGGCTATCAGGCGGAAGCCCACCTCCAGGCCCAGCGTGTCCACCGGCGCCAGGTCGTCCCAGGTGGCCTCGGTGCTGGCGGCCGGGATCTCGCTGGCGTCGGTCGAGCGCGGCGCGTCGGCGGGCTTGCGCTGGCGCCGCCAGGTGGCCCAGGCCAGCGCGCCCAGGGCAGCCGCGATGAGCAGGAAGACCAGGTTGGGCATGCCCGGCACCATCCCGAGCGCGCCGACGATGCCGGCTGTCACGCCGATGGCCCGCGGCGAATCGAAGACCTGGCTGCGGATCTGCGAGCCGACGTCCTGCTCGCTGCCCACGCGCGAGACCACCATCGCCGCCGAGACGGAAATCAGCAGTGCGGGGATCTGCGCCACCAGCGCGTCGCCCACGGCCAGCAGGATGTAGGTGCGCGAGGCCTCACCGGCCGACAGGTCGTGCTGCATCATGCCGATCAGGAAGCCACCGATCACGCTGATCAGCAGGATCAGCAGCCCGGCGATCGCGTCGCCGCGCACATACTTGCTCGCGCCGTCCATGGAGCCGAAGAAGTCCGCCTCCTCGGCCACCTCGGCACGCCGGCGCTTGGCCTCCTTCTCGTCGATCAGACCGGCGTTCAGGTCGGCGTCGATGGCCATCTGCTTGCCGGGCATCGCGTCCAGGGTGAAGCGCGCGCCGACCTCTGCGATGCGCTCGGCGCCCTTGGTGACCACGATGAAGTTGATCACCACCAGGATCGCGAACACCAGCAGACCGACCGCGTAGTTGCCGCCGATCAGGAACTGCCCGAAGGACTCGATCACCTTGCCGGCCGCGCCGGGGCCGGTATGGCCGTCCATCAGCACCACGCGCGTGGAGGCGACGTTCAGGCTCAGGCGCAGCAGGGTCGTGACGAGCAACACCGCCGGCAGCGCGGCGAAGTCCAGCGGCCGCTTCATCGTCGCGGCCACCATCATCACCATCAGCGACAACGCGATGTTGAAGGTGAACAGCAGGTCCAGCGCGAAGGGCGGCAGAGGCAGCACCATCATCGCCAGGATCAGGACGATGAAGAAGGGCGCCGTCAGCGCCTTCAGCACGCCGGCATCGGACCCGAGCAGACCCTGCGCGCGCCGGGCCCACGGGTGGTTCGTCCAGGCGGCGTTCATGCCGGGCCTCCGGCGGCCCGCGCCGCCTCACGCAGGTGCGGATCGAGTTCCGGCGGCACCGGCACCTCGCCCAGCGGCGCCGGCGTCTGACCCTTGCCCGCCATCGCGTTGCGCAACTGGTAGACCCATGCCAGCACCTGTGCCACGGCCGCGAACAGCGCCGCCGGGATTTCGCGATCGACTTCGGCATGCGCGTACAAGGCGCGCGCCAGAGGCGGCGCCTGCAGCACCGGCACCGACGCCGCCTGGGCGGCATCCCGGATGCGCAGCGCCATCAGGTCGGCGCCCTTGGCCAGCACGACCGGCGCTGCCGTCTTCAGGGCGTCGTATTTCAGCGCGACCGCGTAGTGCGTGGGGTTCATGACCACCAGATCGGCCTGCGGCACGGCCGCGAGCATGCGGCGGTTGGCCATTTCGCGCATGCGCGCACGGACCTTGGCCTTGACCTCGGGGCTGCCCTCGACGTCCTTCATCTCCATCTTGAGCTCGCGATGGCTCATGCGCAGGCCGCGCAACCAGACGAAGCGTTGCAGCGGCACGTCCACCGCGGCGAAGGCCGCCAGCGCCACCAGCAGCAACACCACGCCCAGCCAGATCGCATCGGCTGCGTGCGCGATGGCCGCGGGCAGCGGCAAGGCCAGCGTGTGCGCGAAGCGCGGCAGGCTGGCGTTGACGTACAGCGCCGCGATGACCCCCAGCACCACCGCGAGCAGGCAGGCCTTGAGCATCAGCCCGATCTGCTTGCCCGAGACCATGCGCTTGGCGCCGGCCAGCGGATCGATCTTCTCCCACTTCGGCTGCAGCGCCTTCCAGGAAAAATTCCAACCGCCCGCAGCCACGCCCGAGAGCACGCCCACCACCATCATCAGCAGCCCGAGCGGGATCACGACGAGCATCATCACGAGCACCAGATCGCCCAGACGGGAGACCATGGCCTCGGGGCTCGCCACCGTCTGGAGGTCGAAGCGCAGCGCCGCGGCCAGCCGCTGCTGCAGCCAGCCCGTGAACTGCGGCGCCACCGCGATCAGCGTCAGCCCGGCCCCGAACAGCGCGGCGAAGTGACCCAGATCACGCGAGCGCGCGACCTGCCCCTCCTCGCGGGCCTTGTTGATCTTGCGTTCGGTGGCGGGTAGGGTGCGGTCCTGGGCGTCGTCTGCCATGGTCGTCGGCGCCGGTTGCGCGCCGACGACCCTGTGTCGTCGGACGGCTTCCGTAGCCTGCGCATGGTGCCGCGCCAGCCCTGGCGTTCATCGACGGAAAAGCGGGTGAAAAGCGGGAGTCCAGAGGCGCAGCCGCCGGGCATCCGCCCGCGCAAGCCGCAGGCTGCCCCGCGCAGATTCAGAAACCCAGGCTCGCGAGCAGGTCGTCGACTTGGGTCTGGTCAACGGCCACGTCGGAACGCCCTTTCGGGTCAACCACGGGCCCGTCCAGGACCCGCTCGCAAGGGACCACCGCGCTTTCCGGCGCGACTTCCACCAGCAGCTTGACCAGGCTGGATTCCAGTTCGTTGGCCAGTGTGACCACCCGTGCCACGACCTGCCCGGTCAGGTCGTGGAAATCCTGCGCCAGCATGATGTCGGTGAGCCGAGCGTCGGCCCGCGCGGCCCGCTCTTCGATGGCTCGCAAGGCCTCTCGGACCTCGACATCGGAGGGAGAGACCTGCGCGGGATCGTCCAATCGCTGCACGAGCGCGCGCGCGGACGCACTGACGTCGGCATTCAGCGATTTGACTTCGTCCACCGCATCCAGCACCTTGTCAGCCGCCGCCGCCGTCTTCTCGACCACGTAGTTGAGCCGGCTGCGTGCGTCCGGCAAACCCTCTGCGGCGTGCTGCAACTGCGGCATGACACCCAGTTCGCGCAGCGCATCGTGCAGTTGCCGGGTCATCACACCCAGCCGTCGGAAGACCGCCGCCGGATCGGCGTCCGTTGCGGAATGCTCAGGGGGACCTGCTTGTTCATTCATCATCATCGTCCATGGTCAAGGGGTGTCGCGTCGCGCCCTTGCGAGCGCGAACCCGCTGAAGGTCATCGGCCCTCACGGGCTCTGGAAGGTCATCGTGAACCTCCAGCCGCAGGACTTCCGGGCTGGCGTTGAGGTGGCGTCGGAGCGCGGTCAGGCGCGAGGAGGCAACTTCTGGACGATCTTCACGACCTTCTCTTCCAGCGTCGCCTTGGTGAAGGGCTTGACGATGTAGCTCGAGGCGCCGTTCTGCGCTGCCAGGACGATGTCCTCCTTGCGGGCCTCGGCAGTGACCATCAGCACGGGCAGATGCTTGAGCGCGGGATCGGCGCGTATGGACTTCAACAGGTCGAAGCCGTTCATGTTGGGCATGTTCACGTCCGACACCACGAAGTCGAAGGGTTGGGATCGCAGGATGTGCAGCGCAGCCGCACCATCCTCGGCCTCTTCGACGCGGGTACAGCCCATGTCCTTGAGCAATCCGCGAACGATGCGACGCATCGTGGCGAAATCGTCGACGACGAGGAAACGGAGATCACTCGGTGAGGTCATGCACACGACTCCTGGAAAAGACTGAGATCGAGGGTCATCAACGGAAAACGCCGCCGCCCGGAGTAGTTCCGGGCAGCGGTGCGACAGGCGGGTCGGCCGCGGCGGCATCACGGGCAGCCGCAGGACCGGGGTCGGCATCGACACGGAACATCCGGTCCTCGGCATCGCGGTTCATGACGATGATGCTGATGCGCCGGTTCACGGGCGCGTTCGGGTCATCGCGCTCAAAAGGGGAACTGGCCGCCAGCCCCTGGACGCGCAGCACCCGGTCCGCCGGCAAACCACCGGCCACCAGCTCGCGGCGGGAGGCGTTCGCCCGATCGGCGGAAAGCTCCCAGTTCGTGTAGCCGAGCGCACCGCCGCCAAACGGGACGGCGTCGGTATGGCCTTCCAGCGTGAGACGGTTGGGCACCTCGACCAGGATGCTGCCGATATCGCGCAGCAGCGCACGCATGTAGGGTTGCACCACGGCCGAGCCGCTGGCGAACATCGGGCGATTGGCGGCGTCAACGATCTGAATTCGAAGGCCATCGCGCATCATGTCCAGGCGGATCTGCGACTTCAGCGCCTCGAGCCCGCTCTCGGTGATGCGGCGTTCCAGGTCCTCGGCCAGCTTTTGCAGCCGAACGCGTTCGGCCTGTCGCTGCTCGTCTCGCAGCGCCTCGAGGTTGGCCGCGCGGCGCCTGGATTCGACGTCGCCGCCCTTGACCTGCCCGACGGAGCGCGACAGGTCCTCCCCCCCGCCGCGCACCAGCGACGAGGAATCACCCGAGCCCGAACCCCCGCCGAGCAAGGCCACGCGCAGCGGCGTCTGGAAGTATTCCGCGATGCCCTTGCGGTCGCCTTCGGTGGTCGAGCCGATCAGCCACATCATCAGGAAGAAGGCCATCATCGCCGTCACGAAGTCGGCATAGGCGATCTTCCAGGCACCTCCGTGAAAGCCGTGACCGCCTTTCTTGATGCGCTTGATGATGATGGGCTGGAGCTTCTTGGTGTCGCCTGCCATGGCTCAGCCTCCGACGCCCGCCGAACCCACGGCCGACACGCTGCGCGGCCTCACCTCTTGCCCTTGACGTGCGCCTCGAGCTCGCCGAAGCTCGGGCGGTGCTCGGCGTACAGCACCTTGCGGCCGAATTCGATCGCCACCTGGGGCGCATACCCCTGCATGCTGGCGAGCAGCGTGGTCTTGACGCACTGGTACTCCTTGGTGCCCTCCTCGACTTTCTGCTCCAGCAGGCCAGCCAGCGGTTCGGCGAAGGCATAGGACAGCAGAATCCCGAGGAAAGTGCCGACCAAGGCCGAGCCGATCATCCCGCCCAGCACCGCCGGCGGCTGCCCGACCGAGCCCATGGTGTTGACCACCCCGAGCACGGCCGCGACGATCCCGAAGGCGGGAAGCGCACCTGCCAGTCGCTGCAGGGCCAACACCGGCGCGTGCGCCTCCTGGTGATGGGTCTCGATCTCGCTATCCATCAGCGTCTCGATCTCGTGCGCGTTGAGGTTGCCCGTGACCATCATCCGCAGGTAGTCGGTGATGAACTCCGTGACGTGGTGGTTCTCGAGCACGGCGGGGTATTTCTGGAAGATCGTCGAGTTGGCCGGGTCCTCGACGTCCTTCTCGATGGCCATCAGGCCCTCGCGCCTTGCCTTTTGCAACACGTCGTAGAGCAGCGCCAGCAGGTCCATGTAACGTGCCTTGCTGTACCTGCTGCCCTTGAAGCACTGGCCCACCCCGGACATCGTCGCCTTGACGACCTTCATCGAGTTGGCCGCCAGGAAGGAGCCGGCCGCCGCACCCATGATGGCGGTCATCTCGTACGGCAGGGCCTTCAGGACGGGCGCGATGTTGCCGCCGTGCGCCAGGAACACCCCGAAGACGCACAGCATCGCGAAAAACCAGCCGATGAGGACGAACATGGTGCGTGTCCCGGCTCAGGCGACCCGAGGGTCTGACGGGCCACCCGTCGGATGCGGCGCGGCGCGGCGGGGAATCCGGTACGCCAGCACCCGACGCGAGCCGGCGGGCGATACCGTGGTCAGGCCATCGGGCTGAAGGCCGGGCACCTCGAACTCGAGGCTGAGGAGCCAAGCCCCCTCCCGCATCTCGGCACAGGCCTTCGCCCACGCGCGCGACATCGTCTCGGGGCTCTGGAAGAGGTACACGACGTCGAAATCCGCCCAGTCGTGCCGCCACATGTCACCACGCCGTGCGGGTGGCGTGGCGGGCCACAGACGCCCCAGACAGACCAGCAAGGCACTGCGCTCAACCCCCTCGACCCGTGCCCCCGGGAAAGCCGCACGCAGCGCCCTCAGCCCGTGGCCCAGGCCGCTGCCCGCGTCCAGGATGCGCGCGCCGATTGGCAGCCCCAGCTGGGACCCGATCCCCATGATGGCCCGCCTGGACGTCGGGAACAGCGGCGCATCGCGCCATGCAGACAGCGGATAGACGGCAAGGACCCCCAGCGCCGCTGCCAACCACAGCCCGTCGGGCAGGTCGCCCATGCCACCGGACAGGGCCAGGGCCAGTGGCAGACCTGCCAGCACGATCACCCGCCGCCAGGACCCGGCAGTGGCTGCGGCCAGCACGGCGCTGGGCAGCCAGGCCCATGTCAGCGCGAGCCAGCCCGGCGCCGCCCAGGCCTGCGCCCAAAGCAGCACGCCCCAGCCCACCACCCACGCCATCAGCGCGGGAAGGGGCCAGCGCAGAAATGCCACTCGGGCTTTCGCAGGCTCTGAAATAGAAACGTCCATCGATAGATGCTTTTCATCGACTCTTCCAAGAGTCTAAGGCAGCGCATCAGCGGGCGAACGCGCGATCAACACCCCTGTCGCAGCCTTGTCCTGCGCCGGCCCGCGTCAGCAACTGATACGCGAGGTCGAGCGATTCGGTGTCGGCCTGCATCACGCTCGAGCCTCTAGCCTGGACGCCCGCGCCGCCGATCCCGGGTCGAGCGGGGGGCTCGGCGCGGGCATCTCCAGACATGTCTGCGAGGTCAGTGGTGTCGGCAAGGTCGGAGGTTGGCGGCTCGTCGCCCTCCTGCGCTTGCGCACCGATGCGCAGCGATCCTGCGGACCGCCCCTTGCCCGCGCGGGCTGGGGGGTTGCACAGACCGCAGACGAAGTGCTTGGCGATCTCGTGCGGATGGGTGACGAAATGCCCCCCACAGCAGGAGCAGCGCGTCATCGTCAGCATCCCGTTGTCGATGAACTTGACCAGCCGCCAGGCGCGGGTCACCGACAGCAACGCCTCCAACCCCTGTGCGCCGACCTGCTCAAGGTACAGCCGATAGGCCTTGATGATGGCATCGACCTCGTCCAGCGGCGCCACCTTGTTCAGGTATTCGTGGATGTTGAGGAACAGGCTTGCGTGGATGTTGGGCTGCCACGTCATGAAGAAGTCGGTAGAGAAAGGCAACTGGCCCTTGCTCGGGCTGCGGCCCGCTACCTCCTTGTACAAGCGCAGCAGGCGCTCGTAGCTCATGTCGGTCTCGGACTCCAGCACCTGCAGGCGCGCGCCCAATTCGATCAACGACACCGCCTGTTCGATCTGGCGGGCTTCCGAGAGGATGCTCTTGCTGCGGCTCATGGTGCGGGCTCCGGTGTGGGGGCGGGTGATTTCAGCGGCGCGATGGGTGCGGGCCGGGTCTGGCGAATGGGCGGGCGGGGCCGGTGTGACGACCCGTGCTCAGGCCGCCTGCTGATGGCGTCCGGCCAGCAGGATGCTGGCGTGCAAGCGGCTGGCGCCATCGTTGGCGGCGGCACTGCCCTTGCCGTGCTGCGTCAGCAGGTTCCAGACGATGTCGTCATTCATGCGGAACTGACACAACAGCGTGCTGCCCGAGGCCAGTCTCATGACCTGCGCCGGGCTCAGGCGCGCCAGGATGTCCACCGTCGACTCGCTCAGCCCCAACCGAAACATCGCCTCCTCGCGGTCAGCGCGGATCAGGCTCTGCGCCAGCATCAGGTAAGACAGGTTGGTCTCGCGGATCTCCTCGCGCAGGTGCTCGGTGGCTCGGGCGCGGGCCAGGCTCTGGGCGGTGGTGGCTTGCATCGTGATGTCCATTTCCTTCGTCCTCTCGGTGTGTGCGGTGTCGGGGTGCAGGTGGGCAACGGGTGCTGCCGGCATCTCTTCGCCATCTCCTCTGAACCCTGCGACTTGGGGGCTTCCCGTGGCGCTGATTCGTCGATCCGGCATGGGAAGAATTGTGAAAATGACCGAGGAATGGCGTTATCGGTCGATTTCCCGGGCTTGAGTCGGCGCAGCGCCATGCGACGTGTCAGGAAAATTCCTACAAGCCTGTGTGCGCCCGTGTTGCGCCTGCGCAGACGAGGTCGTGTGCCTTGCAGCCTGCCCACGGCCACCACGCCTGGCCAGTCCAAGTACGCAACGAGGCCCTCCGCATGGACAACACCCTTCAATCCCCACCCGTGCACCTGTCCATCGTCCAGCCAGCGGGTTATGTCCATTCGCTGGGCCTGCTCGACCCCGCGCGCTACCTGCGATACCAGTTCCGCCGATTCGGTCTCGAGGTTAGCTTGGCCAAGAATCGGCTGAGGGCCGATGCGGTGAACATCGTGCTCGGGGCGCATCTGGGCTTCGACGCCGGCTTGCGACAACGCCACGCCTGCCTGTTCCTCAACCTCGAGCAGTTCGGCCCGTACGGTGCCCCCTTGACGCCGTCCTACCAGGACCTCCTGCGCACCTCCGGCGTGATCGACTACGACGCGCGTAACGTGCCGTCCTATACAGATCGGCCCGAGGACGTGCCGATCGTGCCCTTCCTCCACGCTCCCTACCTGCGGCCGTCACCCGCGCAGACCACCCCGCTGGAGGAGCGGCCGATCGACCTGCTGTTCTTCGGCAGCGTGAACGACCGAAGGCGCGAGTGGTTCCAGCGCATCGAAGCCACCGGTCGGCAGGTCACGCTGCTCGACAAGCCCGTCTACGGCCCGGAACGCGACGAGGTCATCGCGCAGGCCAAGGCGGTGCTCAACATTCACCATTACGGGTCGGCTGTGTTCGAGCAGGTCCGCGTGCAGCATTGCCTGTCGCTCGGAACGCCGGTGATCAGTGAACGCGGCCCGAACACCCTGCCTCCCGAACCCTTGGTCGACGCCGTCGAATGGATCGACGAAGCCAGCACCGAAGCGTACTTCGCCAGCCGATTCGCCACGCCAGAGTTCTATGAGCGGGCACGAGCCAGGTTGCAAGGATGGACCGCCCACGATCCGCTGGACGCTTACGCTGATCTCACAGCCTTTGCCGTCGGATACGCCTGCGGGCATCGGCAGACCCGGCCCTCCACCGCCTGGAAGCCGACACGGATGAACCTCGGGTCGGGCAAGGACTACCGGCCCGGGTGGCTCAACGTGGATGTCCTGGAACGCGCCGGCCCCGACCTGCTGCTGGACCTGTCGACGCCACTGGCACTGCCCTTGCACACGACCACGCGCTTCGGCGATGCCGTGGACGTCGACAGCGATTCAATGGAAGAGATCGTCGCGAGCAACGTGCTCGAGCATGTCGCGGACCTGCCGGGCCTGATGAGCAACCTGCTGCAGCTGCTGCGCGAAGGTGGACGGCTCCTGATCGAGGTGCCCTGCGAGGGCGCGCCCACCGCCTGGCAGGACCCTACCCACGTGCGGGCGATGAACGAGCACTCTTGGGTCTACTACACCACTTGGTTCTGGTATCTCGGTTGGTTCGAGCATCGGTTCGACCTGACCGGGTTCGCTTGGCTCGACACCCGGCTACAGCCCTGCGAGAAGGCGCAGGCCGCCTTCATGCGCGCGGAACTCCGCAAGATAAGGACGACCGCCGCCGAGCGCACCTGGGCCCGCACCATGGACCCGGTCTTCGGACCGTTGCCAGACGACCTGGACCACAGCCCCTTCGACGACTCGTCGGTACCTGACACAAGTACGGATGCCGCAGCGCCCGACAAATACCCCCTCGCCACCGGCTACGCCTGAAAACATCGTGAACAGACAGACGATTGCGTTGGCGGTCATCGCCAAAGACGAGGTCGAACGGGTCGGCCGCTTGCTGGACAGCGTCGGACCCTACGTCGACCGGATGGTCGTGGTGGACACCGGCTCGACCGACGGCACAGCCGAACTTTCGAGCCGCATGGGCGCTGACGTGCTTTGCGCGCCTTGGCAGGACGACTTCGCACACGCTCGCAACCTGGCCTTGCAGGTTGCGCAGGCCGACTGGCATTTGGTCCTCGACGCCGACGAATGGCTGGTCGACGGCGGCCCCTTCCTTCGTGGACTCACGCACACCCCCCCGTCATTCGTCGGAGCCATCGCACTGCAGGACCATCACGGCAGCGCGGCGCAGCGCAGCACGCACTGGCTCAGCCGCGTGCTGCCCGGGCACGTGCGTTATGAAGGCTGCATCCACGAACAGCCCATGCACGCCCTGCCGGTGCGCCGGATCCCCGTGCGCGTGGGCCACGACGGCTACACGGACTCGGCACTCGCACGCAAGCGCGGGCGCAACCGCCGCCTGCTGCACAAGGCGCTGCAGGCACGGCCGGATGACGCCTACCTGCTCTACCAGCTCGGCAAGGACGAGGCCGTCTATGAGGAACACTCACAGGCTGCCGAACACTTGCTGCGGGCTTGCCTCACGGCCGCGGACGATGCCGATTGGCGCCCCGATCTGGTCGCTCGCTGCCTCTACTCACTCAAGCGCGCCGGCCGTCACGCGCAGGCCGCGGATCTCGCTGCTCAGGAGATCGACAAAGGCGACCGCACGCTGTGCACACAGTCACCGGACATGTTCTTTGCGCTCGGTGACGTGATGCTCGACTGGGCGGCGCAATTGCCGGACCGGGCGACCGAACGACTCGCGCAGGCCGAGCAGGCCTGGTTGCTGTGCTTGGAGATCGGCGAGCGACCGGACATCACCGGCTCGGTCCAAGGACGGGGCAGCCACCTCGCTGCGCACAACCTCTCCCTGGTCTACGAAGGTACCGGGCGGCAAGCGTCCGCGCAGGTCTTGCGAGATCGTTTCGGACTCGAGGCATCTGTCGGTTCGGGTTGAAGAACTCTGCAGAACGGTTGGCTCGGGCAGGCTGTCGTTCGGCTGGATCAGCCACCCGGCGCCCCGGTCGCCCAGCCGCATCCTGGTCTCGGCGGCCTTCGGGCAGGATCAATCCTCGACCGGCAGATGCGCCGCAGGCAGGGCATGCAACGCACGATCCCACATCCGCAGGAACAGCGATTCGAGCTGCCGGGCCTTCGTCGCACCGTCGAACAGGGGTGAGGCGATGCGGGCGGCCTCGATGCCGGACCGCAGAGCGCGCCGCCGGCCCTCGTCATGGGCCAGATCGAGGACCAGCGCCTCGTAGCCCGCCACGTCGGTGCACACCAACTGGGCAAAGCCCAGCGTACGCAGCAGGCTGCCCGCCACGCGCGAGGCGAAGGTGCGTCCCGACCAGGTCACCACCGGCAGGCCGGCCCACAGGGCGTCGCTGACGGTGGTGTGCCCGTTGCAAGGCCAGGTGTCGAGGAAGAGATCGGCGCAGCCGAGTCGGTCGAGGTGGGCCGAATGCTCCATCTTCGGCGCGAGGACCAGCCGGTCAGCGGCGATGCCGCGCGCCTGCGCCTCGCGGTGCAGGGCAGCGGTGGCGGTCGGGTTGTCGTCGAGCAGCCACAGCACCGCTCCCGGCAGCGCACCGAGCAGCCGGCACCAGACATCGAAGACCTCGGGCGAGATCTTGTACGGTTGCGTGAAGCCGCACAGCACCAGCGCCCGATCGGGCAGGCCGTGGGCCTGACGCGGCGCGGGTGTCGGCAGCGACCGGGTGCCGTCGTTGCATTGGTAGGCGCCGGGCAGTTGCGCGATGCGTTCGCTGAAGTCGGCAGCATGTTCGAGGGGCGTGACCCAGGTGTCGCCGACGATGTAGTCAATCCACGGCGCCCCCGTCGTGCCGGGAAAGCCGAGGTAGGCCACCTGCACCGGCGCCGGCCCGCAGGCGAACAGTCCCGGGCGGCTGCCCCGGGTGTAGCCCTTGAGGTCCACCAGGATGTCGATACCGTCACGGCGGATGCGCTGAGCGGCGTCGCGATCGGACATCGCGTTGATGTCGACGACTCGGTCGCTGGCGGCAAGCAGCCGCGCGCGCACCGGGCTGTCGTCGGTGCGGCCGTGACTGTAGAGGGTGATCTCGAAGGCCGAGCGGTCGTGCCGCTCGATCAACTGGATCATCAGCAGCGAAGTGGCGTGGTGGTGGAAGTCGCACGAGACATACCCCACCCGCAGCCGGTCGCGGCGTGCAGGTCGCCGCGGCGGCAGGGGCTGGGCCGACGCGGCGAAGAAGCGCGCCGTCGCCTGGGCGGCACGCAGTAGGTCCTGCGGGTCGTGGAGCAGCGTGGCGTGGGCGAAGGGGTTGGTGCGCACCGCGGCATCGTCGGGAAGGGCCCGCGCCGACCGCTGCAGCAGGTCGACCTGCGAATCGGCCTCGTGCCAATGGCAGAACTGCCGGTCGTGGAAGATCAGCATGTCGCGCACGCCGACTTCCAAGGGTCCCAGGTCGAGCATCAGGGCGGTGCGGAAGCAATGCACGGCCTGGTCGCGCAGCATCAGGTCGTCAAAACACAGCCCGAGTCGGTAGTGCAGCGTGCCGTCCCCCGGATTCGCGGCCAACGCATTCATGTAGGCCTTCAGGGCCTCGGCCGGCCGGCCCAGGCGGCGCTGCGCGTCGCCCAGGTGCGACCAAGCTTCCAGGTTCATCGCGCTGGGTGACTCGTGCCGCAGCACGCTCACGATGTCCTCATGCCGCTCCAGCCGGGCCAGCGCGCGCGCGCGCAGCGCCACCGAGCCCGGCTCGCCCGGCCGCAGAGCACAAGCTCGCGCAGCCGACGACAAGGCACCGGCGGCATCACCGACGCGAAAACGGGCTGCGGCCTGCGCCAGCGCCTTGTCGTGCTCGGCAGCGGCTCTCGCAGCGGCCGAGCGCAAGGCAGCACCGACGCCAGGAGATCGGATGCCTGCGGATGTGGGCGGGGAGGCGCGGCGGTTCAGCATCGGAGTGCTCCATGGAAGCGTCGGCACGCAGGCCCGCGGCGCTGGCCTGCGGGTATCGGCCTTGCTGATCATCACCGGGGCGACATGGGCCCGATCCCTGGAAGAGGCCGCGGCGCACATGTCTGTTCCGATGCGACGGCGGGTGGCTCCACACGATCGGCAGCGGACAACGCGAAAAGATCTTCATCGCCAACCCTCAAGTCCTGGCAGCGAATCGACGATAAGCACCTCAACGGGTCCGCTATTCGGGGTCCGTGGTCCGGTTAGACGGCCAAGCGAGACAACCGAAGTGGCAACACCCGGTGGATTGCGCGAGTCCTCTAGCGTCGGGCGGCTGCCGGGATCGTGCCAAGCCGGCAGCCAGGAGACGGCAGGACAGACGGGGAAAGGAACCCTGCCGTGGCCAGGCCGGCGCCAGAGCCGGGCATGTTCAACCGTAAAGGAGTACTGAAAATGGCTTCGACCATCAACACCAACGTGATGTCGCTGAACGCTCAGCGCAACCTCTCCTCGAGCCAGGGCTCGATGGCCACCTCGATGCAGCGCCTGTCCTCAGGTCTGCGTGTCAACAGCGCCAAGGACGACGCCGCGGGTCTGGCGATCGCCGAACGCATGCAGTCCCAGGTGCGTGGCATGAGCGTGGCCATGCGCAACGCCAACGACGCGATCTCGCTGGCGCAGACCGCAGAAGGCGCGCTCGGCAAGGTCAACGAAAGCTTGCAGCGGATGCGTGAGCTGGCGGTGCAGTCGGCCAACGCCACCAACAGCACTGCAGACCGGCAAAATCTGCAAGCGGAGTATTCGGAGCTGAGTGCCGAGATCAACCGGGTGCTAGGCAACACCACCTTCAACAATACGGTCAACCTGCTCAACAACTCGGCGTCGCTGACCTTCCAGGTGGGCGCCAACAACACCGGCAACGATCAGGTCAACATCGACACGGTCAACCTGTCGGCTGATGCAACCATCATCGCTGCAACCGGGCAAAGCGTCGATATCTCGACGAGCCAAGCTGCGGCACAGCAAGCGATCACAGACCTTGATGCGGCCATCGACACTGTCACGACTGCGCGCTCGAACTTCGGCGCCTCACAGAACCGCTTCGAGTCCATCATCAGCAGCTTGCAGGTGGCCAGCGAGAACCAGAGCGCGGCGCGGGGCCGGATCATGGATGCCGACTACGCGGTCGAGACCGCTAACTTCACGCGCACGCAGATCCTCCAGCAGGCTGGCAATGCGATGTTGGCCCAAGCCAATCAGTTGCCGCAGCAGGTCACGGCACTGCTGCGCTTCTGACACCACACCCGGCGACATCACCGCCGCACCGTCCGCACCGCCCAGCGCGCCTGCGCGATCGAGGGAGGGCTCCGGTCTCGGTACCGGAGCCCTTCGCACTTTGCGCCGCGGGCTCGCACCCGGTCGCCGCCGGCGGCGCACGCAACAGAACTGGAGTTCTTTTCCGCCCTTGATCCTCGGATCCGACGAGATCGGCTTGCCGAAGAATCCGTCCATCCTGTCCCGTCACCTCGACGCCGATCAGGCCGACGATTCACCGAACCGACGACGTCCAGCAAGGAGCAAGGACATGCCTCAGACGATCAACACGAACGTTTCGTCGCTGAACGCGCAGCGCAACCTGAACATGTCGCAATCGACGCTGGCCACGTCGATGCAACGACTGTCCTCAGGCCTGCGTGTCAACAGCGCACGGGACGACGCCGCCGGTCTTGCCGTGGCCGAGCGCATGAACACGCAGGTGCGCGGCGCCGCCGTGGCGGTGCGCAACGCCAACGACGGCATCTCGCTGCTGCAGACGGTCGAGGGTGCGCTCAGCCGCGTGGCCGACAACCTGCAGCGCATGCGCGAGATCGCGGTGCAATCGGCCAACGAAGGCGTCATCGGCACGGTCGACCGCGGCTTCCTGCAGCAAGAGGTCACGCAGTTGCAGCTCGAGATCAAGCGCATCATCGAGAACAGCAAGTTCAACGGCGTGCTTCTGTTCGACTCGTCCTTCCCCAACCCGGTCACATTCCAGGTCGGCCCGGATTCGTCCGACACGATCGACATCTCCACCACGGCGTTCAACATGACGACGCTGAACACCTTCGGCGGTGCGGACATCACCACGGCAGAGGGTTCGCGGACCTTGATGGACCAGATCGACACCGACCTGTCCGTGGTGAACTCGGCGCGGGCCTCGTCGGGCGCGGCACAGAGCCGCTTCGAGGCCATCGTGGTGCAGCTGCAGGTCTACGGCGAGAACACCGCCTCGGCGCGCGGACGCATCATGGACGCCGACTACGCGGTCGAGACGGCCAACATGGCACGCGCGCAGATCCTGCAGCGCGCGGGCACCGCCATGCTCGCGCAGGCCAATGCGCAGCCGCAGATGGTGCTCCAACTGCTGCAGGCCACGGGCTGAAGGCGCTAAGCCGCCGCGCGCCCGCGTCTGCGCACCCTCGAGTTCCTTCCTGAAACGCCGAAAAGACGCTTCAGAGGAGGCGTCACACCATGGCCACCATCCAATCGCTGGGCGTCGGCAGCGGCCTGGACGTCAACAGCATCATCAGCCAGTTGATGGCGATCGAGCGCCAGCCGCTGCAGCGCATGCAGCAGGCTGCACAGGGCGTGCAGTCCCAGATCAGCCTGTACGGGCAGGTGCAATCCAAGGTCGACGCGCTGGGCACCGCCGCGCAGGCGCTGGCATCGAGCACGCGCTGGCGGGAAACCGCGGTCAACCTCAACGGCGCGGACGCCTACACCGTCACGGCCAACGCATCGGCCGAGCCCGTGAGCCTGGAGATCGAGGTGCATGCGTTGGCCCAGCGACAAAGCGTGAGCACGCGCGCCTTCGACAGTGCCTCGTCGACGGTGGGCACCGGCATCCTGTCCATCCAGCGCGGTCAGTGGAGCGAGAACTTCGGCGGCTTCACGCCCGAACCGGATGCGCCGCCGATCGAGATCGAGATCGGCGCCGCCTCTTCCACCCTGGCCGGCGTCCGCGATGCGATCAACGCCGCACAGGCCGGCATCTCCGCCAGCATCCTGACCGACGCACAGGGAGCGCGCTTGGTGCTGCGGTCCACCGCCAGCGGCGCCGACCAGGGTTTCGAGATCACCACGCTCGGAGGCACGGACGACTTCGGCGCGCTGGGATTCACTGCCCAGACCCACCCTGCCTCGACCTCGGGCGCGCAGGGCAACCTCGTTGCCAGAGACCTGCAGGCAACGATCAACGGCGTGAGCGTGCGGTCGGACACCAACACGCTGAGCAACGTGCTCGACGGCATATCGTTGACCGCGCTGAAGACCACCACCAGCCCTGGCACGGTGACGATCGCCCGCGACACCGCCACCGCGAAGACACGCATCAAGGACTTCGTCAACGCCTACAACGACGTGATGAACTTCCTGAAAGCGCAGACGGCCTACAACGAGAGCACGAAGACCGGTGCGCCGTTGCAGGGTGACCGCGTGGCGCTGCTGATCCAGAACGCGCTGCGCGAGGTGGCCACCGACACCACCGGCGCGTCCTCGATGTTCTCGCGCCTGGCCGATATCGGCATCACCCTGCAGAAGGGTGGCGCCCTGCGTCTCGACGAGAGCACGCTGGACAAAGCGCTGCAGGACATCGACGAAGTCGCCGCGCTGTTCAGCGCCGACAACACCGACGACGCTGACGACGGCGTGGCCCTGCGGCTGGCAGCCATCGTCACCCAGATGTCCGGCTCCGAGGGCAACCTGAGCGCCAAGCGCGACAGCCTGCAGGGCCGCTTGCGGCGCAACCAGGACGAGCAGGAACGCCTTGAAGACAGGCTCGTGTCGATCGAGTCCCGCCTGAAGGCGCAGTACACCGCGCTCGACAACAAGATGGCCAGCATCAACGGACTGGCCCAGTACGTCACCAAGCAGTTCAGCTCGACGGACTGATCTCGCGTCGCAAGCCTGCGTTCGCACCTGCGGCCCCCAGGCGAAAGAACACCGGACGACTCGCCCGAACGGTCACCGTGTCGTCCGGGCGCGCCTGCCTTTCGCCGCCATGCGCGCGGCCTCGAAGGCCCCATCGGCATCTGCCCGCCCGGGCACCCGCCACAACCATCCCCCCCCCGCAGCTGTTTCGCACAGGCCCGGGAGCACCCGGCAATTTCTGTGGTGGACGGACGCGGGAAGTCCTCAAGGCCCAGCATGGCGCGCCGATAACCACTCATCAGCCTCACCAACCGGCCCACCCACATGTCGACTGCCACCGCCTTCCACGCCCGCCAACGGCACCCGGCGTTCGCCTATCACAGCGTGCACATCGAATCGCAGGTCCAGGGTTCAGCCACGCCGCACCGCCTGATCTCGATGCTCTTCGAAGGCGCGTTCGAAGCCCTGAACCAGGCCAAGGGCGCGATGGTGGCGCGCGACATCGAGGCCAAGTCCCGCGCCATCAACAAGGCGGTGAACATCATCGACGGGGGCCTGCGGGCCTCGCTCGACCTGACCTCAGGCGGCCGCATCGCAAGCGACCTGCACAACCTGTACGGCTACCTCCTGAGCCGCATCACCTTCGCCAACCTCAAGAATGATGTAGGAGTCATCGATGAATGCATCCGTCTACTCCAGCCTGTCCGGGATGCCTGGAACGCGATCGAACCTGGCCGCCCCATGGCAAACTGACTTTTCGCCTGGCACCTACCCCACACCCGCGAGACGTCCCATGGACTCCGAGCTCCTCCAGTACTACGAAGCGATCGAGCAGGCCAGCGTCGACATGCTGGCTGCCGCGCGCGACGGCGACTGGGACCAGGTCGTCAAGCTCGAAGGTGCGTGCATGGTGCTCATCAGCCGGCTCAAGCACGCCGCGCGGACCGCGCAGCTGGATGCCGACGGCACGCGCGCGAAGTCCCGGATCATGCAGCGCATCCTGGTCAACGACGCCGAGATCCGCCACCTGGCAGAGCCGTGGCTGGCGGATATCGAGCAGTTGATGGAAGGTAAACTCAAGACCATCCATTGAATCAATTGTGTTCACGGGGTTTTCCTGAAGGCTGCGGCCCGACGGGCGGCTCCCGTGCAGACAGGACCCGGGATCGATCACAGTGTCAGTCGACGACTACTTCGCGAGTTTGGGCATCGGCATCGATGGTGACGACGAGAATCGCATCGACAAGCCGGCGGAGGTCGTCGCATTCATGCAGCGTTTGATCGACGCGCGTGCGCTGGTCAACGTCAGCATCAGCCCGACGGTGTCCATCACCACGATGTTGTGGTGGGTGGACCCGGCCAGCGCGAGCCTCGGGTTCTCGGTGGACGACAACCAAGACGGATTGCAAGCCATCGCCAGTGCCGATAAGGCCCTGGCCGTGACCTATCTGCAAAATGAGAAGCTCCAGTTCCTCATGGAACGCCTGGAGCTCGTGCGCGACCCTCAAGGGCTGGCCTTGCAATGCCGCTTGCCAGCATCCATCCTGCGCTTCCAGCGCCGCAAATCCTTCAGGGTCCAGGTGCCCAGCTTCGCAGCCCCTGCTTTGCGCTTTCGCATGCCCGGCAACCCCGATCAGGTGATCGTGGGCAAGGTCTTGGACATCAGCGTCGGTGGCTGCGCCGTGCTCCTGCCCAAGGACACGCCGCTGCTCGAGCCGGGCACGCACATCGAGAGCTCACGCATCGACCTGGAGCCAGCGAGCCGATTCGTCACCGGCTTCGAAGTGCGCCGATGCGGGACTCACGAAACGACCGATGGCCGGCCGCTCGGTCCGATGATGGGCCTGCGCTGGACGCGTCTGGATCCGGACGCCGAGAAACTGCTGCAGACCTACGTCAATCGCCAGCAGAAGCGCATGCGGTCCGCTTCGACAGCCCGCTGAACGCAGACGGGCCGGCAGCCGCTCGGTCGAGGTGCGGCTGCGCTGAGCGTCGGCGCGCCGATCGTTCGGCGCGTCGCCTTCAGACCTGCATGTTCATGATGTCAGAGTAGGCCTGCACCAGCCGGTTGCGTACCTGCAACGTGGCCTGGAAGCCGATCTGCGCGCGCTGCATCGCCACCATCGTTTCCTCCAAGCTGACGGTCGGGTGATCCAGTTGCACATCGCGCTGCATGCGACGCGCTTCGGCCTGGCTGTCGCTGACCGTCCTCAGCGCACGGTCGATCGCGGCGGAAAAGCTCGGCCCTTGGACTGCGAACGTCTTTCTCGCCAGCGGTTGCCCGTCGGTGCGCAAGCCGGCCTGTGCGGCGGCCTGCGCGAAGTCGAAGGGCTTGAGCTTGACGAGGTCCATCGGAAGAACGCCTGTTGCGAAGGCCGGGACGGGTGGTTTCGAGCACCCGCGCGAGGCGCGGGTGCGAGCTCATGGGTGTGGGTGCAGACTTTAGGGATATCGATGTGGCGGAACACCTCGAATTGATCCCTTTCGGCAGTCCTTCTCGTCCTATACGACCCCATGCCGCTGCCGAAGAATCGGCTCCGCTGTCGACGGCTGCCATGGCGGCGCCGCGACGCACTGGACACGCCCGAACCGCATGGACTCCGCCCCTGTCGCGACCGCAACGAAGACGCTGGTGCCCGAGCCGCTCACGCTGGCCGAGCGGTTCGCAGCGCTGCCTCTGCGGCCGGTGATCCTGCTGGCCATCGGCGCCGCGGCGCTGGCCGCCGTAGCGATCACATTGGCGCTGCAAACCGGCAGCAGCAACTATCGGGTGCTGTACAGCGGCCTGTCCGACAAGGATGGTGGGGCGGTGATCGCCCAGCTGTCGCAGATGAACGTAGCCTACCGCCACGCCGAAGGCGGCGGCGCGATCATGGTGCCCGCCGATCAGGTGCTGGACCTGCGCATGCGTCTGAGCAACATGGGCCTGCCACGCAACTCCGTCGTCGGCTACGAACTGCTCGACACGCAGAAGTTCGGCCAGACCCAGGCTGGCGAGGGTATGTCGATGAAGCGCGCCACCGAAGGCGAGTTGATGCGTACCATCGGCAGCCTGTCGGCCGTGCAGCAGGTGCGCGTGCACTTGGCGCTGCCGCAGCAGAACGGCTTCTTCCGCGAACAGCAGAAGCCCTCGGCTTCGGTGATGCTGACGCTGCACCCGGGCAGGACCCTGGACCGCACGCAGCTCGCGGGCATCGTGCACCTGGTGGCATCTAGCGTGCCCGAGCTCAGCGCAAAGGCAGTCAGCGTAGTCGACGGCGACGGCAACCTGCTCACCGGACCTGACGGCAATGGCCAGGGATTGGACGCACAGCAACTGCAGTACGTGCAGCAGGTCGAGTCCATGCTGCAGCGCCGTGTCGTCGAACTCCTGGAGCCGGTGATCGGGCGAGAGAACTTGCGCGCGACGATCACGGCCGAGGTCGACTTCTCGGAATCGATGCTCGTGACCGAGGAGTTCAAGCCGAACCAGGGCGATGCGCCGGCAGCCGTGAAAACGCTGCAGACGCTGGAGTCGACGCAGCCCGGCCTGTCGGTGCCCGCGGGCGTGCCCGGCGCGCAGTCCAACCAGCCCCCGGTACCGGCGACAGCGCCCATCACCGGCAATGCGCAGATGCTGCAGGGCGCGCAGGCCGGGGGCACGGCCAACAGCCGCCGGGAGTCGACTGCCAGCTATGAACTCGACCGCACCCAGCGCACCACGCGCAACGCCACCGGCACGATCAAGCGGCTGTCGGCTGCGGTGGTCGTCAACCACCGTCAGAGCACCGATGCGCGCGGCCGTCAAACGAGCACGCCGCTGACACCGCAGGAACTGGAGAACCTCACCGCGCTGGTCCAGCAGGGTGTGGGGTTCAGCGCTGACCGGGGCGACACCGTACGCGTCGTCAACGCACCGTTCCGCGCCGAGCCCGCACCCGAGGTCGAGGACGTCCCCCTGTGGCGCCAGCCGTGGCTGATCGACATGTTGCGGTCGGCCGCCATGCCGGCAGCCTTGGTCTTCGTCGCTCTGCTGATCGCCCTGACGACGATCCGCCCAGCGCTCAAAGCGCTGCTGACCCCCCCCCCTGGCACGAACCTCGACACCGTGATCGACGACACCGCCCTCCTGGAAGACGACAGGAGCCGCCTGGCGCTGCCCAGCCCTGAACACGCGCAACGCCTGGACGACGCCCGGAGCCTGGCTCAGGAGAACCCCGTGGCGGTGGCCAACATCATCCGCTCGATGATCAACGGGGAGCAGGCAACAGCCTGAGCGCGCATGGACGAGACCGGTCTGGAAGACGCCGCCATCATGCTGATGTCCCTGGGCGAGGAGCAGGCCGCCGAGGTGTTCAAGCATCTGTCACCCAAGGAGGTGCAGCGTCTGGGCGAGACGATCGCGCGGCTGAAGACGGTGCCGCGCGATCGTTTCGAGAACGTGGTGGAACGCTTTGCGAAGCTGTCCAAGAGCGAGCACATGCTGGTGCCCGACAGCGACCAGTATGTGAGAGCCGTACTGCACAAGGCGCTCGGAGAGGAGAAGGCCGAGCTGCTGTTGGATCGCATCCTGCAAGGCAGCGATGTCAGCGGCATCGAGAGCCTGAAGTGGATGGACCCGAACGCGGTCGCCGAGCTGCTGCGCAACGAACACCCTCAGATCGTGGCGACCATCCTGGTGTACCTGGAATTCGAACAGGCTTCGGCGGTGTTGAAGCTGCTGCCAGAACGCCAGCGCAACGAGATCCTCATTCGCGTGGCGACGCTCGATGGCATCCAACCCACGGCGCTCAAGGACCTCAATGACGTCCTCGGACGCCTGCTGTCCGGTGGTGAGCGCGCGCGAAAGAGCACGCTCGGCGGCGTGAAGGCCACGGCCGAGATCCTGAACGTGATGGGTGGCTCGATGGAGCTCAGCGTCCTCGACTACATCCGCGAAACCGACCCGGACCTCGCGCAGAAGATCGCGGACAACATGTTCACTTTCGATGATCTCGCCAAGATCGACGACCGGGGCATCCAGATCCTGCTGAAGGAGGTGCAGTCGGAATCGCTGGTGGTCGCCCTGAAGGGCGCTACACCAGAGCTGCGCGAGAAGGTCTTCCGCAACATGTCCACCCGCGCGGCTGAGACGCTGCGTGAAGACCTGGAGGCGCGAGGCCCGGTGCGCCTGTCGGAGGTCGAGACCGAACAGAAGGAGTTGATCAAGATCGCACGCCGTCTGGCGGACGAGGGGCAAATCGTGATCGAGGGCGGCGGCGAAGATGAGTTCGTCTGAGCGACACGGCTTCCCCAACGTGCCCGCGCCCGAGGGCTCGCGGCCGGCCTCGGCCTACGCGCGCTTCATCCCACGCGAGGAACTGGGCGCCGTGCAGGCTTGGCAGCCCGGAGCTTTCGGCACAGCCCGCCGGCCGCTGCCGGTGCGCGCCGAGCCCGAGGGCCCGTCGCCCGAGCAGTGGCAGGCCCGGATCGCTGCTGCGCGCAAGGAGGGCTACGAGGATGGCTACCGGGACGGACTGGCCGCGCTCGAGGGCTTCAAGAAGAGCTTCACCACGCAGCTGACCGCGCGTATCGGGCAACTGATCGAGCACTTCGACAACCAACTCTCCGACGTCGAAGCCTGCGCGGCCGAAGCCGTCGCGCAGGCGGCGGTCCTGCTGGCCCGCCAGGTGCTGCGGCAGGAGCTGCGACTCCACCCGGACCACGTCGCGCAGGTCGCGCGCGAAGCCGTCAACGCCGTGATGCTGAGTGCGCGCGAGGTCGTCGTGCGCGTGCACCCCGACGATCTGCCGCTGGTGGCCGAAGGCGCGGCCGAGGCCCTGCAGGCTCGCGGCGCCCGGCTGCGCGGCGATGCCACGGTGCAGCGCGGCGGCTGCCGGGTCGAGTCCGACGTCGGCTCGATCGACGCACTGATCGACACGCGCTGGCACCGCGCGGCCGCAGCGCTGGGGCACGAGGTGCCCTGGACACCGGCCATCGATCGGACACGGGACGTGTCCACCGGCAACACCTCCGGGGCGGACTTGGAGGCAGATCCGGCATGAGTGCCCTTGCCCAACCCGTCGACCTGACGCTGCCTGGGCCGCTGCGCAGGCGGTCGAGACCTGCAGCGTGGAGCGTCCGATGAGCGCCACATCGATGGCCCAGGCGCCCGCCCCCAATGCAGCCACCGCACGCTGCGGCGATGTGGCGCGCTGGCAGCACTTCCTGGGCGGACTGCGTGAGGCGGCCGGCGCGGCGGAGCCGGTGGAGAGCATCGGCACGCTGGTGCGCGTGGCCGGGCTGGTCCTGGAGGCCGCCGGCGTGCGCGTGCCGGTGGGTTCGGTGTGCCAAGTCACGAGTGAGGGCGAGCCCCCGGTGATGGCCGAGGTCGTCGGCTTCCACGGCGACCGCGCCTTCCTGATGCCCACGGGTCCGGTGCACGGGCTGGCCGTGGGCGCACGCGTCGTCCCCTGTCCTGCGCCGCCGCGACCGCCACGCTTCGGTGAGGCTCCGCAGGAGCGACGTCGCGCGCCCCAGGGCCGAGGCCTGCTGCTGCCCATGGGCGAAGGGCTGCTCGGCCGCGTCGTCGATGCCGGCGGCCTGCCGCTGGACCGCGCCGGGCCGCTCACCGGTGTGCAACACGAGGGCCTGAACCGGCCACCGATCAACGCGATGGACCGCGAGCCCATCCGCACCGCGCTCGACACCGGCGTGCGCGCCATCAACGCCATGCTCACCGTCGGACGCGGCCAACGCATCGGCCTGTTCGCCGGCACCGGCGTGGGCAAGTCGGTGCTGCTGGGCATGATGGCGCGCTACACCCGCGCCGACGTCATCGTCGTCGGCCTGATCGGCGAGCGCGGGCGCGAGGTCAAGGAGTTCATCGAGGACATCCTCGGCGCCGAGGGCCGCAAGCGCTCGGTCGTCGTGGCCGCCCCGGCCGACGCGCCGCCGCTGCTGCGCATGCAGGGCGCGCACTACGCCACCGCCATCGCCGAGCACTTCCGCGATCGCGGCCGACACGTGCTGCTGCTGATGGACAGCCTGACGCGCTACGCGATGGCACAGCGCGAGATCGCCCTGGCCATCGGCGAGCCACCGGCCACGCGCGGCTACCCACCGAGCTGCTTCGCACGGTTGCCGCAACTGGTAGAGCGCTCGGGCAATGGCGGGCCCGGGCAGGGTTCGATCACCGCTTTCTACACCGTCCTGACCGAGGGCGACGACCCGCAGGACCCGATCGCGGATGCCGCGCGCGGGATCCTGGACGGCCACATCGTGCTGTCGCGCGAGCTCGCCGAGGCCGGCCACTTCCCGGCCATCGACATCGAGCGCAGCGTCTCACGCGTGATGACGGCGGTGGCGGCCAAGCCGCAGCTCGAGGCGGCGCGCCGCACGCGCCAGATGCTGGCGCGTTACAACAAGGCGCGCGACCTGATCATGCTGGGCGCCTACACGCCCGGCAGCGACCGCGAACTCGACGTTGCGGTGCAGACCCACCCCCAGATCAGCGCCCTGCTGCAGCAGGACATGCGCGAACGCGCACCCATAGACGACAGCCGCCGCCAGCTGCTGGCGGTGGCGGGCCTCTGATCCTCCCACAGCGCATCCCACAGGAGACCCTGAATGAGCCAACCCGACACCCAGACGCTGCAGATCCTGCTCGAGCGCGAGGAGGCCGATCGCGAGACGGCCGAGATCGGCATGCGGCAGGCAGAGCGCTACCTGGCGCGCGTCGACGAGCAGATGGCGCAGTTCGAGAAATACCGTGCCGACTACATCGCGCGCTGGCAGGACGAGTTCGGACACCACGGGGGCATCGAGATCCTGCGCTGCTACCGCAGCTACATGGGAAGGTTGGATGAGGCGATCTCTCAGCTGACGGCGCAGCAGACCCATGCGCAGGCTTCGCTGCGCCGCGCCCGCACGCTGCTGCTGGAGGCCGAGACGCGCGTGGCCGGCATCCGCAAGCTGATGGAGCGCCGAGTGGAGAACCACGAGCGGGGCGAGCGTCGCCGCGAGCAGAAACACACCGACGAAATGGCACAGCGCTCGGCATGGATCAGCCGCCCGGGCGCGACCATGGGCGCGATCTCCTGAGGACATGACGATGCAAGCCGCAGCGCTCCACGCCGTTCTGTCACCACTGATGGGGGCGGTCGCGCGCACCGGGGCGCGCAGCGAACCGGCGGACGACGGACACGCCTTCGGGCGGGAACTGCTCTCCGCGACCGCTGGCGTGGGGGAGAAGGCCGTGGCCGCGCCACTGCAAACGCCAGCCACAGCATCGCTGCCAGCAGCTCCGCCGGACTCGACCGTGGCGGAGGAATTCGTGGCTCCGCCCCAAACTGCACGATCGGATGCCCTTGACGGCGGCACCGGACCGAAAGCTCGACGCGCCCGGGTGGACTCGTCCAGGACGGCTCACCGCGAGAGCCTCTTCAGTTCGGGGCCGTCACATCGAAAACCGGGCCTCGAGGCTCTTACGCCGAGGGGCGGTACCGGGCCGGCGGAGGCTTCCTCGGGCGCCACCTGGGGTGGACAGGGCACTGCGCCGCCATGGACACACGATCGGCCCGATCCCCATCGGGCACCTGCGGAGAATCCCACCAGTCACGCTCGCACACTCCGCGCCGGGGCCTCTGACCGCCGTGCAGCCGTGCCTGCCGTTGGCGAGCCGATCACCCGGGCCGTGACCCGAACGCCGGGCATGCCCGCGATCGACCACGAGCCCGAGACCGTCGCCGCCGGCGTTCGGTCGGCGGGAGAAACATCACCCGTGACCGAGGCGAGCCGCAACGTCCTGGATCGCGCGCGGCCCAAGGAGGTCCCTGCGTATTCCCACAGCCTGGCAGAACGGGCGGTCGAGACCGACACCTCAGTCCCCGAACAGATCACGTCATCGATCGACCTGACGGCGGACACCGATGCCTTGAAGATCCAGACGCAGGGTCTCGCCCCGATGTCTGGCGATCGAATCGGGGCCGCGCGTATCGATCTAGACCTCGGTCCTGCCGATTCCGTCAGGGCGGCCTTGCGCTGGAACGCAGGACAAGGCCGTGGGGATCTCAGCGCCACTGCGCCACAAACTCCCAGACAGGGCGAGGACGGCCTCGCCTTGCCTGCGGTGGCAGCGGCCCTGCAGTCCGCCGGCATGAGGCTCGCCGAGGGCGGTGCGCACGCACGCCTGCCCGATGGCATGGGGGCACCGCACGCCTTGGCGGCACGCGAAGCCCGCGACGCTATCGATTCCGCTGACATCGTTGGTGATGCCAGCGACGTTTCCGACCTCCAGGGCACCGTCGAGACCAACGGGGCCGCCGAGAGTGCCGACGTGACTGGCATGCCGGACAGGACTCGCGCTATCGGCGAACTCCAGACCGGCGAGGCGGCCCGGTCTGGCGTCGATACATTCGCGAAAACCAGGGACAGGATCGACCCGGATCTCGCGCGGTTGACCCAGGACACCCGGGTAGGCGAGTCCACCAGCCACGCCCAGATGCGCGAGGCCCGCCGGATGGGGACCCTTTTCGGCACATTGGAGGTTCAGGAGTACACGGCGGCGCGCGCCTCGCAGGTCGTCATGGCACCCAGCGTCGGCGATCGTGCAAACCTTCGACCGGAAGTCGAGACGCCCAGCGCACCGCGCGATTCGACCTTCGCCGCCTTGGCCAAGGAACTTCCAGACCCAACGGCAGAAAATGGCTGGAGTCCTGCGCATCTCGCGCGGGACTCCGACACGTCGATGCCTGACCGGACATCCATCCTGGACAAGGCTCGGGCGGGCGCACAAGGCTCCGAGCCACAGGCTCAGTTGTCCAATTCGGCGTCGAGGACAAGGGAGGCGATCGTTCGCACCGAGGGGGTCGCAGCGGGCGATGCGGCGCTCCCCGGCGCGGCTTCTGCACCGATGGAGAATCAGCCGCGCACCGAAACCGCCCTCGCCGACCGCAACGTTGCCAGCGCGTGGCGGCGCGACACGCTGGAGCAGACGGCGCGCGGCCCGGCAGTCACGACAGGCTCGGAGTTGGCAGGCCACCCGGCCTGGCCGGCTGCGCCGGCCACGACGTCCCACCGGCCTGAAAGTCGAGCGGCGCGCCCCGCCCCGCCCTCCGCATCGATTGATTCAGCCCGGGCGACATCTCGCATCGCCGTGACGGGTCGCGAATCGACCCAGGCCCGCACGGAAGCGCGCTTGGCTCTTGCAGACCTCACGTCGCCACCGGCGACCGCGCCGTTGATCGCCGTGACGCAAAGCGCATGGACCGGCGCCTTCGACGCAGCCCTCCGGACCGTCGAGATCACGGACTCGAATCGCCACCGAGACGCCGATGCTCGGGCACTGGCCGCCGGCACGCTACCCGCGACGAGTGCGGACAACACGTTCTCGGCCGCGCTGGACCTCACCGGCCCCGCCCTACCGGAGTTCATGCTGCGCGAGTCGCTCGACAGCCCGGCATTTGCCCCAGCCCTGAGCGCACGCATCGCAACGCTGGTGCGCGACGGCGTCGAAGAAGCCCGTATCCAGGTCAACCCAGCCGACATGGGCCCGGTGGCCGTGCAACTGGCGATGGAGGGCTCAGACGTGCGGGTGGACCTGGCGGCCGAGCTTGAATCGACCCGGCAGATCCTCGAACAAGCCCTGCCCTCGCTGGCCAGCGCGCTGCGCGAATCGGGCTTCACGCTGACGGGCGGCGGCGTGTTCCAGCAGCCGCGCGACACCAGCGGTGGCGGGCAGGCGCCGCAGAACGGCCGCCGCGGCCGTGCGGGCACGGATCCAGCTGACGCACGGGTGAGCACCGTCTCCCTGGCAGGCACCGGTCGCCAGCCACCGCGCGGTCTGGTCGATCTCTACGCCTGAGCTCATCCGACCCATGGCCGGGGCCGTCGTGGGGCCGCCACGCCCGGTGCCCTGACGGGTCTTCGGGCCGGGGCCGTGGTGCCCTCGGCGCCCGAGGGGCCAGAGCGCACGCAGACCGCCTCGGACCCGGCACGCCGCATAGACTAGCGCCTGTTCACGGTTTATTTCGATCCATGTCCAGCCGCCCCGGTTTCGATAATCCCTCAACCGGGGACGTCTGCAGCATGTGCAGGCGTTCTGGCCGGACACCCTACCACTGCCCGAAGAAAACACCATGGCGACCGCCGCGCAAGCCGCGCCCGTCGGGGCTGCCCCGAAGAGCAGGAAGAAGCTGCTGATCATCCTGATCGCCGTTGCCGTGCTGGCTCTGGCCATGGGCGGTGGAGTGTTGTATTTCGTCAAGGCCCAGCAGGCATCGGACGACGCCTATGAGGACGAATTCGAGGAAGACCCTCGCGCCACCGCCAGCGCCAATCGGCGCGATCTCAGCGTCGCGCCGGTCTTTGTCGAACTCGATCTGTTCACCGTCAATCTGGCCGACCGTGAGTCGGATCGTTACCTGCAAGCCTCGATCTCGCTGGAAGTCGTCGACACGAAGGCGGCCGAGCGACTGAAGAACTTCATGCCCCTGATCCGCAACAGCATCCTGGTGACACTGAGCTACAAGACATCAGCCGAGTTGCTGGAGCGCGATGGCAAGGCCAAGCTCGCCGTGGAGTTGCGCAAGGAGATCTCCCGCGCACTCGGTCTTGAGGTACCCGAAGACCCGCCGCCGCACGGCAGCCGTGCGCGGCGTACCGCCGATGGCGAAGAGGATCCGCCACCGCGCCGCCGGCGCCTCAAGCCCGAGGAGATCACGCCTGTGAAGGCCGTGCACTTCGCGAACTTCATCATCCAGTGAGCACGGCTGCCCGGCGCACGCGCACGCGATGAATCAGCAGATCCTCTCCCAGGACGAGGTCGATGCCCTGCTGCAGGGCATCACCGGCGAAAGCCCGACCTCGGACGCCGAAGAGGAACAGGCATCCGAAAGCAAGGTCCGCGCCTACGACCTGTCGAGCCAGGAACGTCTGGTGCGCGGGCGCATGCCGGCGCTGGAGATCGTCAACGAACGCTTCGCCCGGGACCTGCGCATCGGCCTGTTCAACCTGATCAGACGCAGCCCCGAGATCTCGATCGCAGGCAACAAGGTCCAGAAGTACAGCACCTTCCTGCGCGACATCGCGGTGCCGAACAACTTCAACGTCGTTGCCGTGAAGCCGCTGCGCGGATCGGGCCTGGTGGTGTGTGACCCGGCCATCATCTTCGCTGCCATCGACGCCTTGTTCGGCGGCAGCGGCAAGTTCCACACCCGCATCGAGGGTCGCGATTTCTCACCCACCGAACAGCGGGTGATCATGCGTCTGCTCGAGATCATCATGGCCGAGTACCGCAAGGCCTGGTCGACGATCTACCCGATCGAACTCGAGTACCAGCGCTCGGAGATGCAGCCGCAGTTCGCGAGCATCGCGACGCCCAGCGAAATGGTGTTGTGTTCTTCGTTCCGGCTCGAACTGGGGGACGTCACAGGGGTCATCCACATCTGCATCCCGTACGCCACCTTCGAGCCGATCCGAGACCTGCTGTACTCGACGATCCAGGGTGGCGTGGGCGAGCCCGATCGGCGCTGGCTCAACCTGCTGAAAACGCAGATCCAGGACGCCGCCGTGGAGATCGTGGCCGAACTCGGCACCGCGCCCGCCACCGTCGAACAACTGCTGGCCTTCAAGCCGGGCGACTTCATCGAGCTCGACATCGACCCGCTGATCCAGGCCAAGGTCAACGGCGTGCCGGTGTTCGACTGCCAGTACGGCATGAACAACGGCCGCTACGCCATCCGCATCGAGAAACTGCTGACCGGCGCCAGTGCCGGCTGGCTGGGAGACGCCAACCATGGCCGCTGACAAAGCCGGGATGTCCGAGGAAGACCGCATGGCCGCCGAATGGGCCGCCGCGCTCGAGGAAAGCCAGGGAGGGCGACTCGACGAGGGCTCGGGCAGCGCCGTGCCGCCCAGCGTCAAGCCCGCGGCCTTCACCGACTTCTCCGGTCCGGGCGGCGGCTCGGGGGCCGACAAGGCCGGCAACGACCTCAACATGATCCTGGACATCCCGGTGCAGTTGACGGTGGAGCTCGGGCGCACGCGCATCCCGATCCGCCAGATCCTGCAGCTGGCGCAGGGCTCGGTGGTCGAACTCGACGCGCAGGCCGGCGAGCCGATGGACGTGCTGGTCAACGGCTTCCTGATCGCGCAGGGCGAGGTGGTGGTGGTCAACGACAAGTTCGGCATCCGCCTGACCGACATCGTCACCCCCAGCGAGCGCATGCGGCGGCTGAGCAAGATCTGACCGGTCTTCTGCTCGCCCGCAGGCCGCACCGCCGCCCGACTTCGACCTCCACCCCCACGTCCACGCCAACCCGTCTGCCCTCGCATGGACGACGCCCTGACCCCGCTGCTGTGGTTCGCGCTCGTGGTGGCGCTGATCCCGGTGGCCTTGTGGCTGCTCAAGCGCACACCACTGGGCGGCGGCGCGCAGGGCGCGGGTCTGCGCTGCGTCTCGGTGCTGCCGCTGTCGGGCTCGCAGCGCATCGTCACGGTCGAGGTGGGCCAGGGCGAGGAGCGCCGCTGGCTGGTGCTGGGCGTCACGCCGTCGAGCATCACGACGCTGCACACGATGGCGCCGCAGGCCGAGCCGCCAGGCGCGGCGCCGGCAGCGGGCGGTGCCTTTGGCGAGATCCTCGGCCGGCTGCGCGGCGGCGCGCAGCCGCGGAGCGGCGGGCGGTGAGCGCGCAGCACCTGCAGCACCTGCGAGCAGCCCGCCGGATCGGGTCTGCGCTGGCCGCCGTCGCCTTGTCGGCGCTGGCCGGCGCCGCGCTGGCCCAGGCCCAATCGGCCGGGCCCAACCTGCCCCTGATCATCGGCCAGGGCCCGGGTGGGGCGAGCTACTCGGTGCCGATCCAGACCCTGCTGTTCTTCACCGCGCTGGGCTTCATCCCGGCGGTGCTGCTGCTGATGACGGCCTTCACGCGCATCGTCATCGTGCTGTCGCTGCTGCGCCAGGCGCTGGGCACGCCAGCCTCGCCGCCCAACCAGGTCATCATCGGGCTGAGCCTGTTCCTGACCTTCTTCGTGATGTCGCCGGTGATCGACCGCGTCTACACCGAGGCCTGGGAGCCCTACTCGCGCAACCAGATCGCCTTCGACCAGGCGCTCGAGCGCGGCGCGGTACCCCTGCGCGAGTTCATGCTCAAGCAGACGCGCCAGAGCGACCTGCAGTTGTTCTCGCGCCTGGCCGAACTGCCGCCGCAGACCCGCGCCGAGGACGTGCCGCTGCGCGTGCTGGTGCCGGCCTTCGTGACCAGTGAGCTGAAAAGCGCCTTCCAGATCGGCTTTCTCATCTTCATCCCCTTCCTGATCATCGACATGATCGTGGCCAGCGTGCTGATGAGCCTGGGGATGATGATGCTCAGCCCCGTGCTGGTGGCGCTGCCCTTCAAGCTGATGCTGTTCGTGCTGGCCGACGGCTGGAACCTGCTGCTGGGCTCGCTGGCGGCGAGCTTCGCGACCTGACCCCGAACCCTTCCACACACCGGACATCCATGACCCCGCAACAAGTCTT
>CAZFVH010000023.1:0-42060 GCA_964522465.1 uncultured Rubrivivax sp. | reverse complement strand
ACCCGACCCGACCCGACCCGACCCGACCCGACCCGACCCGACCCGACCCGACCCGGTCCGACCCGGTCCGGTCCGGTCCGGTCCGGTCCGGTCCAGCCGCCGAGCGATCGGCCCGCCGGCAGGTGTGCTGATGACCATGACGGCTCACGTCAGCGCCCGCCTGCCGACCCGCGGCGATCGCGCACCGGGTTCGGATAGGCTCGCCCCCATGCGCATCGCCTTCTGCACCTCGCTGGCCCCGACCCTGCATGCCGCCTGGCTCGCTGAGCTGCGGGCGCTGCGGCCGGCTGACGAGTGGTGCGAGGCCTGGTGGCCCGGCGAGACGGTCGACGCGGCCGTGGTGGCGCAGCCCCCGGCCGGTGCCCTGGCGGGCCTGCGCGGTCTGCGCCTGATCCAGTCCCTGTGGGCGGGCGTGGAGGGCTTGCTGGCCGATGCCACGCTGCCGGCGGACGTGCCGCTGGCGCGCATGGTCGACCCGGCGATGACGGCGGCGATGGCCGAGAGCGCGGCCTGGGCCGTGCTGTCGCTGCACCGCCGCTTCTTCGACTATGCGGCGCAGCAGGCGCAGGCGCACTGGCTGCAGTGGCCGCAGCGCCGCGCCGACGAGGTGTCGGTGCTGGTCCTCGGCGCGGGGGCGATGGGGCTGGGCGTGGCGGCGCGCCTGCACGGGCTCGGCTATCGGGTGCGGGCCTGGCGCCGCGGCGATGGGGACGCCATACCCACGGGCGATGCTCGAGCGCCTGACCCGGCGGCGGGCGCGCAGCGCCCGGGTCGCCCTGAGGCTGCAACCGTCCCCGTCGTCAGCGGCCAGGCGGCCCTGGGCCCGGCCCTGTCGGGCACCGAGATCGTCGTCAACCTGTTGCCGCTGACGCCACAGACCCGCGGGTTCCTGAGCGCGCGCCTGTTCGAGGCGATGCCGCCCGGTGGGGCGGTCGTCAACTTCGGTCGGGGCGATCATCTGGTCGAGGCCGACCTGCTCGCCGCGCTGGACCGCGGCCACCTGCATCGCGCCGTCCTCGACGTCCACGCGGTCGAGCCGCTGCCGCCCGATCACGCCTTCTGGCGGCATCCGCGCGTCACCGTGCTGCCGCACGTGGCGGCGCGGACCGACCGCCGCAGCGCCGCGCAGGTGGTGGCGACGAACCTGGCACGGCTGGAGGCGGGGCTGGCGCCGCTGCACCGGGTCGATCGCACGCGCGGATACTGAGCGCAAGCCGGTCACCGAGGCCTTGGCGCACCGCTGCGGCCACCGCCCTTGCCGTTATCGTGGGCTCTGCCGGGCGGGGCGGCGGTGGGCTGGGCTCGGGCCCACAGTCGCGGCGCGTGGCTCTGGGTGCTCAGCCGCTGCGCGGGCCGGCGCGCGGTCTGCCGCGGTCGCCCCTCGTGCTCTCCTCAGGAGGCAGCGCCTGCCAGCCGGCGCGCACGGTCCAGCAGACGCAGCGCGTTGCGGTAGGTCGGCACCTCGACCCAGAGCCCGTCGACGGCCACACGGTCCTCCCCGCGTGCGCGGGCGGCCTCGAAGGCGCTGACCATGGCGCTGGCGCGCGCCACGTCCTGTGCCGAGGGCGTCAGCGCGGCGTTGATCCCGCGGGCGTGGTCCGGTCGCACGACGGCCTTGGTGCGGTAGCCCAGGCGGCTGGCGTACAGCGCCTCGCGCACCGCGCCGTCGACGTCGTCGAAGGTGTAGGGGGCGTCGACGGGCTCGATGCGCGCGGCTCGGCACTCGAGCACGAAGCGCCGCCGCGCGTGGTCGAGTTCGACCGCGTCGGGCTGGCGTTGCGCGCACAGGTCGGCGGCCAGGTCCTCGGCGCCCAGCAGTGCGCAGCGCACCCGTGGGCTGGCCTCGGCCAGTAGGCGCACGTCGACGACACCCCGCGCGGTCTCGCACACCGGCACGATCTCGGTGCCGCCCGGCGGCAGGCCCCGTTGCGCCTCCCAGCGCGAGATCGCGGCGTCGAGCGTGCGGATCTGCGCCGGGCGATCGGCCATCGGGTAGGCGATCACGTCCGGGCCTGCGGCCATCGCGGCCGCCAGGTCCAGCGCGCCGTCGCCGAGGTCGCCATCGTCCAGGGCGTTGATGCGCACGGCCACCAGCGCTCCGGCCTGCCGGGCGCGCGATGCCCATGTGGCCAACCCCCGCCGCGCCTCGTCCCGCCGGGGCGCGGGGGTGAAGTCCTCCAGGTCGAGGATCAGTGCGTCGGCGCCACTGGCCCACATCGCGGCGTGCGCGCGGGCGTCGGCGCCGGGGCCGAAGAGCCAGGTGCGGCGGAGGTCGGGGGCAGGGCGGTTCACGGCTGTCGTCTCGGCGGTGGCGGTGGCGGCGCCCCGACCATACCGCGTTCGCGCCGGCCCGCCTGTAGCCCGCCCATATCGGCTCTGACCTGTCCGCCGCACGCCCACGGGCCAGGCGCGCGGCCGTGGTCGCAGCGGCCTTTGTGGGGTGCTCGCTCTGTGGGAACGGCGGGATTGCGGTGTCGACGTCCGCGGTCTGTGTGGGCGGCGCGTCGTGAGCGTCATGCGGGGTCCGGTGGAAACCGCAGCCTCGAGAATGCGCGCCCCTTGGCAATCGCAGCGCGCTCCACCGCCACCGCCGATTCGATCCAGCCACGCCGCTCCAGGAAGCCGAGCCAGGCCAGCGTCGAGACCTTGCGGCAGTTGACGGGCAGCAGGAAGCTGCTGCGCGCGATGCGGTGGTCCTCGAAGACGAAGACGCCGATCGTCTCAGGCTCGTCGAGGGCCATCTGGTGCATGGCCTCCTGGATGGCAAGTTCGCCCAGGTTCGGTCTGCGGGCTTGACCTGCGAGTCCACCGGTGTCCGACTGCAGGCGATCGAAAGTTCGTGTCTGCACCATCGGTAGCGCATGGCGCTTCATCCATGTCAGCAGTGCCGCGCGGGTCGGCGTGTCCTGGCGGGTCAGCTCGTGATGCACCATGTCGACGATGCGTACGGGCCAACCGGGTTTCAGTAGCAGATCGAGGGCGTCCGCGTAGGCCAAGGTGATGAGAGGTCCCGCGTCGGGCAGCACGCAGACCGGCGAGGCAGGGTCGGCCAGCCGCCCTGTGGTGGTGTTTGACGCCTTGTCCACCCGGACTCGCGGTTGCTTCAGGCGGTCAGGGCCGGGGCAGCGCTTCGAGCATGTCGATCATCGCGTCGGTCTGGGCTTGCGGCAGCCGCGGCATCGGTAGCCGTGCCTGTGCCATCAGGACGAAGAGGTCTTCCTCGCCCTCCAGCCCCAGGGCCTCGACGGTCGCCGAGCTGTCGATGCGGCCCATCGAGAAATCGAAGAGAACGCGGAAGTTGCGGTTGCCCGCGGCCTCTGCCGCCTCGAAGGTTTCCACCAGATAGCGCAGTTCCGCGTTGAACAACGCATTGACGGAGGTGTCTGTCTTGGCCGCCAGCACCTTGGCGCGGCGCAGCAGATCCCGGTCGATGGCGCTGGTGAAGTTGACGGTCGGCATGAGCGGATTCTTGCACTGGAATCGGTGTAATACGGCATTGCGTGTTGTGAAGCCCGTCTACACCCAGCGCCAGAGGAAAGTCTGGCCGATCGCGACTTTCGGCGGCCGCACGCACCAGGGCACCAAGCTAGCCCCGATACCCCACGGTCTGCGCGAACAGCACCTGCTCGTCGTCGCCCAGCCCCATGGCGTGCGCGAGGGCCGGGCGGTCGAACCAGGCGCGCAGCACGCTGGCCAGGCCGGCCGAGGCACAGAAGAGGTAGACGTTCTGCGCCATCGCGCCCGCGGCGCAGCTGGCGTAGGCCTCCCGGTGCGCGGCCGGCACGCGCCCCATGCGGCGGTGGTCGGCCACATAGACGAGGTCCAGCCCCGCGTCGTCAACAAAGTCCTGGTAGCCCGTGACGCGGCGCACGTCGCTGTCGATGGCCAGCGCGAGCCGGTGCTCCAGCGGCTCGTAGCGGTACAGCCCGGTGGGCAGCGCTGCGTAGAGATCGATCTCCTGCGCATGCATCGCGCTCGGGGCGGTGCGCCCGCCCTCGGCCGGGCGGTTGACGCCGGCGGCTGCCCAGAGCAGGTCGGCGAGCACCTGGCCTTCCAGCGCCTGCGGCGCGAAGGCGCGCTCCGAGCGCCGTGCCGCCAGCGCCTCCATCAGCGGCAGGCCGCCGCTGCGCCGCGCCGGCGGCAGCACCACGGTGCGCGAGGCCGGCCCCTGCAGCGGGCGTGGCCGGTTGCGGCCGATCAGGCCGAGGGCGAGCTTCGAGAGGGTGTCCATGCGCCGATTGGGCCCGCCGCCGCGGCGGGGCCCTTGCGCGTGATCAAGGCGGTCGACTGTCGCCCCGCGGCGGGGGGGGCTGGACGGGCCCGCGGGCCTGCGGGAATGCCACCCCCGCGCTCAGGACGATGAAGCCGCCGCCCCCGACAACACCCTGCGGCTCGCGAAGCACCGGCGCTGCCCCGTCAGCGGGTCGTCGAAGGCGAGCTCGCGCGCCAGCAGTTGGAGCGGTGCGCTGCCGTCGTCGGGCTCGGCGGGGTCGCGGGGCGGCTGCAGCACCGGGTAGATGCGGTCGCCGACGATGGGCCAACCCAGCGCGCACAGCTGCGCGCGCAGCTGGTGCTTGCGGCCGGTCAGCGGCAGGAGGCGCAGGTGGGCGCAGGCCTGAGGGCTTGCCGGGCCGGCCGCTTGAGCCTGTGCGATGTCGTGGGTGTCGAGCCTGGCGATCAGCTCGATGCGGGTCTCGGTATTCGGCTCCCCGGGCAGCACCTCCATCTGCATGAAGGCCTCGCCCGGGCGCTCCTGCAGGCGGTGGCGCGCCACCAGCGGCAGCGCCTGCGCCAGTGCATCGCGCCAGGGCACGACGGCCTCGTAGACCTTGTGGACGCGGCGCTCGGCGAACAGGCGCTGGTAGGGGTGGCGGGCCTCGACCGGCACGGTGAAGATCATCACCCCGGCGGTCTCCAGGTCGAGCCGGTGCACGGGGGCGAGGGTGTCGATGCCGAGCTGGCGCCGCAGCCGCACCAGCACCGTCTCGTGCAGCCAGCGCCCGCCCGGCGTCACCGGCATGCCGTGTGGCTTGTCCACGGCGACGAGCTGCGCGTCCTGGTGCAGCACGACCACCTCGCCGGCCACGCGCGGCTCGGCCGGCGGCCGGCGCCAGTACCAGAGCACGGCGCCGTGGTGGCAGGGCTCGTCGGGCGCGACGGCGCGGCCGGCGGCGTCCAGCACCTCGCCGCGCGCCAGGCGCTCGGCCCAGTCCTCGACGCGCGGCAGGCGCTGGCGCAGGAAGTCCAGCACCGTCGTCCCCGGCCCGGCCGCCAGCGCGACGCGGCTCGCGCACACGCCGTCGCGCATCGGTGGGGTCCAGGGGGGGCGGGGGCGGGTCAAGGCCGCAGGACCGTGGCGCCCAGGGTCTTCAGGTTGCAGTCCAGGCTGAGCAGCCGGAAACCGCCGTGGCGCGCCTGGGCGAACAAGAGCCGGTCGAAGGGGTCGCCGTGGTCGGTCTGCAGTTCGCTCGACGGCAGCAGCGCTTCGCGCACCAGGGGCAAGGGCGTGAGCCCGTTGGCCAGCGCCTGCGCCACGATGCGCCGCGGCTGCACGGCGATCTTGCCCTTGCGCCACTTGAGCCCGAGCTCCCAGACCGAAGCGTCGGAGAACCAGACGCTGTCGGCCCGAGTCACGGCCAAACGGCAGGCGGCGTCCAGTTCGGGCGCGTCGGTCAGCAGCCAGATCAGGCAATGCGTGTCGAGGAGCAGCTTCACGAGCCCAGCAGGTCGGTGTCCGTCATCGGCGCATGGAAGTCCGGTGCCAGCTTCAGGCGCTTGGCACTGAGGCCGCCGAAACGCACCCCGTTCGGCGCCACAGGGCCGGCCGCGCCTGCCAGGCGAGTGAGCCGGGCGATCGGCTTGCCGGCGCGGGCGATGATGACGTCCTCACCCGCGGCGGCACGGTCCAGCAGGGCGGACAAGCGCGTCTTCGCTTCGTAGACGTTGACGGGGGAGCTCATGGCGATGATCCAGCGAGGAATTGACCAACAGTCTAGCGGCTTGGTCAGGTCTTTGGAGTCCTTGACGGACGATGCGAAAGCTTCGTTCCGGTGGCCGGGCCGCCAGTGCGGCCTGGACGGGGCCGGCCTCGCGGTGCTCAGAACGCGTCCAGCCGCCGCGCCCGCTCCAGCCGCCAGCGCTCGCCCGGGTCCGCGGGGTCGAAGACGGCTTCGAGTGGCGTGGCCGTCTCGTGCAGCGTGGTGTCCACGGCCACGCGCTTGTCGAAGACGAAGCACTCGCCCTCCCAGTCGCGCTCGGCGTCGGGGAGGGTGGCGAAGTGGTTCAGGATGCCGCCGTCGAGCTGCCTGACCTGCAGCCCCAGGCTGCGCAGCCACGGCGCGGTCTTGTCGCAGCGGATGCCGCCGGTGCAGTACATCGCCACCGTGCGGCCCTCGGCGCGCCACTGCGGCGCCTGCGCCTGCACGTAGGCGACGAAGTCGCGGAAGTGCCGCACCCGCGGGTCCACCGCGCCCTTGAAGCGGCCCAGGCGCCACTCGAAATGGTTGCGGTTGTCGAGCACGACGACGTCGTCGCGCGCGATCAGTTCGCGCCAGGCGGCGGGGCTGACGTGGCTGTCGTCGCGCTCGTCGGGGGCGGGCAGGGTGTCGGCGCCGGGCAGGCCGAGCGCGACGATCTCGGGCTTGACGACCACCTTGAAGCGGCCGAAGGGGTCGCGCGCGCAGGGGCTGCGCTTGAAGGCCAGGCCGCGCGCCGCGCCTTCGAGCACCGCGCCGCCCCGCAGCGCGTCCTCGAAGGCGTCCACGGCCGCCGGCGGGCCCGAGACCGCGCCGTTCAGGCCCTCGGTGGCCACGACGATGGCGCCATTCAGGCCGAGCTCAGCGCCCAGCGCGCGCAGCGCGGCCGCCGCGGCCTGCGCGTCGGGCAGCGGCGTGAAGCGGTAGAAGGCGCTGTGGACGAAGGCGGGCGGGAGGGCGGCAGGCATCGCCGGATTTTCCATCGGGGCTAAGGCAGGCCTGCCTGTCCTGAGCAAAGCCGAAGGGTTCACCCCGGGCGGATGCTTCGCAAACGCCGGGCGCGGTCAGGAGCCTGGAACGCGCGCGGGTCAGCTGTCAGGGTCGGCACCCGCCTTCAACGCCTCATGACCACCTGCGGGCAGGCTGCGCACGGCCTCCATCACGGCATCGACATAGGCGTCGTGCAGGCCGCGGGCCTGCAGCGCCGCGTGCAGCGCGGTCAGGTAGTCGACATTGGGGCCGAAGGCGCCGCAGGCCACGGCGATGCGCCGGGCGACGGTGGCCACCGAGTCATCGGGCTCGTGCGAGGGGTGCGTGGGATTGGCGACGAAGGCGATGGCCTGCACCGACCCACCGTCTTCCAGCGCGAGTTCTACCCAGGTCGGCCGGTACGAGCCCATGCCCATCTCGCGGCGCCAGAGCAGGGTCAGTTCGTGCGCCGCCTGGTCGGGCGGCACCCGCAGGGCCACCCCTTGCGTGACGCCGCCGGGCTGCAGCGACAGCATGCGCCCGGGCTGTTCGGGCCGGCCGCGGCCCGCCACCGTGCACATGCAGAAGCTGCGGCGCCAGCCGGCGAGCGTGGCATTGCACTGCGCATCGGTCGCGATCAAGGGGTTCCAGATCAGCGAGCCGTAGGCGAAGACCCAGATCGGCCGATCACCGCCGGCCCGCCCGGGCTGGCAGGTCAGCGTCTCGGACAGCGACCGCGCGAGCTGCGCGTCGCTCCACACCAGGTGCGCCGGCATCGGCAGCACCTGGCGCAGGCTGCCGTCGAGCAGACGTTCGCGGGTCAGGATGCTCACGGGTCAGGGGCGTGGTGCGGTTCGACGGTGGGGCGATCTTGCCATCGGCCAAGGGCTCGGCGGCCCGATCGGGTGCCGGCCTCAGTGGAGGCGGCGTTTGCGGATGTGCGAAGCAGCGATCATGCCAGCAGGGCGTCGTCCGCCGTCCCAACCATTGCGGTCGCGCGCCATTCCCGTGGGCCGAAGGGGCCGCCGCTGTGACGGGTGCGGTTCCGCTGCTCCGGCCGCGGGAGCGTGGGTGCTCAGGTTACGCTCCAGCCCATGAGAGTCGCCCGCATCCTCGACCGCGTCGCCGGTCTCGGCTCGGACAAGTGGCGTGTGCACTTCCAGGCCCGGCAGCGCATGGCCCGGGGCGAGCCGGTGATCCTGCTGACCATCGGCGAGCCTGACGAACCCACGCCGCCGGCCCTGGTCGATGCGGCCTGTGACGCGCTGCGCGCCGGACGCACCGGCTACTCCAACGGCCGGGGCGAGCCGGCGGTGCTGCGCGCGCTGGCCGCGCGCTACAGCGCCCGCACGGGGCGTGCCTTCGGCCCCGACCAGTTCATCTGGGTGCCCGGCACGCAGAGCGCGCTGTACCTGCTGCTCAGCGGGCTGGTGCAGGAGGGCGACGACGTCCTGCTGGCCGACCCCTGCTATGCCACGTACCACGGCCTGGTGCGCGCCACCGGTGCGCGCATCGTGCCGGTGGCGCTGCGGCCCGAGCGCGGCTTCCGGCTCGACGCCGATGACCTCGCGCGGGCGGTGACGCCGGCCACGCGCGCGGTGTTCCTCAACACCCCGCACAACCCGACGGGTGCGGTGCTCACGCGCGCCGACGTCCGCGCCATCGGGGCGGTGGCCCGCGCGCACGACCTGTGGATCCTCAGCGACGAGGTGTACGAGGCGCTGGTGTTCGATGCGCCCGCCGACGCCGCGGGTGGCGCGTCGCGTTTTGCCTCGCCCTTCGACGAGGCCGATCTCGCGGACCGCACCGTCGTGGCGGCGTCGCTGTCGAAGTCGCATGCCGCGCCGGGCTTTCGCGCCGGATGGTGCGCCGGGCCGGCGGACTTCATCTCCCGCCTGCTGCCGCTGGCGGAGTCGGTGCTGTTCGGCGCGCAGCCCTTCATCCAGGACATGGCGGTTCAGGCGCTCGAGCGCGAGCACCCGGTGACCGCCTCGATGCGCCAGGCCTACGCGCGCCGGGCCGCCCTGGTGACCCGGCTGCTTTCGGCCGTCCCCGGCCTGACCGTCCACCGTCCGCAGGCGGGGATGTTCGTGATGCTCTCGGTCGGCGGGCTGGGCCTGGACGGCGAGGCCTTCGCCGACCGGCTGCTGGCCGAATGCGCCGTGGCCGTGATGCCGGGCGCGGCCTTCGGCGCCACCGCATCGGCCATGGTGCGCATGAGCCTGACCGTGCCCGACGAGGTACTCGTCGAGGGCTGCGCGCGCATCGCCTCGTTGGCCGGACGTGTTGGGGTGGCGTGAGGCGCGGTCACTCCTGCTCCATGTCCAGATAGGTGCGGTTGGCCAGTTGCGGCAGCCACACCTGGGCGTGCCGCAGGTGCTTGAAGGGCGCCGCGTCGAAGGATTTCACGGCATTGTCCATGTCCTGCATTTCCTGCAGCGCCTGCCCCATGTGCGTGCGCAATGCCTGGAGGAGGTCGCGGGTGTCGGCCTGGGCCCGCGCCAGGGTGGTGACGCTGCCGTGGCCGGGGACGATGACCCGCGGCTGCAGGTTCTCCAGGGCGGCGAAGGACGCCAGCCAGGGTTTGGTCCGGCTGGCGGGGTTCATGCCCAGCATGCGCTCCACGTAGACCACGTCGCCGGCGAAAGCCACCTGCTGCGCTGGCAGCCAGACGACCACGTCGCCAGGCGTGTGGCCCCCGCCCCGGTGCAGGACATGGACCGATGTGGTGCCGAAGCGCAGGACGTTTTCAGCGCCCTCCAGCCAGGTCGTCGGCAGGGTGGGCACGGTGCCCCTGAGCTTCTCGCGCAACACCGGGCGCAGCCGCGCCAGGAGTTGTCCGCCAGACTGCTGCAGGAACTCACGGCCGGCGACATGGCCCAGCACCTCCGCGCCGTTGTCCTTGAAATAGCCGTTGCCCAGCCACCGCTGGTCCTGGTTGCCGCTGTTGACGACCCACCGGATGGGCCGGTCGGTGACCCGGCGCACCGCCTGCGCTACTTTGCGAGCCGTCTGGTAACTGGTGCCGCTGTCGATCAGGACGGCACCGGCATCGGTGACGATCAGGCCCAGGTTGGCATTCAGGCCGTCGTTGTCATAGGTGCGCCCGCCGGTGTCGGCGATGTAGGCATACACGCCTGGTGCCACCGGCTCGAACACGATGTCCCGTGCCAGGGCGGGTGCGGTGGCCATGGCACACAGCCAGGCCCAGACCAGCATGAAGATTTTCGGGGTGGGCATGGCGGGGCTCCTGGCGTGGGGTGGACCGGTGGATGTCGATTGAAAAGGCCCGAGGATGGATTGTCAATGGATGGATGGCGATGGCTCAGGCGGCCGCGACGGCGATGGCTGCTGAACCGTGATCCACCTCGACATCGGCCTGCGCGGCGCACACACGCCCGGACCCGGCGGCCCCACGCTGGCCCCACGCCGGCCCCGGGCGGGCCACGGTCAGGCCAGCAGCGCGGGCAGCAGATTCATGTCGGTGAACACGCCCGCCACGCCAGCCTGGTGGAAGGGCTCGGCGTCACCGTGGGGCACGTAGGCGAACACGGTCGCCCCGGCCGCGAGGCCGGCAGCGGCGCCGGTCAGCGTGTCCTCCACCACGGCACAGCGCTGCGGCGCGACGGCCAGTGCGGCGGCGGCGGCCAGGTAGACGTCCGGGTGCGGCTTGGAGCGCGGCATCTCCTGGCCGCTGAAGATGCGGCCGTCGAAGTAGGGGTGCAGGCCGACCTTGCGCAGCTGCAGGTCGAGCTTGGGGCGGTCGGCGCCGGAGGCGCAGGCGATGCGCGCGTCCAGCCGTTCATGCACCGCATGCACCGCCGCCTGCGCGCCGGGCACGATGCACAGCTCCTGCTCGAGTGCCGCGTTGCGTCGTGCGCGGAAGGCCGCCAGCCACTCCTCGGTCAGCGGCTGGCCGGTCTCGCGCTCGATGCGGGCGCGCTCGTCCCGCACCATCTTGCCGACGAAGATGCGCATGCATTCGGCCTGGCTGAGCGTCCAGCCGCGCTCGGCGAGCATGTCGCGCAGGATGCGGTTGACGATGGGCTCGGAGTCCACGAGCACCCCGTCGCAGTCGAACAGCACGGCTTCGAATCTCATGGGAACGGATTGTCCGGGCAGCCGAGGGTCGCAGGACCTGGCGTGCAGATGAATTCGTCGACGGCCGTCGGCAAGCCGCGGCCTTCGCAACGCGGGCTCATCCCACCTCGGCCCGCGCCTGCGCCGCGTTCAGCGCCTCGATGGCCAGGCCGGCGGCCTTGTCGTAGGCGCCGACGAACGTCTCGCGCCGGCGCCGAGGCCGAGCGCGGCGGCGGTCGTGGTGTCTTTCCACGCCCGCAGCGGACGCCGGTTTCCCGGAACACCAGGCCTCGCATGACTGCAGGGTGATACACCTGCTTGCATCTATTACCGCTTGCGACCCGGAAAAACGGAAGCCTCGATCAGAATATCTCCGTCTGCAATTCGTGCCCCTCACGCGGTGCACCTGCTGAACGAAATCATCTTCCCCTTTGGGGTTATCAGATCGGAGTTGGGTTATGGCAGCAGATTCGGCCATCGGGGGTGTTCTCGAGAAGAACGGCGATCATCTTCCCGAGAAGACCCGGCAAATACTGAAGGAAGTTCAGGCGAAGTTCCAATCCAAGCACGGCGCCGACACGACTGGTCAGAGCGACAAAGACAACCATGGCTTCGGTCACTCGGGGGCGGGGCATGACAAGGGTCACGGTGGTCACGACACCGTGGTCGGCGGCCATCACGATGCGGACATCGGCATCACGGACTTCGGGGTCATGAAACTGCCCGATCTGGCGGGCCTCAAGGCCGTCGGTGGCATCGATCCGGTGGCGTTCGACGCCATCCCTTCGGCGGCGGACCCGGCAGCGGATGCGGTGACCGCCAAGGCGGCACCGGCCGCGCATGTCGACCTCACCCTCATCGGTCAGTCGATCGATGCGTTGACGAAGAAACTGTCCAAACTCATTGGTGGAAACTGAGTCGTCTCGCCTCGATTGTCCGGCCACGGTGGTGCGTCAGTGCCGCGTGACGGTCGGTGAATCCAAAGACATGGCGCCTGTGAATCGTCCTGTGTCGATTCCACCCGATATCGGCGCGTGCGAGGTGGTGGGTTTTGTCGAGGTACTCACACCATTTCGAATTGCCGGTTGGGCGATGGATCTGAATTCGCCTGAGATCGCTGTCGATCTGACCCTGCGCATCGACGGCCAAACCGGCTGTTCCTTCCGTCCGCAATATGCCCGACCGGCCCTGAACGAATGTCTCGGTGCCGCCGGTGATCAGGTCGGGCGGGTCTGGTTCGAGATCACGCCGCCCGCGGGATTGGCCGACGGCCGAGCCCACTGCGTGACCGTCGTGTCTGTCGGGGATGGCACGGTGCTGCCGGCCATCGCAACGCAAGTTCGCCACGACGAACGGCGCGTGGCCTGGTCGGCCGCTTCGCGGCCAGGGCTCGACACCCGCCCCGCCGCGGCGCAGCCCCATGTCTCGGTGGTGGTCCTCAACCGCAATGGCAGCGGTCTGCTGAACGAGCTGTTCACCAGTTGGCGGTTGCAGGACCGGTCGCCGTTCCCGGTGGAGTGGATCGTCATCGATCACGGCTCGACGGACGACAGCCTGGCGCTGCTCGAGCGCTGGAGCGGGTGGATCGACCTGCACATCGTCGCGCTGGATCGCAACGACTCGTTCTCCGCCTCCTGCAACCTGGGTGCTTCCCTGGCCAGGGCGCCGAACCTGCTGTTCATGAACAACGACATCCGTTGGTGCATGGACGCCCTGCCGCAGATGCTGCACACGCTGCAGGCCCACGCCGCCTGCGCTGTGGGCCTGAAGTTGATCAAGCCCAATCGCGCCCACGTCTCGGGTCACGAGGTCCAGCATCTGGGCGTGCGCTTCAAGCTGAGGGAGCAGGCCTATTGGCCCTACGAAGCCGGCGCCGAACAGCTCGAGCGGGAAGCCGCTTACTCGGCACAGCGCGTGCCCGCGGCCACGGCAGCTGTGCTGCTGGTGCGGCGCGAGGACTTCCACCAGGCGGGGGGGTTCCACACCGAGTACTTCTACGGCTTCGAGGATGTCGAGCTGTGTCTGCGGCTCGAGCGCGTCACAGGACGACCCTTGGTCTGTCGCAACGACCTGACCGCCCTGCATCACCATGGCCACACCCGGCTCACCGGCCGCGAGAGCAGCATCGTCGATCGGCTGATGCACAACGAGTGCGTGCTCCAGCAGCATGTCGGGGCGTGGCTCAAGCGTCGATGGTGGATCAGCCTGGTCCGTGGCGATCGCTCACTGTGCAACGAGCCGCTGGTGATCGGCCTGGCGGGCGCCGGAAGCTCGGCCCGTGGCAGCGGCAAGAGTCCTTCGGACCGGCTGGCGCACGCGATCCTGCGGGTCTGCCCGCACGCCCAGGTCTTGCTGCTGCCCCCCGCGCCCCAGGTCCACGATCTTCGCGACATCCACGTGCTGATCGCGCTGGATCCGAGCGTGCGCCTGACCGCGGCCCGGCATCGGCGGGCCGACCTGCTGGTGTTGGCCTGGGCGGCCCGCGTGCCCGAGGTGCGGCGGTGGGAGCGGTCCATCGAAGCCGGTGACACCGAGGCCTTCGACGCCTGTCTGGCCGGATCCCGTGCCGCACACGAGGCGGCGCGGCACGCCGGCTTCCCGGCGTGCCGCTCGACGGCCGACGAGCCGCTGGGCGATGTGCTGACGCCCCAGCTGCCTTTGCGGGTGAGGGTGATGCCTGCGGCCCGTTCGGCGCGCAGCCGCCCTCACGCCGCCGGCCTCGTTGCCGCGCTGCGCGCCCAAGGAGCGCTCGCGCATCTGCACGACGCCGATCAGCCGCGCCTGTCGGAGGTCGTGCTCCACCTCGGACGCGCCAGCGCCCCCGTGCCGGGCTGCGTCAACCTTCTTTGTGGTGCCGGTCGGCGCAAGGCCTCGCGGCCGCCGCCGGGCTTCCACGGTGTGCTGGATGTCGAGCCCCATCTGGCGGCCGTGCGTGCCGCTTGGGAGAGCGTCGTTGGACCTCTTGTTCCTGCACCCTAACTTCCCGGGGCAGTTCCGCCGGATCGCGCAGGCCTTGGCGCGGGAGCCTGGCGTTCGCGTCTGGGGCATGGGCGACGACTCCTGGATCGGCCAGGGACGCGGACTGCCCGGCGTGGACCTCATCCGCTATCCCGCCGTGGCGGACGCGCCGCGGGAGACCCATCCGTGGGTCCGTGGCTTCGAGCAGTCCGTGCGGCGTGGCGTGGCGGTGATCGAGCGTCTGGCCGAGTTCAAGCGTGGTGGCTTCGAGCCCGACGTGATCGTGGCGCATCCAGCTTGGGGAGACGCCTACTTCGTGCGCGACTACTTTCCCGGCGCGGACGTCATCGGCCTGTTCGAGTATTTCTACCACCCGCGCGGCGCCGACGTCGGCTTCGACCCGGAGTTCCCGGTCCGGGTGGAGGACATCTTCCGACTGCACGTCACGAACAGCGCGCAACTGCTGGCGTTGGAGAGTTGCCACCGGGGCGTGTGCCCGACCCCTTGGCAGAAGGGTCTGTATCCGGCGCCCTATCGATCCAATCTGCAGGTGCTGCACGAAGGCATCGACACGGTGCGCGTCGCACCCGCGGAGGGCGCCCGGTTCACCCTGCCGGACGGCCGCACGCTCCACAAGGGTGACGAGGTGCTGACCTTTGCCAGCCGGTGCCTGGAGCCGTACCGCGGCTTTCATCAATTCATGCGCGCGCTGCCACGCGTCCTGCGCGAGCGTCCCGAGGCCCAGGTGCTGGTGGTGGGGGACGACGCAGCCCACTACGGGCCCGAGCCGCCCGGCGCGGGCGGATGGAAGCAGGTCTACCAGGCCCAACTGCGCGGGCAGGTGGATTGGCGCCGGGTCCACTTCCTCGGGGTCCTGCCCTACGACGACTACCTCCGCGTATTGCAACTGTCGCGGGCCCACGTCTACCTGACCTACCCCTTCATCCTGTCCTGGTCGATGCTCGAGGCCATGTCCGCGGGGTGTCTGCTGATCGCCTCGGGCACGGCACCGGTGCGCGACGTCGTCCAGGACGGCGAGAACGGGCTGCTGTTCGACTTCTTCGACACCTCGAGGCTCGCCAGCCTGGTCATCCAGGCCCTGTCCGAGCCCGGGGCGTACGCCGACATGCGCGAACGAGCCCGCCAGACCATCGTCGACCGCTACGACTTCCAGCAGGTATCCCTGCCCCGGTACAAGGCCTTGATGGGGCTGACCTGAGCGAGGGCGGATGCACATGCCGGCAGCCGTGGCCTCGGGCCTTCGTTGACGCATTCCGTCCTTCCCCGATACCGATCTTCGATCCACCAGGAGACCTCGACCCCATGCGCAAGATGGACAGCCAGTTGGCCGCCGCAGCGGCCAGGATGGAAGCCCTCGATTTCGGCTCGGCCATCGAGGCCTACCGCCGCGTCCTTCAGCAGGCGCCGGACCAGGCCCCGGCGCTGATGGGCCTGTCCATTGCGTACAACCGGGTGGGTCGATCTGCTGACGCCCTGCCGCTCCTGGATCGGCTGTGGGCGATGGCCCGCAAGCTCGACAGCGCACGCGGCAACGTGTTCAAGGCGGCCGTCCTGGCGCAGATCGGCTATGCCCGGCAGCAGCTCGGCCAGTTCGAGCGGGCTCATGAGGCCTTCGACAGCGCCTGCCAGTTGACGCCGTCGGACGAGCTGAAGGCGCGCCTGGCCGCGTTGGACCCGCACCTCCACCATCAGGACCCGCTCGGACAATTGCTGCAGCACGCGCGCAAGCTCGAGGCGTCGTCACAGTTCGCCGAAGCCCTGAAGGCCTACCGCGCGGCCGCGCAGTTGCGACCCGACGAGGTGAGCGTGCTGCAAGGCACGGCCTGGTTGTTGCGGCGCCTGGGTCACGTCGACGATGCCTTGCCCTTGTTGCAGAAGGCCCTGGTGCTGGCGCCGCACCGTCCGGAACTGCACAACGACCTGGGTGTGCTGTTCCAGGACCGCGGCGACTTCGCCAAGGCCATCACCTTCCACAAGCGGGCCCTCAAGTTCGATCCCGAGTTCACGCCGGCGCTCATCAACATCGGCGTGGCGCACAAGCGTCTGGGCCGCATCGAACAGGCCATCGAGGCCTACCGGTCGGCGATCGAACTCGATGCGAACCTGCCCGAGGCCCACAACAACCTGGGCAACCTGTATCGCCTGCGCGGCCGGCATGCCGAGGCCTTCGAGCACATCCAGCGTGCGCTGCAACTGCGGCCCGACTACGGCGACGCGCAAGCCAACTGGGACGCCTTGAAGCAGGAAGCGCCGCACCTGTTCACGCCGGCGCCCACGGCGCCGCTGTCCAGCCCGACCGCAGCCGGGGCCGATCCGGTCGCTTCGGCCGCGCGCAAGGCGGCACCCAAAGGGCCCGCGCGGGCCGGGCGCCCGTCCGGCGCCGACAGACGGACCCCGGTCGTGACCCCCGCCCAGCCATCGAAGGCTATCGGTGCGAGGGTTGGAGCCCACGCCACGGACCCCACGACCCGCGCCGGCAAGCCGGCGGGACGCCGCTCGGCGGCTTCATGCGCAGGCCGCAAGTGAACAGGGCCGGACGGGCTTGCGGGCTGGCGCGAGTTGCGCGTCACCGGAACGGTCCGAGCCACAGGGGGTGCGGCCTGTGACGGGCCGATCCCACGAGCCGAACTCTCCAGCGATTCGCATCCCCCAACCATGCCATCTGTGAAGTCCAAGCCCAAGGTGCCGGCATCGAAGCCTGCGCCGATCGGTCCCGTGGGCGCGAGCACGGGCCTTGCCCTCAGGTCGCCCCGCACCCTGCGTACGCCGGTGCGGGTCGTGCCCGACCACGGCGACGCGCAGCGGGAGCCGATCAGCCTCGTGTCGGAAGGCGAGGAATTGGCCGCCATCAGCATCGACAGCGTCAGGATGCGCGGCCGCATGCGGCTGCAACTGGAAGGCTGGTCCACCGGCAAGCTCTCGTTCGCGCTCGAACTCGACGGGAAGCCCATCGATCACGCGATCGGCCGCGGCAGCAGACCGGATGTGGCCGCATCCCGCAGCGTGCCCGAGGGTGGCGACGGGCTGGGATGGACGATCGTGACGGCCCCCGATGTGGCGGCCTCCCGGGGCGACTGGGTGCTCCATGTCACGCTCGACCCTCCCCAGCGGGGCGCCACGCATGGCTTTCGCATCGCTGTCGATCCATCCTCGCTGCCCTCGGGCCCGCTGGAAGGGACCGCGCCGGTTGGGTTCGTCGAGGCGGCCAGCACCTCACCCGTCTCAGGTGAGGGCGTCGTCGTGGGCTGGGCGATCGCGCCACGGGAGCAGCGCTTGTTCATCGAGCAGAACGGCGTCCTGCATGCGCTCGACGGGCCTGTGGTCCGGTTCTCGCGGCAGGACGTCATGGACGCGTACCGATCGACGCACGGGGACCTGACGGCCAACGCGGGCTTCCTGATCCGCGTGGAGGACCTCGCGGTCGGCCAGCCCGTCCGGCTCGTCACGCCGCAAGGCGACGAGATGATCGTCCTGGGCGCTGCGAATGCCGGCGCCTTGCCGTGCGACCCGGTGGCCGCGGCGCGGTGGCTGTTCGGGCTGCACACCCCGCCTCACCTGTTGGCGCACCGCATGGCGCGCATCGACCTGCCCTTGCTGGAGCCCCTGATCGCGCTGCAACGCAGCGGCCAACAGCAGCAGCCGGTGGACGTGCACCCACTGGGTGAGCCCGTCGCCCGGCCGCAGGCCAGCATCATCGTGCCGCTGTACGGACGCATGGATTTCGTGGAGCACCAGCTCATCGAGTTCGCGCGCGACCCGTGGATCCGGGCACATGCGGAGGTGGTCTACGTGCTGGATGATCCCCAACTGGTCGAGCCGTTCGCACGCCAGGCCCCGATCTGGCACCGGCTGTACCGCGTGCCCTTCAAGTGGGTGTGGGGCGGCACCAACCGAGGGTTCTCCGGTGCCAACAACCTGGGTGCAGCCCACAGCCGCGCACCCCTGCTGGCATTCCTCAACAGCGACGCCTTCCCGCAGCAGCCGGGCTGGCTGCAGGCGCTGATCGCCGAACTGCACGGCAACCCCGGCTTCGGCGCCGTGGCGCCGCGTCTGACGTTCGGCGACGGCTCGATCCAGCATGCCGGCATGGCCTTCGCGTGGCGGGACGAGTGGAGCATCTGGATCAACCACCACCCCTGCATGGGGTTGGCCCCTTCGCTCGATCCGCACACCCAAACCACCCCTGTGGCCGCCATCACGGGCGCCTGCCTGGTCATCGAGCGCGACACCTTCGAGGCCGTCGGCGCCTGGGACACGGGTTTCCTGATCGGCGACTTCGAAGACTCGGACCTGTGCCTGAAGCTGCGGGCCCATGGCCTGCGCGTGGCCTACGTGCCCGGCGTGCAACTGACGCATCTGGAGCGGCAGAGCTTCAAGCTGCTGGGCCAGGACGACTTCAGGCAGAAGGTCGTGATCTACAACGCCGTGCGGCACCAGCGCCGCTGGGCCGCGGCCCTGCCCGAGGTCGGACCCACCTCATGACCCGCGCCTGTACACCCCCCATGAAACGCAACCGACGCAAGCCTGTACCCGCCGCGGCCCCCGCCGCCGCCTCGACCGCCTGTGCCCCTGCAGGTGGGCGCCACCGCATCCTCGTGATGGCGCACGCCCACCCCGATTTCAGTCTGGGCGGCGGCGAGATCGCGGCCTACAACCTCTTCAATGCCTACCGCGAAGACGCCGAGGTCCAGCAGGCGTGGTTCCTCGCACGGGCCGATCGGGGCCGCGGTGTCACTGGGCAGATCAGCCTGCGACGGCCCGACGAGTACCTGTGGGAACAGGCCGTGCACGACTGGCACCGGATGAAGGCGCTGCACCAGGATTCGGTCGTCACCTGGTTCGCCGACCTGATCCGTGCGCTGCGGCCCACGGTCGTGCACACCCATCATTACGCCCATCTCGGCCTGGAATACCTGCGCGTCATCAAGCAGGTCGACCCGGACATCAGGATCCTGATGACGCTGCACGAGTACATGGCCATCTGCCGCAACCAGGGGCAGATGATCAAGACGGGCGGTTTCCGCCTGTGCAGCCGGTCGAGCCCCGACGACTGCTCGCGGTGCTTTCCAGAGGCCACCTCGGAGGATTTCTGGCTGCGCCGGCACGGCTTCATGAGTCACTTCGATCTGGTCGACCACTTCGTGTCGCCGTCGGAATTCCTGAGACAGCGCTACATCGATTGGGGTCTGGACCCGGGCAAGATCACCGTGATCGAGAACGGTCAGGCCGACGCCGAGGCGCTCCCGCCGCGCCCGCTGGCCGGTGGCCAAACGCGCAATCGATTCGGCTTCTTCGGGCAGATCACGCCCTACAAGGGACTGGATGTGGTGCTGGAGGCGCTGGCGCTGCTGGACCAGGAGGACGGCGACAAGGTCGTCCTGGAGGTGCACGGCGCAAACCTGGAACTGCAGCCCGAGGACTACCGCAAGAAGGTGGAGCGGCTGCGTGCACCCCTGATCGAGCGCGGCGTCGTCCAGTGGGTGGGGCCCTACCAGCCGCACGAACTGCGCCGCCGCATGGCCGGCGTGGACTGGGTCGTGGTGCCCTCGATCTGGTGGGAGAACTCACCGATGGTGATCCAGGAGGCGTTCGTGTGCGGGCGGCCGCTGGTGGTCTCGGACATCGGAGGGATGCGGGAAAAGGTCAAGGACGGCATCAATGGCGTGCACGCATCGGTGGGAAACGCGCAGCAGTGGAGGCACACGCTGAAGGACTGCGCAACGGGGGGTGCTCGCTATGAGGTGCTGCTTTCCGGGATCGTGCGTCCCGACAGCCATCGGCGCGCCGCCCGGCGCCACTGCCATCTGATCGACCACATGGGACAGTCGTGAACATTCATCTCTACGGCACCTCGCCCTACCTGCCCGACGCTGCATATCTGAGCGCCGACGAGTTGAGCCACCAATCCGGCGGGAATACCGGAAACCTGGTGTTCTGCCATGCCATCTCCAGGATCACGTCGGCCGGACCGGCCTCCATTCCATGGGGTGCATCGCTGGACGACTTGGATCCCTCTGCGGATCTGCTGGTGATGCCGCTCGCGAACCAGCTGGGCGCGCACGTGGATCTGCAGGCGCTCGCTGAAAGAATGGCGAGGAAGCGGATCCCGATGGTCGGTCTGGGCCTCGGCGCGCAGGGGCCGATCGATGGGGTCGATGCGGCGTCGATACCGCAGGGCTCGTGGAATTGGCTTCGCGTGATCCTCGATCGATCCATCGACGGCAAACCCAACGTGGCCTTGCGCGGGGAAGAGACGCGACGCGTCATCGAGGCGCGCGGGCTTGCGGACGGATGCGTGGTCACCGGGTGCCCGTCGAATTTCATCAACCCTTCGGCAACCCTGGGGCGTGAGATCTCACGCCGACGTACCGACGTCGTCAGCAGGGTATCCGTGCCAGCGGGGAACCCATTCCTTCCGCAGCACCGGGTGCTCGAGCAGAGCCTGTGTCGTCTCGTCGAGGCGACGAACGGCGTCTACGTGTGCCAGCACCCGATAGACATGCTCCGGCTCGCCAGGCTCGAATACAGGCACATCGATAGATCGACCTTCCAGAGGTACAGGAGATACATCCGTCCGGAACTCGATGACGATGATTTCATGGCGTGGTTCCGTGCGCATGCCCGTTCGTATGCCAGCGTGCCGGAGTGGATCACGGAGATGGCGCACCAGGATGTCGTCATCGGGACACGGATTCACGGGGTCATGGCGGGTATCCAGGCAGGGGTGCCTTCGGTATGCCTGTGCATCGACTCACGCACCATGGAGTTGTGTCGAACCATGGCCATCCCGCATGCGGATGCGAACGACTTCCGGGACGGTATCGGGCTCGAGGCCATCCAGGGGATCCTGGACGAGTGGGATGGTCGGCGCTACGACGACAACCGTCGCATGTTGGCGAGCCGACTGGCGGGTCTGCTCGTCGACAACCGGATCGAGCCGCGGGGTGCGCTGCAGGCGTTGGTCCGCTTGCGACAGGCCGGCGTCGGTTCGGAGATGTCGCCGCCCGCCGCAGGGGCTCATCAATCGTCGACCTATTCGTCCAGGGGGCGCTACCGCAGCATCTTCTCCGCCATCGCATCGGCTGTCAGCGTGGTCAACCCGACCGTGCTGTCCTTCGGGTGCGCCGATGGTTACGAACTGGACGATCTGGCGATCAGGCATTTCCACCACGGGAGGATCGTCGGCTGCGACATCGACGCGGATGCGCGGCGCATCGCCGAACGGTGCAACACGCGTCCCGGACGGGTGACGGTCATCGACGACGATCCGCAGCTCCTCGCCGCGCAGGGGCCCTATGACGTCATCGTGGCCATGGCCGTGCTGTGTCGGTGGCCGGAGACGCGCTCCATGGAGGACATCTCCGGCTGTTACCCGTTCAGTCGATTCGAGGAACAGATCGGGAAATTCCTGGAGCTGCTCGTGCCTGGTGGGGTGCTGTGCGTCTACAACGCCAACTATCGGGTGGTCGACTCGAGTCTCATGTCGCAGCTGGAGATCCTCCATGAGCCGGAGTCGATTCCGATGTCGCAGCCTGTGCGCCTGTTCCACCCCTCGGGCCTTCCCCGTGCGGACAACGTATCGGGCGGCGTCCTGTTCCGCAAGGTGGCCCGTTGACGTGTCGCTCGACGCTGCGGCAGATCCGGGTTCTCGAGAACCCGGCCATGGCGTGCCGGTGGGGTTGCCGCCGGCGCGGGTGCATCCACGGTGGGTGGCGTGAGCGCCATGGGGGTCGGTACGCGAATGACGGCGATCGATCCCCCCTTTTCCTGAAGCTTGGGTAGACGATGACCACTTCCACTCCTACTTCCACGCCCACGTCCATGTCGACTTTGAACGGTCCGACCTTGCTCGTCGACGGCGTCCAGTCGATGAGCGTGCACAACGGCGTCGTCCGTCTGGAGCTGGTGCAATGGAGGCCCGACGGCAAGACGCAGCCGGTCTTGCAGTTGCAGGTGCCGCAGACGGTGGTGCGCAAACTGATCGAGGCTTTGCACAATGCCTCGTGAGGACAACGCCCCTGCGGACCGTCTCGTCCAGTGCGATACAGCGTGCGCCGGCCCGTGGGCGGGCTTCGGGGTCCGGTAGGTCCAGAGATGTCGGCGTCGGCCCAACCGGGGACGAACGGGGAGCTGCGAGCCCGTATCGACGGCCTGCGGCCGGGACTGGTCAAGGCGCAGGGGTTGAGCCTCGTCGGCGGCCTGTTGAGCCTGGCGCCGATGGCCTTCATCATGCTCGTGTACGACCGCGTGGTGACCAGCCGCAATGTCGAGACCCTCGCGATGCTGGTCTTGCTGATGCTGCTGGTGTACGCCGTGGCCGAGGCCTGTGAGTGGGCGGTGTCCGAGACGCTGCGCGAGATGGGGTCCGTGCTGGACCACCGCCTGGCGGTGCGCTGCTTCGGACTGGTCTACACCCAGCGTCTGAGCAGCCCCGCAGCGCGCCCGCAGCCGCTGGACGACCTGCACCGCATCAGCCAATTCATGGCCAGTCCCCAGGCCGCTGCCGTGTTGCAGTTGCCCATGGCCCTGGTCTGCCTGCTGCTGATCGCGTGGTTGAGCCCCATGCTCTGCGCCTTTGCGCTCGGCGGTCTGGTGGTGCAAGGGCTGCTCGCGCACCTGAACGAGCGGGCCACGCAGCCGCTGCTGCAGGAAGCCAACCGCCTGGCGAGCAAGGCCCAGCGCTACGCCGAAGAAGGTCTGCGCACCGCCGAGGTGGTGCAAGCCCTGGGCATGGGGCCGGGGATACGTGCCCGCTGGGCACAGGATCGCATGGCGGCACTGGCCTTGCAGCAGCGGGCCTCAGAGGCCGCGGGCCCCCTCCAGGCCGCGGCCCGCTGGGTGGCCAGCAACACCATGGCGCTGATGATGGCGCTGGGGGCGCTGTTGACGATCCAGGGCGGGTTGGACCAGGGCACCTCCGGCATCTTCATCGCCGCGCTGCTAGGCGCGCGGGCCATGAGCCCGCTGCTGCAGTTGATCACCGGCTGGCGGCACGTGGTGGACGTGCGCGAGGCCCATGCGCGTCTGGCCCAGGCGCTGCAGGCGCAGCCGACCAAGGCACGCACCATGTCGCTGCCAGCGCCCCAAGGTCGGCTGAAGGTCGAGTCCCTGGTGGCGGGGGCTCCCTGCGGTGGGTCCCCCATCCTTCGCGGCGTGGCCTTCGAGCTCCAGCCCGGGCAACTCCTCGTCGTGATGGGCCGGTCCGGTGCCGGCAAGAGCACGCTGGCGCGGCTGTTGATCGGCTTGTGGCCCGCGATGCAGGGCAAGGTGCGTCTGGATGGCGTGGATGTCCACAGCTGGGACAAGGCCGAGTTGGGGCCTCACGTCGGCTACCTGGGTCAGACGGTGGACCTGATCGAGGGCAGCGTGGCCGAGAACATCGCCCGGTTTGCCGAGCCGGACCCTGTCCTGGTGGAGGCCGCGGCGCGCGCGGTGGGTATCCACGACATCGTCTGCGCCCTCCCCGCGGGTTATGCCACGCCGGTGGGGGCCGGTGGGGCCTTCCTGTCAGGCGGGCAACGACAACGCGTTGCCCTGGCCCGCGCGCTCTACGGCCATCCCCGCTTCGTCGTCCTCGACGAACCCAACGCCAGTCTTGACGAAGCTGGCGAGCGCGCCCTGCTCGACACGCTGAACTCGCTCAGGGACAACGGTACGACGGTGGTGGTGGTGACGCACCGCCCCGGCATCCTGCAGATCGCCGACCGCATGTTGTGGCTGCAGGAGGGCGTGCAGCAGGCCTTCGGTGCGCCCGAGCAGGTGCTCGCCAGTGTCCGCCAGGCCCTGGTCGGCTCTCAGAAGGGGGCGGCATCCACATGAATGCCGCCCGCAGCATCCTCGGCCAGGCGGTGCAGTCCCACCGGGGCGAGTTCGTGGCGGTCGGCATCTTCAGCCTGGTGACCAACGTGCTCATGTTGGTGCCGGCGCTGTTCATCATGCACATCACCGACAACGTGCTGGTGAGCCGCAACGAGATGACGTTGCTGTTCCTCACGCTGACGGCGGTGTTGATGTTCTGCATGGTGTCCGTGGCGGAGTGGAGCCGCAGCCGGGTCCTGGCCCGCATCAGCACCCGGCTCGACACCGACCTGGCGGCGCCGCTGTTCGACAGTGCCTTCCGGGCGAGGCTGGCGCAGACCGAGCCCGAGCCCGCGCGCGCGCTCGCAGACCTGACGCTGGTGCGGCAGTTCCTCACCGGCCACGCGATCGTCGCCTTCTTCGACCTGCCTTGGGCGCTGCTGTACCTGGCCGTGTTGTTCGCCCTGCACCCGATGCTGGGTGTCGGTTGCCTGGTGCTGGCGGTGCTGCACGCGCTGCTGACACTGTGGAGCCAGCGTCGCGAACGCGCGGCGTCGGACCTGGTGGTCCGGACGGAGACCGCCCAACGGGTGTTCACCGACCACAAGCTGCAGAACGTGGAGGTGGTGGAGGCCATGGGCATGTTCGCGCAGCTGTGCTACCGGTGGTTGCAGCGGCACGGTGCCTGGCTGAAGGCGCGCGCTGCAGCGGCCGAGCGGGCCCACTTCAACGAGGCGCTGAACGGTTATGGTCGCCACCTCCTGCACACCGGCGCGGTGGCGATGGCGGCTTGGCTGGTGACCCTGGGTGAACTCAGTGGCGGAGGCATGCTGGCGGTCTACATGCTGGTCCTGCGTGCGCTGACGCCTGTCGAGTCCATGCTGGCCAGCTGGCGGGGACTCGGCGCCGCCAGACGGGCAATGGAGCGGATCGAGGCGCTGCTCACCCATCATCGGGCGACCGTCCCTGCGACGTCGCGCGCGCCGGCGCAAGGACGGCTCGCCCTGGACAAGGTCAACGCGCAGGCCCCCGGCCCGGGCCGGATCCACCTCCTTCAGGACGTCACCTTGACCTTCGAACCGGGCACCGTCACCACGGTGCTCGGGCCCTCCGGCGCGGGCAAGAGCACGCTGGCCCGCGTGATGTTGGGCATCTGGCCCTTCGTCACGGGCGCCGTGAGCCTGGACGACCAGCCTTTGGCGGCTTGGAGCAGGGAGGATCTCGGTCCGGCCCTGGGCTATCTGCCCCAGGACGTGGAGTTGATGGAAGGCACCTTTGCCGAGAACATCGCCCGCTTCGGCTTGATCGATCCGATCCGGGTGGTTGGCGCGGCCAAGGCGGCGGGCTTGCACGAGGTGATCCTGCGGTTCCCCAAGGGCTACGACACGCCGGTGGGCGAGCGTGGGAGCCGCCTCGCCGGCGGTTTGCGGCAACGGATCGGATTGGCTCGGGCACTCTATGGCGACCCGATGCTCGTGGTGCTGGACGAGCCCAACGCCAACCTCGACGACGTGGGAGAGGCAGCCTTGGTGCAGGCCTTGCAGGGGCTGCGTCGACGCGGTGCCACGGTGGTGCTGGTGACGCACGAAAGACGGCTGCTGAGCCTGACCGACCGGGTGGTGATCCTGAACCGGGGACGGGTCCACTTTGCGGGCCGCATCGACGAGCTCCGCGCAGCCGATGGCGACGTCGTCACGTGTCCGCCCGCGATGCTCGACGACGATGACCGCCGGGATCGATCCCTTCGGGCGGGGGCGCAGGGCCCGGATACCTGAGATCGCAAGGAGCTGCCCATGAACTGGCTGACACCCTGGAATCGGCACCGGGGAGATCCGGGGCCGCAGGCGCTGGTCACGATCGACTCGACCGTGACCCTGATGCCTGCCATGGCGCAGGAGTTGAATCTGCACACCGCGCAACTGGCGCCGCCCGCCGACGCCGGACAGGCCGCGCACAGGGGCTTGTGGATCCTGCTGCTGGGTCTGGGTGGGTTCCTGGCCTGGGCCGCGCTGGCGCCGCTGGACAGGGGCGTGCCCACCGTGGGGCGCGTGTCGGTCGAAACCAGGCTCAAGGCGGTACAGCACCTGACGGGCGGCATCGTCAAGGAGGTGTTCGTCCGTGAAGGCGGCATGGTCGAGGAGGGGCAGCCCATGTTCCGCTTGGAGGCGTCGACCAGCAAGGCCAACTTCGAGGGTGTGCGCCAGGACTACCTGGGTGGCCTGGCCGTCAAGGCGCGCCTGGCGGCCGAGCTGGCGGGGGCCGTCCGGATCGACTTCCCCGCGGAGTTGACGGGGTCGAGCGCGGATCCGCAGATCCAGCAACTGATCCTCACGCAGGAGCAGTTGTTCCGGTCCCGCCGGGTCGCCTTGCAGGCCGATCTGCAGGTGATCGAAGAAGGCAGGCGCGGGCAGGAGGAACAACTTCGCGCGTATGCCAGCATGGCCGACAGTCGGCGGGCCGAACTGGCATTGCTCGAGGACGAGCTCAGGTCGACGCAGGCGCTGGTGAAGGACGGCTACCTGCCGCGCAGTCGGGCGCGCGATCTGGAGCGGTCCGTCTCCGAGGCGAACGGGCAGATCCAGGAGCAATTGGGCAACATGGCCAGGGCGCGACAGGCCATCTCGGAATTCAAGGTCCGAGCGGTGGCCCGCCAACAGGGATACCGCATGGAGATCGAGGCCCAGATGGCCGAGACCTCCAAAGGTGTGCAGGCGGGCTCCGAACGCTTCAGTGCGGCGCAGGACGAGCTCGACCGCACCATCATCCGTGCACCGGCTTCAGGCCAGGTGGTGGGTTTGCAGATGCAAACCGTCGGCGGTGTTGTCACCGCCGGCCAGAAGCTTGCCGACATCGTGCCCGCGGGTGTGCCGCTGCTGCTGGAGGCCAGGGTGAAGCCGACATTGATCGACCGCCTCCAGCCGGGCCTGCTGGCCGATGTGCGGTTCCATGCATTCGCGAACACGCCCCAACTCGTGGTCGAGGGGAAGGTGATGTCGGTGTCCGGCGACCTGATCATCGATCCCCGACACCACGACGAGCCCCACTACCTCGCCCTGTTGAAGATCACCGACGAGGGCCTGCGATCGCTCGGCGGCCGGGTCCTCCAGCCCGGCATGCCCGCCGACATCATCGTCAAGACGGGGGAGCAGACCTTGCTCAACTACCTGCTGGGCCCGTTCCTGAAACGCCTGGCTTCCTCCATGAAGGACGGGTGAATCTCGACCCCGACAGGGCGCTGCGACACCGGCCTCACGCGGCGGCCCTGGCGCTGCCGGCGATCGATGCCTGGGTGGTCTTCGACCGGTGTGGGGTCCCCGCGGGCACCCGCGGCCCGTGTCCGCGTGCGCGCGCGCCTCGCATGCCGCCGCCTTACGCCAGCCGCACCCGTGCTCCCGCTGCGATCGTCGCCGGCGCCGCATTCAGCGCCTCGATGGCCAGGCCGGCGGCCTTCTTGTAGGCGCCCATGAAGGCCTCGCGCTCGGCCGGGGGGATGACCTCGTCGATGTCGTCGAAGACCCCACCGCAGCGCTCGTCCACCAGGTTCAGCAGGCCGAAGGGCCCGGCGCCGCGGTTGCGCAGCACCAGGGCCGAGACGGGGGCGCACAGGCGGGCGTCGTAGGCCTGGAGCGCCTGTGGGCCGAGGCCGTGCTCGACGAGGCACGCGCCGAGCACGCGCGCGTCGACGATGGCCTGGGTGGCGCCGTGCGAGCCGGTGGGGTACATCACGTGCGCCGCGTCGCCCAGCAGCGCCACGCGGCCATCGACCCAGGTGGGCACCGGGTCGCGGTCGATCATCGGGTATTCGAAGATCTCCCGCGCGCCGCGCAGCATCGCCGGCACGTCGAGCCAGCCGACGTTCCAGCCCTCGAAGTGGCCGACGATGTCCTCCACCGGCACACTGCGGTTCCAGTCGCCGCGCGTCCAGCCCTCGGCGGTGTCGACGGTGATCTCGGCGATCCAGTTGATCGTCGCCAGGCCCGTGGCCGGGTCCGGCGGCGTGATCGGGTAGAACACCACGCGGTGCCGTGCCGAGCCCAGGCCGACGAAGGAGGCGCCACTGCGCGCCGGCACGCCCGGCGTCGTGCCGCGCCACAGGATGGCCCCACCCCAGTGCACCGGCGGCTGCTGCGGGTGCATCTGCGCGCGCACCGGGGAGTGCAGGCCGTCGGCGGCGACGAGCAGCGAGCCGGCGATCTCGGCGCGGCTGCCGTCGCGCCGCTCCACGAGCGCGGTCACGCCGTCGGCGTCCTGCCGGTAGCCGGTGACGCGGTGGCCGGTGAGCACGGCGTCCGGCCCCAGGCGGGCAAGCACGGCGTCCAGCAGCATCATCTGCAGCCGGCCGCGGTGCACCGAGTACTGCGGCCAGCGGTAGCCCGCCAGGCGCCCGCGCGGCTCGGCGTAGATGTCGTTGCCGTTGCGGCCCACCAGTGCCCACTCGCGCGTGGCCACGCCGATGGCGCCGAGCGCGGCCTCGTCGAAGCCCAGGTCGAAGAGCTCGCGCACCGCGCTGGGCTGCAGGTTGATGCCCACGCCCAGCGGCGCCAGCGTCTGCACCGCCTCGAGCACGCGGCAGGGCACGCCGATCTGCGCCAGCGTCAGCGCGACGGCCAGGCCGCCGATGCCGCCGCCGGCGATCAGCACGGGGCGGGGGGAGGGAGTGGGATGGGTGCGCATGGGCCGCGGATTGTGGCTCGACGTCCTGGCGCGCGTGGCTGGGGCCGCGTCCATCACCCCCCACTGGCTATCATCCACCCCCCCATGGCCGAAACCCTGAACCCCGCGCAGCTGCAGGCCGTGCACCACCTCAACGGCCCTTGCCTCGTGCTGGCCGGCGCCGGTTCGGGCAAGACGCGTGTGATCGTGCACAAGATCGGCAAGCTGCTGCAGACCGGGCTGGAGCCGCGCCAGATCGCGGCCATCACCTTCACCAACAAGGCCGCGGCCGAGATGCGTGACCGCGCCAAGGCGCTTGTGGGCGCGCGCGCGGCGCGCGAGCTGGTCGTCAGCACCTTCCATTCGCTGGGCGTGCGCATGCTGCGCGAGGACGGGCCGCGTCTGGGTCTGAAGGAGAACTTCTCCATCCTCGACAGCGACGACGTGCTGGGTGTGCTGCGCGAGGCCGGCGGCACCACCGACGCCAAGCTCGCGCGCAGTTGGCAGTGGGCCATCAGCCTGTGGAAGAACCAGGGGCTTGACGCCGCGCAGGCCGCCGCCGCCGCTGCCGCCGGCGATGAGCTCGAGCGCACCGCGGCCGTCGTGATGCAGCGCTACGAGGAGCGCCTGAACGCCTACCAGGCGGTGGACTTCGACGACCTGATCGGCCTGCCGCTGAAGCTGCTGACGCGGGACGCCGAGGCGCGCGGGAAATGGCAGGCCGCCTTCGCCCACGTGCTGGTGGACGAGTACCAGGACACCAATGCCGTGCAGTACGAGCTGCTGAAGGCGTTGGTGGGCCCGCACACGCCCTTCACGGCGGTCGGCGACGACGACCAGAGCATCTACGGCTGGCGCGGCGCGACCATCGACAACCTCAAGCGCCTGCCGCAGGACTACCCCCGACTGAAGGTCATCCCGCTGGAGCAGAACTACCGCTCCACCGGCGCCATCCTGCGTGCGGCCAACCACGTGATCGCGCACAACCCCAAGCTCTTCGAGAAGACGCTGTGGAGCGAGTTCGGCGAGGGCGAGCCGGTGCAACTGGTGGAGTGCGACGGCGAGGAGCACGAGGCCGAGCGCGCGGTGGCGCGCATCCAGGCCCTGCGCGCACGCGGCGGCGCGGTGAAGTTCAGCGACTTCGCCATCCTCTACCGCGCCAATCACCAGGCGCGCGTGTTCGAGCAGAAGCTGCGCGCGGCGCAGATCCCGTACAAGGTCTCGGGTGGGCAGAGCTTCTTCGATCGCACGGAGATCAAGGACCTCTGCGGCTGGCTGCGCCTGCTCGTCAACCAGGACGACGACCCGGCCTTCCTGCGTGCGGTCAGCACCCCCAAGCGCGGCATCGGCCACACCACGCTCGGCGCGCTGGGCGAGTACGCGGGCCAGTGGAAGACCAGCCTCTTCGAGGCCCTGTTCTCGCCCGGCCTGGCGACGAAGCTCAAACCCAAGGCGCTGCAGGCGCTGCACGACTTCGGGCGCGAGGTCAACGATCTGGAGCACCGTGCGCGCCAGACCACGGGCGCCGAGGACGCGCGTGCCTTGTTGCTGGGCTGGCTGAAGGCCATCGGCTACGAGCAGCACCTGCACGACACTGAGGAGAGCGAGAAGCTCGCCACGGCGCGCTGGAGCAACGTGCTGGACTTCGTCGACTGGATCGCGCGCCGCTGCGGCGGCGAACTGACGCAGGAAGGCGGCACCTTCGAGACCGAGCGCCAGAGCGTGCTGCAGGTGGCGCAGACCATCAGCGTCATCATCAGCCTGGCCGAGCGCGGCGACGACCAGGACGTGGTGACGCTGTCGACGCTGCACGCGGCCAAGGGCCTGGAGTGGCCGCACGTGGTGCTGGCCGGCGTCAACGAGGGCCTGCTGCCCTTCAAGAGCGGCGACGAGGACATGACGCCCGAGCGCCTGCAGGAGGAGCGCCGCCTGATGTACGTGGGCATCACCCGCGCGCGCACCACGCTGGCGGTGAGCACGCTGCGCCGACGCAAGCGGGGCCGTGAGACGGTGGCGGGGGTGCCCAGCCGGTTCATCGCCGAGATGAAGCTGGGCGAGGGCGTGGCCCGTGAGGACCCGCGGGAGCGCCTGCGCAAGCTGCGCGAGCGTCTGGCGGTCAAGCCGTCGGCGCCGACCGAGTCGGCCGGATGAAGCCGCGCCTGAGCGTGGTCACGCTGGCGGTCGACGACCTCGATCGCGCGCTGGCCTTCTACCGCGACGGGCTCGGTCTGCCGACGGCGGGCATCGTCGGCACGCAGTACGCGATCGGCGCCTGCGTGTTCTTCGAGATGGAAGGCGGCGTCAAGCTGGCCCTGTGGCCTCGCGCCAGCCTGCGTGCCGACACCGGTGTCGACCCGGGCGACGGCAGCACCAGCGGCGTGATGCTGGCGCACAACGTCGGCAGCCCTGAGGCCGTGCGGGAAGTGATGATGCGGGCCGTGGCGGCCGGGGCGCGCGAGGTCAAGCCGCCGCAGCCGACGTTCTGGGGCGGCTTCGGTGCGTGCTTCCGCGACCCCGACGGCCACCTCTGGGAGGTCGTGCACAACCCGAAGTGGCCGGTGGTCGATTGACATCGGTCCTGAGCCCCCCCTGTTTCCGTCACCGAGCCCGCAGCACTCCACCCATGACCGTTCCTTCATCCCCCACCGCGGTGCGCGCCGACCACCCGCTGCAGGGCATCGCCTGGATGGCTGGTGGGGTGTTCCTGCTGTCCGTGATGGACGCGCTGTCCAAGCACGCGGTCGGGCAGATGTCCATCCCGGTGCTGATCGCCAGCCGCTCGGCCGTGGTGCTGGCGCTGCTCGCACCGTGGGTGGCGCGAAGCGGCGGGTGGGCGGCGCTGCGCACGCGCCGGCCGTGGGCCCACCTGTTGCGCGGGCTGCTGGCGGTGTGCTCGATGTATGCCTTCTTCCAGACCCTGCGGCTGCTGCCGCTGGCCACCGTGATCGCGATCTGCTTCGCCGCGCCGCTGTTCATGACGCTGCTGTCGGTGCCGGTGCTCAAGGAACGCGTCGGTGCGCACCGCTGGGGCGCGCTGGCGGCGGGCTTCGTCGGCGTCACGCTCATCGTCGGGCCCGAGGCGATGGATGGCGATCTGGGTCTCGGGGCCTGGCTGGCGCTGGTCGCATCGATCTTCTACGCGGCATCGATGACCTGCGTGCGCTGGATGTCGCCCACCGAGACCGACCTGTCGATGATGGTGTGGCAGAACCTGACGATGGGGCTGGCCGGCGTGGTCGGGCTGTTCTTCGTCCCGATCGAACTGGGGGCCAGCCAGTGGCCGCTGATCGCGACCATGGCGGTGCTCTTGCTGCTCGGGCAGCGCTGCACCTTCCGTGCCTTCCGCCTGGCGCCGGTGGGGGTGGTCGCGCCCTTCCACTACACCGAACTGCTGTGGGCGGCGATCTTCGGCTGGCTGTTCTGGCGTGAGTGGCCGGGGCCTCACGTCTGGTGGGGCGCGGCCTTCGTCGTCGGGGCCGGGCTCTACACGATCTGGCGCGAGCGCGCCCGGGTGGTGGCGGGGTAGCCCAGCCCGGCATCTCCGCCCGGCGCACTGGGCCATGCATGGGCGCGCGGCGCGGCCGCAGCGCCGACGCTACATTGAACCGTAGCCATTGCCCCACGGAGGCCCGGACATGTCGCTCCTTCCCACGACCGGCCACACCCAGGCCGACATCGACCAACGCGTCTTCGATCTGTACGACGAGTACTGCCACGGCCAGATCGATCGGCGCACCTTCCTGTCGCGCGCCGCGCTCGTCACCGCCGGCGGGCTGGCGATGGCGCAGGCGCTGTTGCCGGACTATGCGGCCGCGCAGACGATCTCCTTCACCGACACGCGCATCAAGGCGCAGTACGTCAGCTATCCCTCGCCCGGTGGCAACGGTACCCAGATGCGCGGCTACCTGGTGCAGCCGACGGGCACGGGGCCGTTCCCCGCCGTGCTGGTCATCCACGAGAACCGCGGCCTGAACCCCTACATCGAGGATGTGGCGCGTCGCCTGGCGACGGTGGGCTACCTCGCGCTGGCACCGGATGGCTTGGCGCCGCTGGGCGGCTACCCCGGCAACGACGACGACGGTCGCACGCTGCAGGCCAAGCTGGATCAACCCCGCCTGCGGGTGGACATGCTCAACAGCGCGCGTTTCGTCCAGGTGCACCCGCTGTCCAGCGGAAAACTCGGCGCCGTCGGCTTCTGCTGGGGCGGCGGCACGGTCAACTGGCTCGCCACCGAGATGGGCGGCGACCTGCACGCCGCCGTCCCTTACTACGGCGCCGCGGCGCCCACGGCCGCCGTGCCGCGTATCAAGGCGCCAGTGGTGGCGCACTACGCCGAGAACGATCCCCGCATCAACGCGATGCGCGCCGACTTCGAGGCGGCACTCACCGCCGCTGGGGTGCCGCACGAGGCGCACGTCTATCCGGGCACGCAGCACGGCTTCCACAACGACTCCACGCCGCGCTACGCCGAGGCCGCCGCGAAACTGTCGTGGGACCGCACGCTGGCCTTGTTCGCAAGGCAACTGCGCGGCTGAGGTCCGATCGAGGGGCGACCCTGACGGGGCCGGTCGGCCATGATCTCCGCCCGACGACGACCCGTCAGGCGTTTCTGGCTGACGCGCCGGCGTTTCATCGCGCCGAGCGTCTCGCCGCATCCGCTACCATCAACGTTCCCGGTCGGGAGCCTGATGTCGTCTGCAAGACCGCCCCTCCAGGCCGGTTCGCCGTCGTGGTCGCCAGCGATGTCGCGGCAGACGACCTGTGCAACCGGCGTGCCTTTGAAGGTGTGTGGCCGATGTCGGAAGTGATGGATGCAGTGGAAATGACGGATAGGGCGCCGGTGTCGGCATCCGGCGCGGGCACGTCTGCGGACGGGGCCGCGGTCGCGGCAGGTGCGGGGCTTGACCTGCAAGATCCGGGCGTCTACCTCCACAACGCGTGGTATGCGGCCGCCCTGTCGCGCGAAGTCGGTCGCGAGCCCGTGGCGCGGCGCCTGCTCGGCCAGGACGTGGTGCTCTACCGCACGGCCGCCGGTGCGGCCGTCGCACTGGAGGACGCCTGTCCGCACCGCAAGCTGCCGCTGTCGATGGGGCGCGTCAAGGGCGATGCCATCGAGTGCGGCTACCACGGCCTGACCTTCGACTGCAGCGGCCGATGCATCGACGCGGCCACGCAGGAGCGCATCCCGCCGCGGGCGCGGGTGCGCAGCTATCCCGCGCGGGACCGCTACGGGCTGCTGTTCGTCTGGATGGGCGATCCGGCGCTTGCGCGCGAAGAGGCCTTGATCGACCTGGAGCGCCACGACGACCCGGGCTGGCACATCACGCAAGGCGAGCGCATGCCGGTGGCCTGCCACTATCTGTGGCTGGTCGACAACCTGCTCGATCCCTCGCACGTGGCCTGGGTGCACCGCAGTTCCTTCGGCGGCGCCGGCACCGACCGCACGCCGATGCGCATCGACGAGCTGCCGGAGGGCATCTTGTGCAGCCGCTGGATGCTGGACCAGCCGCCGCCGCCGTTCTACGCGCCGCTGGTGAAGTTCCCGGGGCACGCCGACCGGCTGCAGCACTACGAGATGCGCTATCCCGCCGTGGGCATCAACCGCACCGTGTTTGCGCCGGCGGGACAGGGCGGGCCGACGTTGCGCGACGACCCGCTGGTCTACCGCATGGCCTCGTACCACTTCATCACGCCGGTGGATGAAGACCATTCGGTGTATTTCTGGATCCAGCATCGCAACACCGACATCGCCGATGCGGCCCTGACCGAGCGCATCGCCGCCGGCGCGCGCCTGGCCTTCGAGGAAGACCGCGCCGTCCTCGAGGCCGTGCACCGCGGCATGAAGCGCCGGACGACGCCGACCACCGGGCTGCTTCTGGACGAGGCGGCACGCCGTTTCCGCCACGGCCTGGCCCGGCGTATCAGCGCCGAGCGCGCAGCGCCGCAGGGCTGAGGCAGCCGCTGCCCACGCCGGCTGCAGGCCGGTGTGGTGTCTCCTGCCCTCCCGGTCGCGCCGACCGGGGTTTGCGTCAGCGCTTGGCCAGGAAGCGGTCGTGGACCACCATGCCCACCAGCATGGCGGCGACGAAGGCCGCCGCCGGCAGCAGGCCGCTGCCCAGCGCCACCAGGGCCGGGCCCGGGCAGAAGCCGCCGATGCCCCAGCCCGCGCCGAACAGCAGCCCGCCGACGATCAGCCGCGCATCGATGACCTTGCTGGTGGGGATCTCCATCCGCTCACCGGTCCAGGAGGTTTCGCGCTTCTTGCCGGCGGCGAAGGCGAACACGCCCACCGCGATGGCGCCGCCCATCACGAAGGCCAGGCTCGGGTCCCAGTTGCCGAAGAGGTCGAGGAAGGCCTTGACCTTGGCCGGGTCGCTCATGCCCCCCAGGATCAGGCCCAGGCCGAAGATGAGGCCGCTGGCGATTGAAAAAACGTCACGCATGGGAAGGGTCTCCGTCGAGATCGGGTGTGTCGGGTTGCAGGATGTCGGGGAACAGACCGCGGGCCGGTCAGGCCAGCACGTGGCGGATCAGGAACACGGTGGCGAAGCCGGCGCCCATGAAGGCCAGCACGTTGGCCAGCGAGCGCCCCGAGAAGCGGCTCAGGCCGCACACGCCGTGGCCGCTGGTGCAGCCATTGCCCATGCGCACGCCGATGCCCACCAGCAGCCCGGCCAGCAGCAGCGTCGGCCAGCCCACGTCGAGCGTGGCCGCCGGCATCGGCGCGAACAGCTGCCACGCCCAGGGCGCCACCAGCAGACCGACGATGAACAACAGTCGCGAGCGCTCCGGCGTGAAGGACGCGCCGCTGAGCGCGGCCCGCAGAGGGCTCGACACGATGCCGGCGATACCGGCCACGCGCCCGTTGCCCAGCAGGTACAGGGCCGAGGCCAGGCCGATCAGCAGGCCGCCGCCCAGCGAGGCCCAGGGGGTGAAGGCATTCCAGTCGATGTTCATTCGAGGTCTCCGTTTCAGGTCAGGTTTTCAGGCAGGTTCACGGGTCGGGAAGGTCGGGAGGGGTCGTTTCGGCTGTTTCGGTGGTTTCGTTTGCCGCCGGCGGCCCGTCGGGGAGCCGCAGCGTCCGACGGCGGCTGCGGGTCACGCTAGCCTCTCAGGCTGCGGACCTCGCTCGCTGAGGGTGCGCAGTACAGGCGGTGGAGCAGCGCCAGCAGTTCCAGCGCCGCGGGCGAATCCACCTGGTAGTAGACGAACTTGCCTGCGCGGCGGGTGGATACCAAGCCCTCGTCGCGCAGCACGCCGAGTTGCTGCGACAGCGTCGGCTGTTGGATGCCGGTGGCCTGCGACAGCTCCATCACGCAACGCTCGCCCTCGGCCAGCGCGCACATCAGGATCAGGCGCTCGGGATTGGCCAGCGAGCGCAGCAGCCCGACCGCCTGTACGGCCGCGGCCTGCAGGCCGGCCACGTCGCCGCAGTGCGCGACGGACGCACCGATCAGGCTCGGCATCGCGGCCTCCACAGGTGCTTCGACTTCGGCGGTGGCGTGGGCGGTCATCGGGGGTGCGCTCCATCCAGTTTGTTGGGGGGGTGGATCCGAGCCGGCAGGCCCTGGATCCGTCGAGGACTGCGATCAGTATATTCCAAAATATAACATTATCTGCTATATTGTCGACCACTGATGTTCGGCCCACGGGCCGCACGACCGGCAACCCCACCGCGGAGACCCCCGATGAACCCTGCCACGATCCGATCCTTCTTCGACCCGGCCACGTACACCGTCACCCACGTCGTGTCCGATCCGGCGACGCGGCACGCGGCCATCGTCGACAGCGTGCTCGACTACGACCCGAAGTCGGGCCGTACCTCGACCAAGACCGCCGACCAGGTCATCGCCTACGTGCGCGAGGCCGGCCTGACCGTGGACTGGCACCTCGAGACGCACGCCCACGCCGATCACTTCTCCGCCGCCCCCTATCTCAAGGGGCAACTCGGCGGGCGCATCGCCATCGGCGAGCACATCCGCCAGGTGCAGGGCGTGTTCAGCAAGATCTTCAATGCCGCCGACATCGGCCACAGCGGCGCCGGCTTCGACCACCTGTTCCGCGACGGCGAGACCTTCGCCATCGGCGAATTGCAGGCCCGCGTGATGCACACGCCCGGCCACACGCCCGCCTGCGTGACCTACCTGATCGGCGACGACGCCTTCGTCGGCGACACGATCTTCATGCCCGACTACGGCACCGCGCGCTGCGACTTCCCCGGAGGCGACGCACGCACGCTGTACCGCTCGATCCACAAGTTGCTGGCGCTGGGGGATCACGTCCGGCTGCACCTGTGCCACGACTACCTGCCTGGCGGGCGGGAGGCGCGTTGGGACACCACCGTGGCCGAGGAGCGCACCGGCAACGTTCATGTGCGCGAGGGCATCAGCGAAGACGCCTTCGTCGCCATGCGCACGGCCCGCGACCGCACGCTCGACATGCCCACGCTGATCCTGCCGGCGGTACAGGTCAACGCGCGCGGCGGCCACCTGCCGCCGCCCGAGGACAACGGCGTGCGCTACCTGAAGATCCCGCTGAACGCGCTGTGATCGCCGGAGCGCGCCGATGACAGCCAACTGGGCCCGATACCGCCAGACCGCGTTGAGCGACGACCTCGTCGCGGCACTGATCGTCACCATCCTGCTGGTGCCGCAGAGCCTGGCCTATGCGCTGCTGGCGGGCCTGCCGCCGGTGGTGGGGGTCATGGCCAGCCTGCTGCCCATCGTCGCCTACGCCGCCTTCGGCTCGAGCACGACGCTGGCGGTGGGGCCCGTGGCGGTGTTGTCGATGATGACGGCGCAGGCGGTGGTGCCGGCGGCGCAGGCCCACGGCGTGACGGCGCACCTGGCGGCCATGGTCCTGGCCGTGGAGATCGCCGCGGTCTTCCTCGGGGCGATGCTGCTGCGGCTGGAGGTCTTCGCCGCGCTGCTGAGCGCGCCCGTGCTGCACGGCTTCATCACCGGCGCGTCCATCGTGATCGCGATCGGCCAGTTACCCGCGCTGCTGGGGGTCGCCGCCAAGGGCAGCACGCTGACCGAACTGGTGGCGAGCCTGGCGCGCGCGCCCGAGGTCCTGCCCCATCCGGCCACTGCGGCGGTCGGGCTGGGCGCGCTGGGCCTGCTGTGGCTGCTGCGCAAGAAGGGCCTGGCGACGCTGCGAGCCGTGGGCCTGCCGGCGCGCCCCGCGCAACTCGTCGCACGCATGGCGCCGATGTTCGTCGTCGTGCTGGCCATCGCCCTGGTGGCGGGGTGGCCCGGCGCGGTCCAGGGCGTCGCGCTGGCCGGGCGCGTCAGCCTGGGTGAGGGGCTGAGCTTCCCGCCGATCTGGCAGGCGCCGGCGGGCCTGTGGCTGGCGCTGGTCGGGCCCGCGGCGCTGCTGGGCCTGGTGGCCTATGTCGAGAGCCTGGCCGTGGCCGAGGCGCTGGGCGCGCGGCGCGGCGAGAAGGTGCAGCCGCGGCGCGAGCTGATGGGCTTGGCGGCGGCCAACGCGGTGGCGGGTGTGTCGGGGGCCATGCCGGTGACCGGCGGCTTCGCCCGCAGCATCGTCAATTTCGACGCCGGCGCACGCACCCGCATGGCCGGGGTGTGGACGGCGCTGTTCCTCGGCGTGGCCATCCTGCTGCTGGGCGACGCGCTGGGCTACCTGCCCAAGGCCGTGCTGGCGGCCACCATCGTCGTGGCCGTGCTGTCGCTCGTCGACACCCACCCCTTCGCCGAGGCCTGGCGCTGGTCGCGCCCGGAGTTCTTCCTGATGACGGGCGTGGCCGCGTTGACGGTGCTGGCCGGCGTCGACGAGGCGCTGCTGGTCGGCGTGCTGGCCTCGGTGGCTCTGCTGCTGCAACGCACGGCGCGCCCGCACTGGGCCGAGGTCGGCCGCGTGCCGGGCAGTGAGGTCTACCGCAACGTCAAGCGCTTCCGCGTCGAGACGCTGCCGGCGGTGATGACGGTGCGCATCGACGAGAGCCTGCTGTTCACGAACTCGCGCTGGCTGTCGGAGACGCTGTCCGCCGAGGCGACGGCAAGGCCGGGCCTGCAGCATCTGGTGCTGATGATGTCGGGTGTCAACGACATCGACCTCAGCGGCCTGGAGGGCCTGCAGCAACTCGATCGCGACCTGCAGGCGCGCGGCTTGAAGCTGCACCTGTCGGAGCTCAAGGGCCCGCTGCGCGACCGGCTGGCCGCGGCCGGAGCCCTGTCGGGCCTGTCGGGGAGCGTCTTTGCCACCCAGACCGAGGCGTGGAAGACGTTGGGCGCCGCGCAAGCCTGACGAAACCCGAAACCCGCCCGCAGCGCGCCCCGGGCGCGCGAACCCGATCAGAACTCGATCGCGTCGGCGATGGCCTGTATCCCTGCGCGGGCACAGGCCTCGTCGGCTTCGCCGCCGGGCGCGCCCGACACGCCGATGCCGCCATAGGTGCTGCCCGCGCCGTCGATGGGCAGGCCGCCGCCCAGCGGCAGCACCTGCGAGGCGCCGCGGATGCCGCTCATCGGCTTGCCAGCCTGGGTCTCGTTGGCCAGATCGGTGGTCGGGATGCGAAAGCTCGCGGCCGACCACGCCTTGCGGATGGCAACCTCCACCGTGTGGGCGCCCGCGAAGCGATCGCGCAGCAGCACCTGGGGCACCCCCATGCGGTCGACCACGGCCACGCCGACCTGATAACCCGCCTTGCGGCAGTCGGCCAGCGCGGTCTGCGCCGCCTTGAGCGCCGTTTCCGGGGTCAGCATCTTCATCGCGAAGGTGCCGTCTTCGGCCTGGGCCTGGCCGGCGGCGGCCAGCAGCCACAGCGCGGCGCAGGCAGTGGCGAGAGCCGTACGGCCCTGGCGGCGCACGGGCTTGTCGATCGGCGGTGTCGTCATCGGTGGGATCCTCCTTCGGGTCGGGCGGCACCGTGCCGCCGTATGGCGGATGCTAGCGGCAAGGCCCACCCGCTCTCATCGCGAGGGCAAGCCCGCGCAGGCATCTCGGCGCGTCTGGCGCAGGGCCTGGCGGCCTTGCTCGCGCGCGCGCTCGGCCATCTCTTCACGGTGCTTTTCCATGTAAGCCAGACACTCCTGGCGCGTCTTCATCTCGCGCATGCGCTCCTGATGCTCGGCGCGCTCACGCTCGCTCATCATCGACCAGCCGGGTGTGTCGTCCTCGCCCCAGCGCATGCCGCTGCGCGGGGCCGGCGGCGAAGGGGGCTCGGCGCCAGCGGGCGGGCGCGGGCCGGGCCCCGGGCCGGTGCCGCCGCCTGCGCCCGGTCCGGGTCCGGGGCCGGCGCCGCCCTGCGCCCAGGACGACACGCCGATGAAAGCGCCTGCACCGACGGCGGCCGCCCACTGTATCCATGCCCTGCGATGTCTCATGATCGACTCCTTCGGTCCGTCAACGTTGACAGGCAGCGTATGCCCGTCAGCGCCAGGACCGCTTGCGTCGCCTCATGCCGGCGGTGGCGTTGACGCCTCGACGAGCGGGAGCGTCAGGCAGGCGGGCAGGCAGGTGGCCGGGTAGGCCGGCGGCCATGCAGCCATGCAGCCATGCAGCCGGGTAGCCAGGCAGCCGAGCGGCGGGCATGAATATCGTGGGTCAGGCCGGCGGCGTCTGCAAGTCGGCCAATCGCTGGGGCGTGCCCACGTCGGTCCACGCGCCGTCCCAGCGCGAGCCGCTTAGACGCCGCAGACCGATCGCGCGCTCGAGCCAGGGCCTCAGCGGTGCGCGCGTGCCGGGCGCCAGGCCCTCGACCAGGTCCCGCCGGAACAGCCCGACGCTGGCCCAGGTCAGCCGCGGCGCGGGGCCGCCGGTGGCCGCGGGGTCTTCCGATGCCAGCAGACCGTCGGGGCCCAGCACGAAGTCGCCGCGCGGGTGGTGCGGGGCGTTGGGCACCATCCACAGGTGCGCCCAGTGCCGCCCGTCGAGCACAGCCTGCGCCGGCGCCGGATCGAAGGCGAAGCCGGGCAGGAAGACATCGCCCGAGACCACCCAGAAGCACTCGCCCAGCCAGCGCAGCGCGGTGGCGATGCCGCCCGCGGTCTCGAGCGCGCCGCCGTGTTCGCGGCCCTCCATCGAGTAGTGCAGGCGCAGCCCGTAGCGCTCGCCGCTGCCGAGCACCGCCGGGAACCGGTCTTCCAGCCACGCGGTGTTGACCACCACCTCGCGCACGCCCGCGCGCGCCAGCGCCTCGAGGTGCCACTCGATCAGCGCCTTGCCGCGCACCTGCAGCAGGGGCTTGGGGGTGTGGTCGGTCAGCGGGCGCATGCGCTCGCCGCGTCCGGCGGCCAGCACGATGGCGGTGGTCGTCATCCGTCGAGTGTAGGAGGCGCACGGGGGGCACGGGGAGGCGCACGGGCGCGTGCGGGGCATGGAGGCCCGGGGGCATGACGGCCGGCGCGCCCCCGGTGCGGCGCGGTGCGGCCCGAAGAGGGCCGGATAAACTGCAACTCCCAATGGGATTTGCGCGGCGGCTGCGCCCGCACGGCGCGGCCCGGTACGACTTTCTTCCCGATCGACGACATGAACCGAAACCAAGCGGCCGCCATGGCCGATGCGATCCGCGCCCTGGCGATGGACGCGGTGCAGCAGGCCCATTCCGGACACCCCGGCGCCCCGATGGGTATGGCGGAGATGGCGGTGGCGCTGTGGGGCCGACACCTGCGCCACGACCCGGCCCAGCCGCGCTGGGCCGACCGCGACCGCTTCGTGCTGTCCAATGGGCATGCGTCGATGCTGATCTACGCGCTGCTGCACCTGGCCGGCTACGACCTGCCGATTCAGGAGATCCAGCGCTTCCGGCAACTGCACAGCAAGACGCCCGGCCACCCCGAGGTCGGTGTCACGCCCGGGGTGGAGACCACCACCGGGCCGCTGGGCCAGGGTCTGGCCAACGCGGTGGGCATGGCGCTGGCCGAGAAGCTGCTCGCCGCCGAGTTCAACCGTCCGGGCCACAACGTCGTCGACCACCGGACCTGGGTCTTCGTCGGCGATGGCTGCCTGATGGAGGGCATCAGCCACGAGGCCATCGCCCTGGCCGGCGCCTGGAAGCTGAACAAGCTGGTGGCGCTGTACGACGACAACGGCATCAGCATCGACGGTCCCGTCAAGCCCTGGTATGTCGACCAGGCCCGCGGGCGCTTCGAGGCCTGCGGCTGGGACGTGATCGGCCCGGTGGACGGCCACGACGTCGACGCCGTCGACGCCGCCATCGCCCAGGCCAAGTCGGCGTCGCGCCCGGTGCTGATCGTCTGCCGCACGACCATCGGCAAGGGCTCGCCCAACCGTGCCGGCACCGCCAAGGCGCACGGCGAGGCCCTGGGCACCGAGGAGGTGCGCCTGACGCGCGAGGCCCTGGGCTGGCCGCACGAGCCCTTCGTGATCCCCGAGGACGTGCGCGCGGCATGGGACGCGCGGCCGGCTGGCGCCGCGGCGCGGGCCGGGTGGCAGGCGCGCCTGGATGCCTACCGCGCCGAGCACCCGGCGCTGGCCGACGAGCTCGAGCGGCGCATGCGCGGCGACCTGCCGGCTGCCTTCGACCAGGTGGCGCTGGACGCGGTCGTCGCGGCCCACACCAAGGCCGAGACGGTGGCCACGCGCAAGGCCAGCCAGATCGCGCTGGAGGCCTTCACGCGCGCCC
>CAZFVH010000022.1:5934-42101 GCA_964522465.1 uncultured Rubrivivax sp. | reverse complement strand
CACTGGCCGGGCGCGGCACTGCAGAGCTGGCGGGTGTCGGTCGGGGCGCCGGCCTGGGTGGCCTGGACCGTGCAGGTGCTGCAGCCGCCCGGCCCCGGTCCCGTGGCGGCACTTGTCAGCGGCGACGCCTGCTGGCTGCCGCCGCCCGTCGAGGTGATGTCAGCCTTCATCGAGGCAGGCGTCGCGCTGGCCTGGTTCAATCGCGCCGAGCTCGCGGCCGACGGCGACGACGGCACGCGCGAGGGCCCGGTGTTCGATCGATTCCCTCAGGCGCGCTTCGGCGCGCTGTCGGTCTGGGCCTGGGGCCTGCAGCGCACCGTCGATGTGCTCAGCCGGTTGGACGGCATCGACGCACGCCGCATCGGTGTCGTCGGGCACTCGCGCGGTGGCAAGGCGGCGCTGCTGGCGGGCGCGACTGACGCCCGCATCTGGCTCACCGCCGCCAACAACAGCGGCACCGCAGGGGCCTCGTCGTCGCTTCGCCTCGGGCGCGGCAGCGAGACGCCACTGGCGCTGGCCCAGCGCTTTCCCCATTGGCTGGCCCGGGATGCCCTGGCATCGCTCAGCGCCGGGCAGGCCTGGCCAGCCGACCAGGACGTGCTGCTGGCGTCGATCGCCCCGCGCGGGCTGCTGCTGACGCAGTCGATCGACGACCGCTGGGCCAATCCGGTGGGGCTGCGCCACGTGGCGGCGCGGGCCCGCCGGGCCTGGCCGGTGCGTCAGCGCGAGACGGCCTTCCGCGTCGCCTGGCGACGCGGCCTGCATGCGCTTCAGGTGGAGGATTGGGCGGCCCTGCTGGCGATGGCCGAATCGCTGCCGCCCATGGCATAGGGCCCGGAGCGCAGGTCGATGGCCTGGCCGGTGCGGGCAGATGCCTGCGCCGCCAGCCCGATCAGCACCGCGTCCAGGCCGTCGTCCAGCGTCACTTCCACGGGGCCACGACCCAGCACCGCCGCGCGGAAGCGCTGGTGCTGCACCAGCGTGGAGCCGTTGTGGTCCCCCGCGGCCAGCGCCGTGGGGTCCACCGGCACCTCGAGTTCCACCGGACCCTTGGGGTCGCGCGGGCTGAGCATCAGGCGAGGCGTCGGCGGCTCGCCCAGGTGCGCCGGCCAGAAGCGCTGCGGCCCCGGCACGAAGCACTCCACCTTGCCCGCCGGCCCCACGGCCGAGATCTCCTCCTGGTAGCGGGAGCCTTCGGCGAACATGCACAACTCGAGCATCGCGCGCAGGCCCGAGGCGAAGTCGACGATCACGTAGGCGTGGTCCAGGATGTCGGGCACGCCGTCGGCATAGCGCTCGTCCAGGTGGTTGTGGGCCGTCGAGCCGCTGGCGTACACCCGCACCGGCGCGCAGCCGGCGATCAGGCGCATCAGGTCGAAGAAGTGGCAGCACTTCTCCACCAGGGTGCCGCCGGTGTAGCGGTTGAAGCGGTTCCAGTCGCCGACCTTGACCAGGAAGGGGAAGCGGTGCTCGCGCAGACTCAGCATCGCCAGTGGCCCGGTGGCCCGCCCGACGCGGATCTCGTCGATCAGGCGGGCGATCGGCGGCATGTAGCGGTATTCCATCGCCACCCACAGCGGCGCCGGGTAGGTGCTGGCCAGGGCGCGCAACTCGGCCACCTGCGACAACTCGGTGCAGGCGGGTTTTTCCAGCAGCACCGGCAGACCGCGCAACTCGGCGATGCGCTGCAATTGCTCGGCGTGGCGGAAGTTGGGGCTCGTGATGACGAGGGCGTCGACGTCCTGGGCCTGGACCACCTCGTCCAGGCTGGCTGCGCGCCGGGCGCCGGTTGCCAGTTCCAGGCTGCGCGCGGCCATGCCGTCGTCGGGCTCGAAGATGCGCGTGACCACGCTGCCCGGCACGAGGGCGAGGTTGCGCAGGTGTTCCTGACCCATCATGCCGCAGCCGATGAAGCCGTAGCGGATCGTCTCGATCATGGCGACTTGTGCTCGAAGAAAAGGGTTTGGGGACGCGGGCGAGCGGTCGAGTGCGCGGTGCGCAGCGACGCACGCGTGGGGCCGGCATCACTTGAGCCGCGATTGTGCGACGCCGCCGGTTGGCCATGCGCCCGTGGTCGTCGCCCCGGCCCTTTTCGAAGCGCCGTTGCCCCGGCCTCGATCCCGGGCTGCCGTTCCTAGAATCCGGCGCCCATCGACTGCGGCCCAGATCGGCCCGCGGGATGCCGGCCCCTCGCCATGAGCCCGCAGCACGTCCACACCGAACACAAGCGCCAGGTCCTGACGGCTCTGCGCGCCGTTGCCGAGTCATCCCCCGCCGACCTGGGTCGTCGCCTGGCGGCGATCTATCACCCGCAGGCGCACTGGCGCGGCTCGCATCCGCTCAACGAGATGGACGGCCTGCAGGCCATCGAGCAACGCGTGTGGGCGCCGCTGCTCGGCGCGCTGGACCATGCCGAGCGGCGAGACGACCTCCTCGTGGCCGGTCACTACGACGGGCAGGACCATGTCGGCGCTGTGGGCCACATCGCCGGCAACTTCCGCCGCCCCTGGCTCGGGATCGCGCCGACGGGCACGATGGTCTACCTGCGTTATGGCGAGGTCCATCAGATCCAGGACGGCCGCATCGTGCGCAGCACGGTGCTGTTCGACCTCCTGGATTTCCTGCGCCAGGCCGGGTTCTGGCCCCTGCCGCCCAGTCTGGGCCGCGAAGGGCGCTGGCCGGCGCCGATGACGGCCGACGGGGTGAGGCTGGAGACGGCCGACCCGGCCGTCTCGGCCGACAGCCTGGCGCTGACGCTGCGCATGCAGGCCTCGCTCGGCGCCTACGACGACGAGGGCGGCGGTGGTCGCGAGGGCCTGTTGCAGATGCCGCAGAAGGCCTTCTGGCACCCGCGCATGGGCTGGTACGGGCCCGCGGGCATCGGCACGGCGCACGGCCTGGACGGCTTTGTCGACGTCCACCAGCTGCCCTTCCGCACGGCCTTCCCGAACCGCCTGTCGCGGCCGCGCACCGAGGACCGTGCCCGCGACGGCAAGAACCACTACGTGCGCATCGGCGACGGCGCTTATTCGGCCACCGGCGGCTGGCCCAGCCGCTTCCTGCACCACGAGGGCGCGGGCTGGCTGGGCCTGCCGGCCACCGGGCGCGCGGTGACGATGCGCGTGATGGACTTCTACCGTGCCGAGGACGGGCTGATTCGCGAGAACTGGGTGCCCATCGACCTGATCGAGGTGCTGCTGCAACTCGGCATCGACGTCATGGCCCGCGCCCGTCGGCACTTCCAGGACCGATCGATCGGCTGAACTGGCGCTCGGCCGCACGGCCGATGCAGGGTATTTCCCGAGGGGCTCCCGGCTCGGGCCTGCCTAAACTGCGACGCGACTGAATGCGTATGCAAACCGGCATCGGGCTTCGGCTGTGCCGGTCGCAGGTGCGACGACCCAGGCAGCGAAGACAGAGCGAAGAGGCAGGCGTGATCCGGTATCTGAAGCGGGGCAAGGACGAGCAGGGTAGGGCCGACGACGACGCGCAGGTGCGCGCCACCGTCGAGGGCATCCTGAAGGACATCGGGCAGCGTGGCGACGAGGCGGTGCGCGAGTACAGCCGGCGCTTCGACGGCTGGGACCCGCAGGCCTTCGCCCTGGGGCCGGACCAGGTCCGCGCCGCGATCGAGCGGCTGTCGCCGCGCGAGGTCGAGGACATCCGCTTCGCCCAGGCGCAGATCCGGGGCTTCGCGCAGATCCAGCGCGACAGCATGCGGGATGTCGAGGTCGAGACCCTGCCCGGCGTCGTCCTCGGCCACAAGCACATCCCCGTCAACGCCGTGGGCTGCTACGTGCCCGGCGGCAAGTACCCGCTGATCGCCTCGGCGCACATGAGCGTGCTCACTGCCAAGGTCGCGGGCGTGCCCCGCGTCGTGGCCACCGCGCCGCCCTACCAGGGCGAGCCGCACCCGGCCATCGTCGCGGCCATGCACTTTGCCGGGGCCGACGAGATCCTGGTGCTCGGCGGCGTGCAGGCGGTGGCGGCGATGGCGCTGGGCACGGCCTCGATCGCGCCGGTGGACATGCTGGTGGGCCCGGGCAACATGTTCGTGGCCGAGGCCAAGCGCCAGCTCTACGGCCGCGTGGGCATCGACCTGTTCGCCGGCCCGACCGAGACGCTGGTGATCGCCGACGAGTCGGTGGACGCCGAGATGTGCGCCGTGGACTTGCTCGGCCAGGCCGAGCATGGGCCGACCTCGCCGGCAGTGCTGCTGACCGACTCCGAGGCGCTGGCGCGGGCGACGATGGCCGAGGTCGAGCGCCAGCTCGCCATCCTGCCCACCGCGGCGGTCGCCGCCCGGGCCTGGGCCGTCTACGGCGAGGTGATCGTCTGCGACACGCTCGACGAGATGGTGGCCAAGGCCGACGAGCTCGCCTTCGAGCACGTGCAGGTGATGACGCGCGACCCGGATGTCTTCCTGCGGCGCATGACCAACTACGGCGCGCTGTTCCTCGGCCCGCGCACCAACGTCAGCTTCGGCGACAAGGTCATCGGCACCAACCATACCCTGCCCACCAACCGCAACGCGCGCTACACCGGCGGGCTGTGGGTGGGCAAGTTCCTCAAGACCTGCACCTACCAGCGCGTGCTCAGCGACGAGGCCAGCGCGCGCATCGGCGAGGTCTGCTCGCGCCTGTGCCACATGGAGAACTTCGCCGGCCACGGCGAGCAGGCCAACCTGCGCGTGCGGCGCTACGGCACGCGCGGCGAGGTGCCCTGGTACCAGCCGGTGCCGGCGCTCGACCGCTGACCCTGACGCCAGCTTCGGAGCTTGTACCGATGAAGGGCTCCCGTCCCGAGCAGGCCGTGCTGACGCGCGACAACGACCTGTCGTGCACGGCGCAGACGCAGCGCGTCGTCGAAGCCATGGTCGACGGCCTGAACGACCACGTGATCGACGGCATCGGCGCCTTCTTCGCGCCGGATTTCCGCTGGATGGGCAACGCCGGCTGCGGCACCAAGCAGGGCCTTCGGGCCTTCCAGGACCACTGGCAGCGGCCTTTCCAGGCGGCCTTCTCCGACAAGGTCTGCATCGACGAGGCGCGCATCGTGCAGGGCCAGTGGATGGCGGCCTTCGGTCGCCAGGAGGCCACGCACAGCGGCGAGTTCATGGGCATCCCGCCCACCGGCAAACGGGTGGAGATCCGTTACATGGACTTCTGGAAGGTCGTGGACGGCAAGATCGTCGACAACTGGGTGATGGTGGACTTTCCGCACGTCATGCAGCAGCTCGGCGTCGACCCCTTCAACGGCCAGGGCTGGGAGGCCTACGACCGGGGCGAGCGCGTCGCGCCCAAGCCGCCGGGGCCGTCCGGGCCTGCACTGCGGGAGGGCGTGTGACACCTGCCGGGCCGCATGCGGGCCACCTACAGGCCTCGGTCGATGCGCCGGCCGGCGGCGGCAGGGCCGCCCTGCCGCGCACGCCGTCGATGCGGCTGGACGGCCGCCGGGCGCTGGTGGCTGGCGCCGGGCGCGGCATCGGCGCCGCAGCCGCCGCGGCGCTGGCCCAGGCCGGCGCCGAGGTCACGCTGGCCTCGCGCAGCGCCGACGAACTCGAGGCGCTGGCCGCGGCGCTGCGCACCGAAGGCGCGGTGGCGCACGTGCTGCCGCTGGACGTCACCGATGCGCAGGCCGTGCGGCGCGAAGTCGCCGCACGCGGGCCCTTCCAGGTGCTGGTCAACAGCGCCGGCACCAACCGGCCGTCGACGCTGGCCGAGATGGCCGACGCCGACCTGGACCGGGTCATGGACCTCAACGTCAAGGCGGCCTTCTACCTGGCGCGCGAGGTCGCCCGCGGCCTGCAGGCCGCCGGGCTGCCCGGCTCGCTCATCACGATCTCCTCGCAGATGGGCCATGTCGGCGGGCCCAGGCGCACGCTGTACTGCGCCACCAAGCACGCGGTGGAGGGGCTGACCAAGGCGCTGGCCTGGGAGCTCGGGCCCTGCTGCATCCGTGTCAACACCGTGTGCCCGACCTTCATCGAGACGGCGATGACGCGGCCGATGCTGGCCGACGACGGCTTCCGGCGCTTCGTCGAGTCGCGCATCGCGCTTGGCCGCATCGGCACCGTCGAGGACGTGATGGGGGCGGTGGTCTTCCTCGCCAGCGATGCGTCGGCGCTCGTCACCGGCAGCGCCCTGATGGTGGACGGCGGATGGACGGCGCAGTGAAGCCGCCGGCCACCTCGGTGGACGTCGCGCGCCTGGCCGGCGTGTCGCAGTCGGCCGTCAGTCGCGCCTTCACGCCCGGCGCCAGCGTGTCGCCGCGGATGCGCAAGCGTGTGGAGGACGCCGCTGCGCGCCTGGGCTACCAGCCCAACGCGCACGCGCGCACCCTCACCACCGGCCGCTCGCGCATCGTCGGCCTGGTGCTGTCCTCCCTGGACAACCTCCTGTATCCGGCGGTGACCGAGAAGCTGGCGCTGCGCCTGCAGCAGGACGGCTACCACCTGCTGATGTTCGTCAGCGACCAGCGCGACAGCGACGACCTGGTGCGCGAGATCCTGCAGTACCGGGTCGACGGCATCGTGCTCGGGGCCACGACGTTGTCGTCGGGCCTGGCCCGGCGCTGCGCCCAGGCGCGCATTCCCGTGGTGTTGTTCAACCGCGTGATGGCGACCTCGGGCGTGGTCAGCTCGGTGCGCTCGGACAACGTGGGCGGCGCCGCAGAGATCGCTCGCTTCCTCGTGGCGGGCGGGCACCGGCGCATTGCCTACGTGGCCGGGCGCGAGGATTCGTCGACCAACCTGGAGCGTGAACGGGGTTTCACCGAGGGGCTGGCGGCGCTCGGCCACGCGGTGTGCGCCCGGGCGGTGGGTGACTACGCGGTCGAGGGCGCGCGGCGCGCGACGCTGGCCTTGTTCGGCGGCTGGGCAGGTGTCCGGCCCGATGCGGTCTTCGTGGCCGGCGACCTGATGGCGCTGTCGGTGATGGACACGCTGCGCCACGAACTCGGCTTGCGCGTGCCGCAGGACGTGTCGGTGGTCGGCTTCGACGGGGTGCCGCAGGCCGCCTGGCCGTCCTATCGGTTGACCACCTTCGAGCAGCCGTTGGGCGACATGGTCGAGGCCGCGGTCGACCTGCTGCACCGCAGCCTGGTCGATGGCCATGGCGATGGTGGCGACACTGACCCCTCGGCTGCCGCGCCGGCGCGCGACGTGATCGTGCCCGGCCGCCTGGTCGTGCGGGCGTCGGCGCGCGCGCCGACCGACGCACAGGAGACGCCATGAAGGGCTTCGACGCCGAATTCCCCGACCTCGACACCTACATCCGCGTCATCACGGCGCGGATCTGGGAAGGCCGGCGCCTCGAGGACATCCGCCGCTACTACGCCGACCCGTGCATCGTCGAGACCCCCACCGGCGTGACGACGACGGCGCAGCAGGTCATCGACGGCACGGCCGCGACGCTGGCGATGTTCCCCGACCGGCGCCTGCTGGCCGAGGACATCATCGTCTCGGGTGACGAGGACGGGGGCTTCCTCAGCTCGCACCGCATCGTCTCCACGATGACGCACCGCGGCGACGGCGCCTTCGGCGTGCCCACTGGCCGGCGCATCCACGTGCGCACCGTGGCCGACTGCGTCTGCCGTGACAACCGCATCGTGCACGAGTGGCTGGTGCGCGACCAGGCGGCGATCGCGCGCCAGATCGGGCTCGAGCCGCGCGAGCTGGCGCGGCGCTGGCTCGGCGAGCGCGGCGGCTGGCACAAGCCGGTGGCCGATCCGGCGCCTGCACCCTACCGGTCGCACATCGCCACCGAGGCGCAGGCGCAGGCCTACGCCCGGGCGATCGAGGGTTTCGCCCAGGGCACCACCGAGGCTGCGGCGGTGTACGACGACGCCGTGCACCACCTCGGGCCTGGCGAGACCACGCGCTACGGGCAGGACGAGGTCGGTGCCTTCTGGCGTGGGTTGTTCGGGGTCTTCGCCGTCGACCGCTTCGACGTCGAACATCTGGCCCTGCAGCGCGGCGACGGCCGCGCCGACCGCGTGGCGCTGCGCTGGCGCGCGCTCGCCCGGCACCGCGGGGGCGGTGCCTTCGGGCCCGCCACCGGCCACCGGGTCGAGATCCTCGGCATCAACCATGCCGAACTGTTCCGCGGCCGCGTGCTGCGCGAGTGGGCGCTGGTCGACGAGGTGGCGCTGTGGATGCAGGTCCTGGGCGGGGCGGCCTGAGGCACGGCGGCCCGACGGAGCGAATGCGATGGCGCAGGTGCAACTGAAGGACATCTCCAAGGCCTGGGGCGCCGCCGTGGCGGTGCGCCGGATGTCGCTCGACATCGCCGACGGGGAGTTCGTCGTGCTGCTCGGGCCCAGCGGCTGCGGCAAGACGACGACCATGCGCATGGTCGCCGGCCTCGAGGACCCGAGCACGGGCGAGGTCTGGATCGGCGGGCGCTGCGTCAACGACCTGGAGCCCAAGGACCGCGACGTCGCGATGGTTTTCCAGAGCTACGGCCTGTACCCCAACATGACGGTGCGCGAGAACATCGCCTTCCCGCTGCACATCCGCGGCCTGCCGTCGGCGCAGATCGGCCCGGCCGTGCAGCGCGCGGCGCAGCAGGTCGAGCTGACCGAGTACCTCGACCGCCGGCCGAAGGAGCTGTCGGGCGGCCAGCGGCAGCGCGTGGCCCTGGCGCGCGCCATCGTGCGCCAGCCTGCAGTCTTCCTGATGGACGAGCCGCTGTCCAACCTGGACGCCAAGCTGCGCGTGAGCATGCGCTCCTACCTCAAGCACCTGCACCACACCCTGGGCATCACGACGGTCTACGTCACCCACGACCAGATCGAGGCGATGACGCTGGCCGACCGGGTGGTGGTGATGAGCAAGGCCGAGGTGCAGCAGATCGGCACGCCCGAGGTGATCTACAACCAGCCTGCCAATGTCTTCGTCGCCGGCTTCATCGGCTCGCCGCCGATGAACCTGGTCGAAGGCCGGCTGCGCGGCGGCGTGTTCGAGGCGCCCGGCGTGCGCGTCGAGGGCCTGCGCGCGCCCGACCTCGAACGCGTGGTCCTCGGTGTGCGCCCCGAGGACATGCGCGTGGTCGCGCCCGAGGGTGCACCGGTGCGTGGCGAGATCTTCAGCTTCGAGCTCACCGGGGATTCCACCCTGGTGATGCTGCGCCTGGGCGACCGGGTCGTGACCGCGCGCGCCTCCAAGGATCACCGCGCGCGTATCGGCGAGGCCACGGGTTTCGCCTTCGACCTGTCGCGCTGCCACCTCTTCGACGGCCAGACGCAGAACCGGCTGCCTCTGGCCTGCCCCTGAAACCCCGGTACGCATCAGGAGCTTTCCATGAACCGTCCCACCCTGCGCCGTGCCGTCCTGGCGTCGGCCACCCTGCTGGCGCTCGCGCCGGCGCTGTCGCTGGCCAAGTGCGAGAAGCTCAGCCAGCCCAAGGCCGGCGAGATCAACATCGTCGGCAACTCCTTCCCGGCCCTGCAGCACATCGCCAAGGAGATGGAGAGCTGCACCCAGGGCGGTTTGAAGGTGCAGTTCAAGATGACGCCCAAGGCCCGCGAGGAGACCGAACAGGCTTTCGCCTCGGCCGGGCGCTCGCCCTTCGATGCTGCGGTGGTGTCCATGGGCGTGTTCGCCAATCTCGACAGCCGTGGCCAGATCCAGCCGATGACCGACCTGGTCGACAAGTACCGCGCGAAGTACAAGCTCGAGGACAGCATGCTCGTGCGGGTCAACGGCCAGGTCATGGCCGTGGCCTTCATGCAGAACGCGCAGAACCTCTTCTACCGCAAGGACCTGTTCGACAAGCACGGCCTGAAGGTGCCCACCACCTACGCCGAGATGATCGCCACCGCGAAGACGCTCAAGGAGAAGGAGCCCGGCATCGAGTTCCCCATCGCCCAGACCTTTGCCAAGGGCTGGGACAGCGCCACCGAGTTTGCCAACCTCTTCGCCGGCTTCGGCGGGCGCTTCTTCAAGCCCGGCTCGGCCCAGCCGGATTTCAACAGCGACGCCGGGGTCAAGGCCTTCGAGACCATGAAGGCGATGACGGCCTACATGACGCCGAACTTTCTCGCGTCGAACTCCGACGACGTGATGAACCAGTTCCAGCAGGGCAAGGCGGCCATGGGCGTGCTGTGGGCCAGCCGCGCCTCCCGGATGGACGACCCGGCGGCGTCGAAGATCGTCGGCAAGATGGCCTTCGCCGCAGCACCTGCCGCCGTGGCAGGCGGCCCGAGCGCCACGCACCTGTGGTGGGACGGCGTGGTGATGCCGAAGAACCTGGGCGCCGACCGCGACACCGTTTTCCAGGTGCTGATGGAGGCGCTGGACGAGGAGACCGTGGCCCGTGGCAACGACCTGACGATCTGGGTGCGCTCGTCCTACAAGCCCACCCGCTTCGGCACCGGCGTGGCCGCCTCGGCCAAGGCCGGCGCGCCGATCTGGCCGTCGCAGCCCTTCTTCAGCCTGGCCCACGGCGAGATCGGCAAGGTGATCCCCGACGTGCTGACCGGCGCGATGAGCCCCAAGGCGGCGCTGGACGCCGCGGCGGCGGCCTACGTCAAGGCCGCCACCGACAAGGGCTTCATCAAGTGATCGGACGACCGGCGTGAAGCTCGCGAGCTTCGCCCGCTTCGTCGCGCCATCGGCCGCGCTGATGCTGCTGCTGATGGCGTTGCCGCTGGCCATGACCTTCTACCTGTCGGTGCGCAACTGCGCGTTGCAGATGGAGACGGTCACGGTCAGCGAGTCCACGCCCTTCGGCACGCGGGAGGTCACGACGCAGCGCGCGGTCATCGGCCCGGATGGGCGCGCCGTGACCGAATGCCGCTTCGTCGGGCTGGACTACTTTCGCACCGTGCTTGGGGTCGGGGGCGGGGCAGCGTCGGCGGCGGCGCCGCCTGACGCTTCGGGCGGGGGCGCGGTGCCGGACAACGCCGCGCAGGCACGCCAGCAGCGCTCGACCGAGTTCATCGGCGCGCTGCGCTTCACGCTGCTGTACACCTTTGCCACCACGCCCTTCGTCCTGCTCATCGGCTTCGTGTTGGCGCTGGCCGTCCACCACGTCGGCCGGCGCTGGCAGGGCCCCTACATCTCGGCCACGCTGCTGCCCTTCATCATCACGCCGGTGGTCGGCGCGCTGGCCATCAAATGGCTGTTCCGCGACAACGGGCTCGTGCCCTACCTGCTGTCGCAGTTCGGGATCTCGATGTTCTGGATGGCGCAGGCCTGGTCGGCGCAACTGCTGATCATCCTGTATGGCATCTGGCACGTCGTGCCCTTCGCCTTCATCGTGCTGTACGCCGGGCTGCAGTCGGTGCCGCAGGACAGCCTCGAGGCCGCGCGCATCGACGGCGCCAGCGCGTGGCAGCGGCTGATCTATGTGACCATCCCGCACCTGGCGCCGCTGTTCGTCTTCGTCACGCTGATCCACCTGATGGACGCCTACCGCGTCTTCGAGCCGGTGGTCGTGTTGACGCAAGGCGCCTTCACCACCAGCGTGCAGGTGCTGACCTACTACACGCTGCTGGACGAGCAGAACCCCTACAAGGCCAGCGCCGCAGCGGTGCTGACGACGGCGGGCATTGCGGTGTTGCTGCTGCCCTTGCTGATCAAGACCTGGAAAGAGCACCGGCGGGGATGAGACGATGACGCGACGCACCCGCCGCGGTGGGGTCTTCCTGCTGCACCTGGCGCTGCTGGCCTGGACGCTGCTGGCCTGCCTGCCCATCGTCTGGACGGCGCTGATCTCATTGCGCCAGTACGTCGACGCCTTCTCCGTGCCGATCCGCTGGTTCGCGCCGCTGACGCTGGAGAACTACTCGCGGCTGTGGATCGAGCAGGGCTTCCACCGCAACTTCCTCAACACCGCCATCGTCACCTTCGGCACGGTGACGATCTCGTTGACCGTGGGCTGCCTGGCGGGCTATGCCTTGTCACGGTACCGTGGGCTGCTGGGTTTCTGGCTGCTGATCATCGCGCTGGTCTTCCGCTCGCTGCCGCACTCGACGCTGCTGCCCTCGTTCTACGTGATGTTCGACGCGCTGGGCATCCGCAACGAGTACCTGACGCTGATCATCGTGCTGGTGGCGATCAACCAGCCCTTCACGATCTGGATGCTGCGATCCTTCTTCGTCAACATCCCGCAGGAACTGGACGAGGCGGCGATGGTGGACGGCTGCACCCGCTTCCAGGCCTTCCGCCGCGTCATCATTCCGGTGATGTGGCCCGGGGTCATCACCACCGGGCTGTTCAGCTTCCTGCTGGCCTACAACGATTTCCTGCTGAGTTCCTCGCTGGTCAACGCCGACAAGCTGACCATGCCTGCGGCCATCGCCAACGCGATCAATGCCGAGAGTGAGGCCTTCCTGATGCAGGGCGTGGCTGGCGCGGTCAGCATCACGATCCCGCTGATCATCCTGGTGCTGATCTTCCAGAAGCAGATCGTCTCCGGGCTGACGCAAGGCGCCGTCAAGGGTTGACCGGTTCGACCGGTCCGATGGGGGGCATGCCGATGCGCGACAGCGTCGAAGAACGCCACAAGGCGGTGTTGCAGCCGCTGCGCCAGGCGCAGTACCACGGCCATACCGAGGCGGTGCGTGCGGCCCTGCGGCAGGCCCTGCACTCCGGCGCGGTGGTGCGGCTGGCCACGCCTTTCGAGGACCTGGACGGCGCCGACGGGTTCTTCGGCGAGGCCTACGCGCCGCTGGCCCGGGCGATCCCCGACCTCGAGCGCCGCGACCTGATCGTGATCGCCGGGCGCACCGCTCACGGCACCGACTGGGTCGGCTGCTGCGGCTTCTTCGCCGGCACCTTCGTGCGGCCCTGGCTCGACATCCCGCCCACCGGCCACGTCGTGGGCATGCGCTTCCACGAGTTCTACCGATTCGTCGACGGCCGCGTGGCCGAGGTCCAGGCGCTGTGGGACATCCCGGAACTGATGCGCCAGGCGCGCGCCTGGCCCATGGCTCCGGCCCTGGGCCGCGAGTGGCAGGTGCCTGGCCCGGCCACGCAGGATGGACTGCGGCAGGAGGGTGCCGACGCGGCCGTTTCTGCCCGCAGCCTGGCGCGGGTGCGCGAGATGCTCGCCGGGCTGTCGCGTTTCGCCCAGGGCGGGGTCGAGGCCATGGCGCTGGAGCAGCACTGGCACCCGCGCTTCAACTGGTACGGGCCGTCGGGCATCGGCACCGGGCGCGGCATCGCAGGCTTCCGCCACTGGCACCAGATCCCCTTCCTGGCAGCCATGCCCGACCGCCGCGGTACCGGCGGCCAGGGCGAGATGTTCGCCCAGGGCGATTACGTGGCCGTCACCGGCTGGCCCAACATGCGCGCGACGATCACCGGCGATGGCTGGATGGGGATTGCGCCGGCCGGGCAGCAAATCACGATGCGCAGCCTGGACTTCTGGCGCTGCGAGGGCGACCTGATCCGCGAGAACTGGGTGCTGGTCGACCTGCTGCACGTCTGGCGGCAGGTGGGCGTGGACGTGCTGGCGCGGATGCGCGAGTTCGGCAAGGCGCGGGGTGCCGCGGGTGCGGGCGTCTGACCCTTGAATGGCTGAGGCCAACGCGAGCTCTCCGTCCGGCCAGCCTCAGGCTCAGCCTCACAAGAAACACAAACGCAAGTCCTTGTTTTTTGACGAGCGCCTTGCCCCGCGCGCGGGGGATGGGAGGCTCACAAGAAACAAGCCATCTCGCGTACCCACACCTCCGTTCGCGCTGAGCCCGTCGAAGCGCCCGCGCAGGGCTTCGACAGGCCTGTCCTGAGCGCAGTCGAAGGGCTCAGCCCGAACGGTTTCTCTGGGAACGCCAGGCGCCGTAATGGGGCACGAGAACCTCTCAGCCCGGCATGTACGGCCGATCGGGCAGCTCGTTGGGGTTGCGCTCGCCGGCGCGCAGCGGGTAGTGGCTGAGCAGCGGGGCCTCGACGGCGTCGATGGCCTGCATCAGGCCTTGCTCGAAGTGGCCCTTGCGGAAGGCGTCGCGCATGCTGGCGACGATGGTCTGCCAGTGCCCGGCCGGGACCTGACGCGCCAGGCCGCGGTCGGCGACGATCTCGATGGCGTGCTCGGCCAGCAGCAGGTAGATCAGCACGCCGTTGTTGGCCTCGGTGTCCCACACGCGCAGCTTGCCGAACATCGACACCGCGCGCTCGCGCGCGCTGGCACGGCGCCACAGGTAGCTCAGCGGCATGCCCGCCTCCACGCACACGCGGATCTCGCCGCTGTGGCGCTGCTCGCTGGCGGCGATGCGTGCGGTGATGCGGTCGAGCGCGGCCGGGCCGAGCGCGCGTCGGGCGTCGGTTTCGTCGACCAGTCTGTGGCGCAGCAGCCGCCACAGCCGGCTGCCCGCCACGGCGCCGGACGTGGAGCCTGTTCCTGAGTCCGTGTTCACCAGCTTCCCCCCGCGCCGCCGCCCCCGAAGTCGCCGCCGCCGCCGGAGGAGAACCCACCGAAGCCGCCGCCCCCGCCGCGACCGATCCCGCCGCCGGAAAACCCGCCCGTGCCGCCCCAGGAGCCACCCCCGAAGACCACCGGTCCGCCGCGGTGGCGGCCGATGCGCCGCACGGCCGCCCCCAGGCCGAACACGCCCACCAGCACCAGCGCGACCACCCCGGCGGCCAGCCCCAGCAGCAGGCTGTGCGTGACCCAGCCGGCCAGGCCGCCGGCCACGCCGGCGGTGGCGAGCGCGCCCAGCTTGCGCCCGAGCATCGCGCTCAGCACGCCCGCGACGATGGGCACGGCGACGAAGAAGAAGATGAGCAGTTCCTCGAGACGGCCGGCCTGATCGCCCTGCCCGCGCGGGGTGCCGGCCTCGGGCGCGGGGAGCCCCTCGCCGCTGATGCGGCCGATCAGCGCCTGCAGCCCGCGCTCCAGCCCACCGAAGTAGTTGCCCTCGCGAAAGGCCGGCGTGATCACGTCGCGCGCGATCTGTCGCGCCGCCAGATCGGGCACCGCGCCTTCGAGCGCCTTGGCCGGCGCGATCCACAGCCGCCGGTCGTCCTTGGCGACGACGAGCAGCAGCCCGTCACCGACCTCGCGCCGGCCGATCTTCCAAGTCTCGCCCACGCGCTGCGCGTAGGCGGCGATGTCCTCGGGCTGCGTGGTCGACACCATCAACACCACGATCTGCGGCCCGGCGCGCTGCTCGAAGTCGGCCAGGCGCGACTCGAGCGCCGCCTGCTGCGCCGCGTCCAGCGTGGCGGTCTGGTCGATGACCCGCGCGGTCAGCGCGGGCACTTCGCGCAGGGCCTGTGCGCCTGCCGTCGTCCCCAGGAGCAGGGCCATGATCAGCGCTGCGGCGCCGATCAGCAGCCGATGGAGGGCGCCCCGAAGAGCGGCGCGTGGCCCGTCCCGGCCACCCGCGCAGGCGCCCCGAAGTTCGACCCAGCCCGACGATTTCCGGTGAGATCGCAAGGACTGGGCAAGCCACTGCACCGGCGGATGTCGCAGCTGCGAGGGCGGGTCGGGGCGCATCGGGTCTTGGCGGATGCGGGTGCGGATGCGGTCGCTGCGCTGCGGTCCAGGCGGTTCCCGGGCGCTCAGCGCGTGGCGCCGCCGGTGGCGGGTGCCGGGCTGCTGCCCGGCGTGAAGTCGACGGCCGGCGGCGCCGCGATCGCAGCCTCGTCCTGCACCGTGAAGTTCGGTTTGCGCTCGTAGCCGAACACCATGGCCGTCAGGTTGCTCGGGAACTGGCGCGCGAGCACGTTGTACTCCTGCACGGCCTTGATGTAGCGGTTGCGCGCCACCGTGATGCGGTTTTCGGTGCCCTCGAGTTGCACCCGCAGGTCCTGGAAGGCCTGGTTGGCCTTGAGATTGGGATAGTTCTCGCTGATGGCCAGCAGTCGCGACAGCGCGCCGCCGAGTTCGCCCTGCGCCTGCTGGAAGCGCGCGAAGGCCTGCGGGTCGTTCAGCGTTTGCGGCGTGACCTGGATGGCGGTGGCGCGGGCGCGCGCCTCGACCACGCGCGTGAGCGTCGTCTGCTCGAAGTCGGTCTCGCCCTTGACCGTGGCGACGATGTTGGGGATCAGGTCGGCGCGGCGCTGGTACTGGTTCAACACCTCGGCCCAGGCGGCCTGGGTCTGCTCGTCCAGGCGCTGGAAGTCGTTGTAACCGCAGCCGCCCAGCAGTGCGGCCGTCATCACCAACAGCAAGCCTTGCCACCAGCGGTGCAGGCGCCCTGCGGGCAAGGGCGACGCCATCGACAAGGGGAGGGGGCTCGTAGACATGGTGTGGATCCTTTGCAGCGGCGCGCACGACGCCGCGCCCCGCCATGGAAGATGGGGGCGCACGGCGGCGTTCAAGCCACGCCCAGGCACACGCCCAGCCCGCGCGCAGCGTCCAGCAGCGGATGGTCGGTCGGCACGCCGCGGCTGCGCCCGGCCACGGCCGACAGTGGCACGTCGACGCAGGCGTCGGCCTGCAGCGCCACCATGACGCCGAAGCGCCCGCGCATCGCCGCGCGCGCGGCCGCATGGCCGTAGCGCGTGGCGAGGACGCGGTCGTAGGCCGTGGGCGTGCCGCCGCGTTGCACGTGGCCCAGCAGCGTGGTGCGCACCTCGGACTGCAGGTGGGGTTCGAGCATGGCCCGCACGCGCTCGCCCACCCCGCCCAGTCGCACCGGGTCCGGGCTGTCCGGCACGGTGCGTGCGATCGTCACGCTGCCGCCCACCGGCGCGCAGCCCTCGGCCACGCAAATCAGCGTGCTGCCGTCGTGTCCGGCGCCGTCGCGCTGCTCGCGTGCCAGGCAGCAGCGACGCACTACCTCCGGGTCGAAGGGCAGCTCGGGGACGAGGATCATGTCGGCGCCGCCGGCGATGCCGCCTTCCAGCGCGATCCAGCCGGCGCGGCGCCCCATGGTCTCGACGATCATCACCCGGCCGTGGCTGCGCGCGGTGGTGCGCAGCCGGCCCAGGGCCTCGGCCACGATGGCCACCGCGCTGTCGAAGCCGAAGGTGCGTTCGGTCAGCGCGATGTCGTTGTCGATGGTCTTGGGCACGCCGATCATCGGCAGCCCTCGCTCGTGCAGCCGGCTGGCGATGTCCATCGTGCCGTCACCGCCGATGGCCAGCACGCCGTCCAGCCCCGCCTCGCGGGCGCAGGCCAGCACCTCGGCCGACACGTCGGCCCCGCCACGGGCGAAGTCGTGAAAAGGGTCGGCCTTGTTGTGCGTGCCCAGGATGGTGCCGCCCTGGTCGAGGATGTCGTCCACGTCCTCGGCGCGCAGCGGCCGCAGGGCGCGCCGCATCAACCCGAGGAAGCCGCGCTCGATGCCGGTGACGCGTGCCCCGGCGTGCAGCAGTTCCAACGTGGCCGCGCGGATCACCGCGTTCAGGCCCGGGCAGTCGCCGCCGCCGGTGAGGATGCCGATGTGCATCTGCCGATTGTGCGTCGGCGGGAAGGCGGCGGATTGAGGGCGACCCCTGGCCTGCCATGAGTCGCCAGGCGACGGCCGGCCTGATCCTCCGATCCCTCGAAGGCTTCTTACAAGCAGACGCCGGGCCGCCCCGATTCTTCTTGCGCCCCCGCGGGGGCCGGGACGGGCAGCGCCCGGTCCTTGGGGGAGCTCTCAGCGCCCCAAACCTCGGGCGAATCCAGTCTGTCTGACACTTCACGCCGTCAGTCATGCTGGTCATAATCGTCTCATGTTCGCCCCGCTCCAAAACGACACCTTCCTGCGCGCCTGCCTGCGCGAGCCCACGTCCCACACGCCGGTCTGGCTGATGCGCCAGGCCGGGCGCTATCTGCCGGAGTACTGCGCCACGCGCGCCAGGGCCGGCAGCTTCATGGGGCTGGCCACCAACGTCGACTACGCCACCGAGGTGACGCTGCAGCCGCTGGCGCGCTACCCGCTGGACGCGGCCATCCTGTTCAGCGACATCCTGACCGTGCCCGACGCCATGGGGCTGGGCCTGAGCTTCGCGCAGGGCGAGGGCCCGCGCTTCGCGCACCCGGTGCGCGACGAGGCCGCGGTGGCCGCGCTGGAGGTGCCCGACATGGAGCGCCTGCGCTACGTCTTCGACGCCGTGACCTCGATCCGCCGCGCGCTCGGCGGGCGGGTGCCGCTGATCGGCTTTTCCGGCAGCCCCTGGACGCTGGCCTGCTACATGGTCGAGGGCGCGGGCTCGGACGACTACCGGCTGGTGAAGTCCATGCTCTACGGCCGGCCCGACCTGATGCACCGCATCCTCGACATCAACGCGCAGGCGGTGGCCGCCTACCTGAATGCGCAGATCGACGCCGGCGCGCAGGCGGTGATGGTGTTCGACAGCTGGGGCGGCGTGCTCGCCGATGGCGCTTTCCAGCGCTTCAGCCTGCGCTACACGCAGCAGGTCGTCACAGCGCTGCAGCGCGAGCGCGACGGCCAGCGCGTACCGGTGATCGTCTTCACCAAGGGCGGCGGGCTGTGGCTGGAGGAGATCGCCGCCATCGGCGCCGACGTCGTCGGTCTGGACTGGACAGTGAATCTGGGACGGGCCCGCGCCGCGGTCGGTGACCGTGTTGCGCTGCAGGGCAACCTGGACCCGAACGTGCTGTTCGCCCCGCCCGAGGCGGTGGCGCGCGAGGCCGTGGCCGTGCTCGACAGCTTCGGCCGCCCCCAGCGTGCCGACGGCGGCTGGGACGGCCACATCTTCAACCTCGGCCACGGCATCAGCCAGTTCACGCCGCCCGAGCACGTGACGGCGTTGGTCGAGGCCGTGCACACCCACTCGCGTCGCCTGCGCGCGGTCTGAGTGGGTGTGAACGCAAGTCATTGCGTTCACACCCACTGAGGTGCGGGCAGGGCCGAAGACTTCTTCGAGAGCTCTGCTGTCCCGTGAGCCTGCTCGAAAGTCTGGCTGGACGCACGCTGGGCCTGTGAGTTATCCCCAATTTCGTGGTATGCGGTCGCGGCGAGTGATTTTCTGGCGTCCGGACGGCTTTCATCCCTCAAAATCGTGCCAAGTCTTTGATTCTTCGTTGGTCCCTGTGTTGCTGAGAAATGAGGCAACTTTGTCCAAGACATGATGGATCAAGGGTTTGGGGCATTCTCCAAGAGCTTGCCCACAAAGTTATCCACAGAAACGGTGGATAGCCGGAAAAACCATGAGATGACATGGACTTGAGGCTCATTTCTCCGATCGACGCGAGGACATCGCCGCAAATGGGGGGTCTTCAGGTTCGGACGCGGATCGACATCACGTCGACCGGCGAGCGCCTGACATGGTGAGTGCGACCCCATCGGACGGACAGGCGTCCCCTGGCCACCGCCTGGCGGTGGCCGTGGAAATGCCGCGACATGCGGGCTTGTCGGACACGTTGGATTACCTCGCCGCGCAGCCCTGGCCCGCGGGCACCCTGGTGCGGGTGCCGCTGGGTCGGCGCACGGTCACGGCCATCGTCTGGGACCGTTCCGGCGAGCAGGTGTCGGAGAACGGCGCCCCCGTGGCCGCCCTGCGCGACATCGCCGAGACGCTGGGCGCCCTGCCGGCGCTGCCGCCCCCGTGGCGGGCCTTGGTGACCTTTGCCGCCGGCTACTACCAGCGCGGGGTGGGCGAGCTGGCGCTGGCCGTGCTGCCGCCGGAATTGCGCAAGCTCACCGGTGCGCAGATCCAGCGACGCCTGGCGCGCCTGCTCGCCCGGCATGTGGCAGCCCCGTCGCCGGCCGAGCCCGAGCTGGCAGACGACGAGCTGGACGCGCCCGCAGCCGACCCGACGAGCCCGGCCGACGAGGCCCATCGGGCTGACGCGGCCGAACGCCCCACGCCCAGCGCCGAGCAGGCCCAGGTCCTCGCCGACTTGCAAGCCGACGACACGCGTCCGGTGCTGCTGCACGGTGCGACCGGCAGCGGCAAGACCGAGGTCTACCTGCGCGCGGCGGAGCAGGCGCTGCAGGCGGGTCGCCAGGTGCTGGTGCTGGTGCCGGAGATCAACCTGACGCCGCAGCTCGAGGCACGCTTCGCGCAGCGTTTCCCGGGACGCCTGTTGGTCAGCCTGCACAGCGCCCTGACTCCGGCACAGCGACTGCGCCACTGGCTGCTGGCCCACCTGGGACGGGCCGACCTGGTCCTGGGCACGCGGCTGGCGGTGTTCACGCCTCTGGCGCGTCCGGGCCTCATCGTCGTCGACGAGGAGCACGACCCGTCGTTCAAGCAGCAGGAGGGCGCCCGCTACTCGGCGCGCGACCTGGCCGTCTACCGCGCCCGCCTGGAGGGCGTGCCGGTGATCCTGGGTTCGGCCACGCCGGCGCTGGAGTCCTGGCAGCGTGCCATCGAGGGGCGTTATCGGCGCCTGTCCATGCCGCAGCGCATCGGCGGAGGGTCGATGCCGCGCGTGCGCCTGCTCGACATGAACCTGCTGCCGCGTGAGCGCGGCGAGAACGCGCCTGCGCTGGCGGCCCCGCTGCGCCAGGCCATCGAGGCGCGCATCGCGCGCGGCGAGCAGAGTCTGCTGTTGCTCAACCGGCGCGGGTACGCGCCGGTGCTGCACTGCGGCGCCTGCAGCTGGAAGAGCCAGTGCCCGCATTGCAGTGCCTGGCGGGTGTTCCACAAGGTCGACCGCACGCTGCGGTGTCACCACTGCGGTCTGACCGAACGCGTGCCCCGCGCCTGCCCCGATTGCGGCAATCTCGACATTGCGCCGATCGGCCGCGGCACCGAGAAGCTGGAGGAGCAGATGGCTGCGCTGCTGCCCGGTGCGCGCGTGGCGCGTATCGATGCCGACACGACGCGTCTCAAGGGCACCCTGGACGCCCAGCTCGCCGCCGTGCACGGCGGTGAGGTCGACGTGCTGGTGGGCACGCAGATGGTGACCAAGGGCCACGACTTCCGTCGCATCACGCTGGTGGCGGCGGTCAATCCCGACGGCGCGCTGTTCGCCAGTGATTTCCGTGCCGCCGAGCGCCTGTTCAGCCTGCTGCTGCAGGCCGCCGGCCGTGCCGGGCGCGACGCGCAGGCGGCGGCGCACAGCGAGATGTGGCTCCAGACCTGGCATCCGCAGCACCCGCTGTACGCCGCGCTGCAGCGCCACGACTACGAGGCCTTTGCCGCGCAGCAACTCGAGGAGCGGCGTCAGGCCGGGCTGCCGCCGTTCAGCCATCTCGCCTTGCTGCGCGCCGAGGCGCGCACGGCGCAGGCGGCGCTGGACTTCCTGACGGCAGCCTGCGATGCGGCAGCGGCGATGCCGCAGGCCGATGCGGTCAGCCTGTATCCGCCGGTGCCCCCGCCCGTGGCGCGCGTGGCCGACGTCGAGCGCATGCAGATGCTGCTGGAGTCGCCGTCGCGCGCCGCGCTGCAACGCATGCTCGCCGCCTGGCTGCCCGGCCTGCAAGACCTGCGCGCGCACCACAAGTCGGTGCTGCGCTGGGCGATCGACGTCGACCCGCTGGGGATCTGACACAACGCACGCGCCCCGAGGACAGGCCACGATCCCTCCGGCTCCAAGCGCAAGGGCCTGCCGGGTGGCCGAGGCCGCATGGTCCGTGCCGCCGCGGTATGGGACACGGGCAGCGCTTGGCCCTTGGGGGCGTCCTCAACCCTCACCCGGGCGGATACAAGCCCCGCGTGCGCGCCATCAGCCGTGTCAGGCCCAGCAGGCTGTCCAGGTGGGGCGTGGGCACGGCCAGGTGCTGCCCGACCTCGCGCACCGCGCCCAGCAGCGCGTCGATCTCCAGTGGCCGCCCGGCTTCGACGTCCTGCAGCATCGAGGTGCGGAAAGCCCCGAGCTTGCGCGTCACCGCGTGGCGGTCTTCCGGTGCCTGGTCGATCGGGATGCCGAAGCGCTTGCCGATCTCTTGCGCCTCCCGCATGACGGCGCTGAGGTGGGCGCGCACCAGCGGGTCGTCGAGGATGGCATCGCTGGCCGCACCGGTCAGGGCCGACACCGGGTTGACCGTCATGTTGCCCCACAGCTTGAACCAGATGTCGCGCTGGATGCAGGCGCTGGTTTCGGCCTCGAAGCCGGCGTGCTGCAGCAGGGCAGCCAGGCGCGTGAGCCGGGTGCCATGGGCGGTCTGCGGCATTGCCTCGCCGAGGATCAGGCGTCGGCCCTGCACCTGCCGCACCCGGCCCGGCGCGGGCGTCGCGGCGCTGAAGTGCACGACGCAGCCGACCACCTGCTGTGTGGGGATGCACGCCCGGATGCGATCGCCCGGGTCGACGCTGGCCAGCCGAAGGCCGGCGCAGGCGCCGGGCAGGGCGTCGAAGAACCACCAGGGCACCCCGTTCATCGCCACGAGCACGGTGGTGTCGGCGTGGCATAGCGCCTGCACGGTTGGAGCCGCCTTGGCCAGTGCCGGGCCCTTGACCGCGACGATGACCAGGTCCTGCGGGCCGAGCCGCGCCGGGTCTGACTCGGCGGTCAGCGTGACGCGTGCCGGCGCGGTCTCTGGGGCTTCCAGCCACAGGCCCTGCGTCTGCAGCGCGTGCAGCGTCGCGCCGCGGGCCAGCACCGAGACCTGCGCCTGCACGGGCGCCGTTCCCCGGGAGAGCCAGCCGGCGAACAAGCCGCCCACCGCGCCGGCTCCGACGATGCAGATCCTCATGTCGTCCACTCCTGGGGGCCGATGATCCCACGAGTGTGCTGCAGCCTCGCCCCACGGGCGACGTGCAGGCTCGATGACGGCGGCAGGGCCACGCCGGTGTGGCAAGGCCTCGCGCTCGAGGCATGACGCCAAGCTGCCGCGGTCCCGCGCCACGCGCGGTCCGCGTCCCGTGAGCGGGTTCAGTAGAAGCGCGTCGGCGGCCCGTGGTCGCCGCTGGCGGCCAGGTGGGATACCACGGCCCCCTCGCGCAGTGTGTGCACGGCGTACCCTGGCGGCTCGTGGATGAAGCCCGGGATGCCGTCGGGGCGCAGGTCGAGGTGGATCTGGTGGGCGGTCGACGGCACCGTCATCGCCACTGTGCCGCCGAAGCGGCGCACGATTGCCCGGTGCAGGTGGCCGCAGATCACGCGCTCGACCTGCGTGTGGCGGCGCAGCACCTGCGCCAGGCCTTCGCGGCCTGCGCGCAGCCCGATCGCGTCCATGTGTCCGATGCCGGTGTCGAAGGGCGGGTGGTGCATCGCCACGAGCGTCGGCACCTCCGACGCGGCCGCCAGGGTGGCGTCCAGCCAGGCCAGTCGCGCCTCGCACAGGCTGCCGTGCGACCGCCCGGCCACCACGGTGTCGAGCACCACCAAGCGCAGGCCTCCCAGGTCCACCGCATAGAGCACATGCGTGGCCAGCAGGGGGTCCTCGCTCGAGGGCTGCAGGTAGTCGTGGTCGGCGAAGGCCTCGCGCAACGCAGGCACCGCGTCGTGGTTGCCCGGCATCAGGTAGACCGGGCAGCGCAGCGGCGCCAGCAGGCCGCGCAGGTGGCGGTACTCGACCGCGCTGCCCGCGTCGACGAGGTCGCCCGACAGCAGCACAGCGGTGGCTGCGGGCATGAGCTTGTCCACGCTGTCCACCGCCCGCCCCAGGTGAGCGGCGGTGTCCACGCCGCCCGACAACAACTGCCCTGGAGGGACGATGTGCGGGTCCGACATCTGCACGAGGTGGGGCGGCGAGGTCACGTCGTGGGTCTCCTCTGGGCTTGTTCGGCGGTCTGCACTGGCGGATGCCTGACCCTGGATTGGAACCGATGTCAGCGCATCCGAAAAAACCGGATTCCCCATGCAAAGACGCTTTCGACGATGGTTGCTGCCGCGCTCCACCGCCGGTGGACGGTGCGATCGGTCTTCATCGGCCGTCCTCGACCTCTTTCTCGCCCGGCCTGTCAAATCGGATAGATGATCGAGTTCGGCACCATCTCGCTGTCGTAGATGCATTCGCGGGAAGCGAACTTCAGGCCCTGCTCCGTCCGCACGATCACATCGAGGCTGCGCCCGACGTTGAACACCGTCGACAGTTCCGACAGCTTGGTGCGGAAGACCGCGTAGTTCGCCTCGCAGTGCCAGCGCCCTGGCGCCACCTGCTTCACCATCGGGGCGCCCACCACGTGGCGCTGGTAGTACGGGTCGTGGAACAGCGTCTCGCGGATGCCGTAGGCGCGGTCCCGCATCATCCCCTTGCCTGTGAAGGCCAGGGTGGCCAGCGGGAAGCCGCGCTCGTGGTTCTCGCGCGGCTGCAGCCGGTAGATGCCGTCGTCGGTGAAGAATTCGGGCCACAGGTCCCACTGCCCGGCGTCGACTGCGCTGGCGTAGTCGGCGTACAACTGCGTGATGGCCAGGAAGTCGTCGAAGCTCAGGGCGGGGTTCATCGTGTCATTCCCCCGTCGGTCGCGGTCACGCACGCGGTCGGCGCGGTCGGCAAGGTCGGCAAGATCGGATCCCTCCGGCCGTCGTCCACGGCCGATGCGCCCGGGCCCGCGCCCGCCGGGTCGTCTTCCATCACCTCGCGCCAGTAGCGGTACATGCCGCGGATCAGCGTCTCGGTCACCATGTGCTCGGTGTCGGCCACGTCGCGCCCACCGAGCTCGGCCACGGCGCGGTGGAAGGGCTTGCTTTCGAAGGCCTGCTGCGAGAACTCGATGACCTCGCCGTCGTCGGCCGAGACGAAGCCCGCCGGCCCGAACAGATTGGCCTGCGTGAGGCGGCGCTGCGTCATCGCCGGCTCGTCATCCTCGAAGCCGAAGTGCGTCCAGACGAAGTCGAAGCTGCCGGGCCCGGTGGGCTGGATGTGGCGGGTGGACACGCTGTTGACCTGCTGCTGCAGGATCACGCTGGGGAAGATCGTGGTCATCACCGCCGTCGGCCCGCCCCACCAGGGCTCGGGCACGATGTCGATGAAGCTCGGGTCGTGCAGCGTCATCGAGGCCTTGAAACTCGACACCGCGGCCACCTCGCCGACGCGGCCGGCGTTGCCGCGCGTGGAGATCATCGCGGCGTGGCGGTGGTGCGCGTCCATGCGCAACTGGCTGCGGTTGTCGGCCCGCCACAGCCCGAAGGTGACGAACCAGGTGTGCAGCAGGCCCGGGTGGTAGGGGTCCTTGATGTTCTCCTGCATCAGCTTCCAGTTGCCCGGGATGCGCTGGCGGTTGTAGCCCAGGATCTTCAGCCTGCGCCCATCGAACAGGCGGTCGAACCAGCGCAGGATCTCCGGGCCGAGGTAGTCCTCGAAGGGTTCCACCAAGTGATCGAAGCTGGCGAAGACCACGCCGCCGCGTGTGGCCACTTTCAGCCGGGTCAACCCGTGTTCGGCGGCCTGGAAGTCCGCCGGCATGCCGCCGTGGACCTGCCCGTCCTGCTTGACACCGCGGCGCAGCGGCACACCCTGCAGGTCGCCCTTGAGCGAGTAGTTCCACTGGTGGTAGGGGCAGGTGAAGTCCCGGCGGTTGCCGTGGCGCTCTCGGCAGAAGCGCATGCCGCGATGGGCGCAGACGTTCTCGACCACCTGCAGCGCACCGTCGAGGTCGCGCACCAGCAGCACCGAGCGCTCGCCGATGGCCGTGCGCTTGAAGTCCCCCGGGTTCGGCACCTCCGCCTCGAGGCCGACGTAGCACCAGTGGCCGCGGTAGAAGAAGCGCTCGAGCTCACGCCGGTAGATCTCGGGGCTGGTGTACGCGAGGAAGGGGATGCGGTGGGTACCGTCACCTTCCCAGGTGGGTGTGGTGGGGAAGACGGTCGATTCCGGGGGCATCGCGGGTCTCCTGGGGCAGTCGAGTGCCGGATTGTGGAGCGCGAGTCCCGTGAGGAGCCCGAATGCCCTTGGGACAACGATCCCGCTACGATGTGGGGCGTTCCCGGAAGAGCGCTGGGACGCCCCTTGTTTTCTTGTCTCCTGCGGGGCGCGGGCTGGGCGGAAGGTCTTCCCAGATCGCGCCGCCCGAGCTTTCCGGCCCGCCGGCGCCGCACAACCCTACGCAGCATGATCGACAAGATCGTCCCCACCCCCACGCAGGCGCTGGCCGATGTCCAGGATGGCGCGACCGTGATGATCGGCGGCTTCGGCACTGCAGGCATCCCCGACGAACTGGTCGACGCGCTGATCGAGCGAGGGGTCGGCGACCTCACGATCATCAACAACAACGCCGGCAACGGCGACCATGGCATCGGCGCGTTGCTGGCGGCCGACCGGGTGCGCAAGGTGGTGTGCAGCTTCCCGCGCCAGGCGGACTCCTGGCACTTCGACCGCCTGTATCGAGAGGGCCGGCTCGAGCTGGAACTCGTCCCGCAAGGCACGCTGGCCGAGCGCATCCGCGCCGCCGGGGCGGGCATCGGCGGCTTCTTCACCCCCACCGGTTACGGCACCGAACTCGCACGCGGCAAGGAGACGCGGTTCCTGGACGGCCGCTGGCAGGTTTTCGAAACCGCCTTGCACGCCGATCTGGCGCTGATCAAGGCCGAACGCGGTGACCGCTGGGGTAACCTCACTTACCGCATGACGGCGCGCAACTTCGGCCCCCTCATGGCGATGGCGGCCCGTCTGACGGTGGCCAGCGTCCACGAAGTCGTCCCGCTCGGTGGTCTGGACCCTGAGGCCGTCGTCACCCCGGGCCTGTTCGTGCAGCGGGTGGTGCCGGTCGAGCGCCGCCGCACACGGGCGGTCGGGGTCCAGGCCTGACCCGATTCGCGAACCCGGAAAGGACTCCACCGTGACCTCAGACGCCACCGCCGCCGCCTGGACCCGCTGGTCCCGCGATGACATGGCCCGCCGCGTGGCGCGCGACATCGTCGAGGGCATGGTGGTCAACCTCGGCATCGGCCTGCCCACCCGGGTGGCCAATCATCTGCCGGCCGATCGCGAGGTGCTGATGCACAGCGAGAACGGCGTCCTTGGTTTCGGCCCGGCGCCTGCGGCCGGCCAGGAGGACTACGACCTGATCAACGCCGGCAAGCAGCCGGTGACGCTGAAGCCCGGCGGCGTCTTCTTCCACCATGCCGACAGCTTCGGCATGATGCGCGGTGGGCACATCGACGTGTGCGTCCTCGGTGCCTTCCAGGTCGCGGCCAACGGCGACTTGGCCAACTGGCACACCGGGGAGCCAGATGCCATTCCAGCGGTGGGTGGCGCGATGGACCTGGCGGTGGGCGCGCGCCAGACCTGGGTCATGATGGAGCACACCACCAAGTCCGGCGAACCCAAGGTCGTCGAGCGCTGCGCTTACCCGCTTACCGGTGTGGGCTGCGTGCGGCGCATCTACACCGATCTGGCCGTCATCGACGTGACGTCTGGGGGTCTGTGTGTGGTCGATCGCTGCCCGGGCCTGTCCATGGCCGCGCTGCAGTCGGTCACCGCGGCGGCGCTGCGGGCCGGGTAGCCGCACGCAGCGCGGTGGCCACGCCGACCACCAGCAGCGCCGCACCGAGCAGCGTGGCGGCATCGGGCCACTGTCCGCGCAGCGCCCAGGCGTAGGTCAGTGCGGCCAGCGTCTCGAAGACGATCAACTGTCCGGCCAGGGTCGTGGGCAGACGCTGGCTGGCGGCGTTCCAGCAGATCGTCCCCAGCCAGGAGCCGAACAGGCCGATGGTGAACATCAGCCCGATGAACAAGACCGGATCCGGGCCCCAGGGCATCGGGAACGCCGTCCCGCCGAGTGGCACCTGCGCCGCCCAGAAGGCGCCGAAGCCCGCGGCCGACATGGGCAGTGTGGCCAGCCCCTGGGCGGTGGCCCAGGCCCGCGAGGAGTGCTGTCGGTGGGATTGCAGCCAGCGCGCGTTGCGGATCGGATACCAGGTCCAGCAGGCCACCGCGCCCAGCGCCAGGAGTGCGCCCAGCGCGTAGCGCGCGGCGTCGAAGGCGGGCTCCTCGTGCAGCCGCGTCAGTTCGGCCTGGTTCACCAGGCCGATGCCCAGCGCCAGCAGCAACAGCGACGGCAGCAGGCGGATCCAGGGCAGGGGCGGCGCATCGCCGGGCGCGCTCCGTCGGTGCAGGAGCTTCGACGTGACCGCGATCACCACCGGCAGCGTGCCGATGATCATCGTCGGCAGTGGGCCCCCGGCGCGCTGGATGGCTGCGGCCAGGAAGAGGTAGTACAGCAGGTTGCCCACGAGCGACAGCTTCAGCGCCTCGATCCAGTCGGCGCGGCCGAGCGTGGCGAGTTCGTGGCGGTCCCACCAGGCCAGTGGCAGGGCGATCAGGCCGAAGGCCAGATAGCGCGACACCGACAGCAATGCTGCCGGATACTCGGGCAGCAGCAGCGGCGCGATGAAGACCAGACCCCACAGCAGCCCGGCCGCCAGCGCGAACAGTGTGCCACTGGCCAGCGAGGCCAGCGGGGAGGTCGGGGCGGTCAAGCGCGGGCGGCTTCGGGACGCCCCACGCGCTCGATCCAGTAGCGGGTCAGCGGCGTCGTGGGCTTGGCGAGCTGACGTTCGTTGAGCAGGGCGCGGCCGAGCGAACGCCGGCTGCCGCGCGCGCTGGCGGCGATCAGCGTCTGGTCGATCAGGTCGCGCTGCGCATGGCTGCCACCGAAGCGGTATGCCAGGGCGCGTACCGGATGCATCAGGTCCACGGCGCCGTCGGCGTCGCCACGGGCATAGGCCAGCAGGCCGCGCATCAGCGGCAGACCGATCTCGCGTGCCATCTGGTGGTTCAGGCGTCGGGCGTCGTCGGCGGCCATCGCGCGCTGGGCGCATCGAGCCAGCCACGATTCGGCCCGCCCGGGCTCGCCCGCCACCAGCAGCGCGGCCATCGCGTGCAGGTCGTTGAAGGCGTAGAAGCCTGCGCTGGCCTCGTCCAACGGCCAGCTCGCCACGAGTGCGCGGGCATGTGCCTGCACGTCCTGGTCGAGCAGGTGCAAGCGCCACAGCAGCGAGGCCGCATCCAGCCGGTGCAGCGTGATCTCGACCATCGCGCCGCTGAGCTGGGTGTCGACGAGCCGCAACACGCCGGGATGATCCAGCACTTCCAGCCGGAACAGCGCCTTGTGCCACCACAGGTGGCGTGCGAAGCCGTTGTCTTCGGCCCAGACGGACTGCTGCTGACGCAGCCAGGCCGCGCCTTCGTCGAAGCGGCCCTGCATCTCCATCACGTGCGCAACGGCATGCACCGCCCAGGGCACGCGTGGGTTGATCTGAAGGGCGCGTCTTCCGGTGTCCTCGGCCTGCGGGTAGAGGTTGCATTCCTCCAGCCCGAAGGCGTGCAGCGCCAGCACGTAGCCGTACAGCGGATCCGACTCGTCCCACTCCGGCAACGCGCGAGCCGGACGCTGCCGCAGCGCGACGGCGTCGCCGCGGTAGAAATCCCACAGATGGGCCCACTGCAGGGCCAGCGCGTCACGCGGGTGCTCGATCAGCAGGGCATCCCAGCTGCGGCAGGCCGCGGCCCATCGGCCCTCCAGCACCTGGCTCAGTGCGTCAAGGTGGGCACGCTCGCGTGGCGTGCAACTGCGTTCACACTCGCGCGCGGCATCCAGCAGGGCCGCCGCCGCAGCGACCTCGCCCGGCTCCGTCAGGCTCAACAGGAAGCCGGCCTTCATCAGATAGGGCATCGCCCAGCCCGGGTCGGCCTGGGACGCCGCATCCATGTCCGCCAACGGATCTCCGTAGAAGGACATCATGCGCCAGAGTGCGCGTTCGGCGTGATCGCGAGCGGCGTTCGAGGCGGTGCCCGTGGGGTTGCCGCGCAGGTCCGGTGTGTTCATCGGGGGGCGGCGTCGATGACGCGGGTGCCGATGTCCGGCGGTGGCAGGGGCCACGCGCGTGGCGCCGGGCGCATCTGTTCCCAGGCGCGCGCCAGCCGCAGCACACCGAGGTCGTCGTGACGGCGACCGGCGATCTGCAGACCGATCGGCAGCCCGGTCGAAGTGTGGCCGCAGTCGATGCTGGCGGCCGGCTGCTCGCTCATGTTGTAGGGCAGTGTGAAGGCGATGTGCTCGAAGGGGCGCATCGGGTCGTCGATCGGGCTGGCCGACTCGGCCGGGTAGCCCGCCACCGGCGCCACCGGTGACAGCACGAAGTCGAAGGGCTGACAGGCGCGGACGGCGGCCTCGCGCAGCGCTCCCATCTGGCTGTAGCCGTGGAACACCTCGGCAGCCGAGAGCGTGGCCGCGGTCGAGACCCATTGCCGGATGTAGGGCAGCACCTTGTCCTGACGCTGTGGCGGCAACGCTGAGATGTCGAGCCAGGAGCGCATGCGCCAGAAGCGGTCCAGCCCGTCGATCATCTCCCTGGTCGAGAACGGCGCGATCTCCTCGACCCTCGCTCCGGCCGCCCCGAAGGCGTGTGCGGCCGCCTGCACTGCCGCGGCCACCTCCGGCTCGACCGGCAGGCCCCAACCGGCATCCATCAGCAGACCCAGACGCAGCCCACGCACGTCGAGGTCGAGCGCGTCCCAGGCGATGTCCTGCCAGGGCAGGCTCGTCGTGTCGCGCCAGTCGGGCCGGGACAGCGGGCGCATCAGCATCGCGGCATCGGTCACCGAGCGCGTCATCGGGCCGGCCGCGCGGCCGGCGTAGGGGGGCTTGATCGGGATGCGGCCCAGGCTGGGCTTGAGGCCGAAGACGCCGCACATGCTGGCCGGTAGACGGATCGAGCCGCCGATGTCGGTACCCAGGTGCAGTGGCGCGTAGCCGGCAGCCGCTGCCGCGGCGGCGCCTGCGCTGCTGCCGCCCGGGTTCATGCGCAGGTCCCAGGGGTTGCGCGCCAGGCGGTGGAAGCTCGACAGCCCCGAGGTCAGCATGCCGTAGTCCGGCATCGTGGTCTTGCCCAGGAGGATGCAGCCGGCCTCGCGCAGGCGGGCCGCGGGCGGCGCATCTTCGGGGGCGGGGTGCAGTTCGCTGGCGGCGGTGCCGGCGGGCATGGGCACGCCGCGCGTGGCGATGTTCTCCTTGACCGTGACCGGTACGCCATCCAGGGGGGACAGCGGCGTGCCGGCGTGCCAGCGCCTCTCGCTGTCCTGCGCGGCCACCTGCGCGGCTTCCGGATCGTAGGCGTACAGCGCACACAACTGCGGTTCCCAGCGCCCGATGTGCGCGATGCAGGCTGCCAGGGCCTCGACGGGCGAGGCCTCCCCCGTCGCATAGGCGCGTGACAGCGCCTGCGCGTCCAGCTCGTGAAGTGCCGCCATGCTGCGGTGGGCCGTTGACCGCGAGGCGTTCAGACCCAGCGCACCGCCGCCAGGTCGTTGGCGAAGATCGGCGAGCTGTTCCACAAGCCCTGCAGACCGCGCCGCGCCACCGACACCTGGGCCGGGTTCCAGATCCAGGCGTTGACCGCGTCCTCGGCGAGCTGGCGCTGGATCTGCTGCCACAGGCGGGAGCGTTCGCGCGCGTTGCCGGTCTCGGCCAGACTCGCGACAAGGCCGCGGAACTTCGCGCTGTCGTAGCCGAAGTAGTAGCCCGGGTTGGCGTAGGCCGTGGCGTAGTCCAGGGGTTCGACGTGGTTGATGATGGTCAGGTCGAAATTGCCCTTGAAGGGCCCCGACAGCCACTGCGCCCACTCGACGTTCTCGATCTTCGCGTTGATGCCCACCTTGGCCAGCTGCGCCGCGATGATCTCGCCACCGACGCGCGCATAGGCGGGCGGGGGCAGCGTCAGGGTGAGGTTCAGCGGCGTCGTCACGCCGGCCTCCTTCAGCAGGGCGCGCGCCTTGTCCGGGTCGTGCGCGTACAGGCCAGTCAGGTCCAGGTAGCCGTTGTCCGTGGGTGCGAAGTGGCTGCCGATCGGCCGTCCCAAGCCTTGCTGAGCGCCGTCGATGAAGGCCTTGCGGTCAATGGCGTGGCTGATCGCGCGGCGCACCCGCACGTCGTCCAGCGGCTTGCGGCGGTTGTTGATCGCCAGCAGGCCCTTGCCGGCGGTGCTGCCGATCTCGACCGTGAAGCGCTTGTCCGACTGGAACTGCGCCAGTGCCTGCAGCGCGCCGAAGCGCGGCATGCCGTCCACGTCACCGGCCAGCAGGGCGGCGACCTGGGCGGCCGGATCGTTGATGAAGCGGAAACTCGCCCGCCGCAGGGCCACCTTCGAGGCGTTGCGGTGGCCGTCCCACTTGACGAGGTTGACGGCGCTGCCCTTGGCCCAGTTGTCGACCGTGAACGGGCCGGTACCCACCGGGCGCGTGGCGGCTTGCGCCGCGCTGTCGGGGTGCAGGATCACGGCGGTGTTCTCGCCCAGGCGGAAGGGCAGGGTCGAGTCGGCCTTGTCCAGCACCAGGATCACGGTGTGGTCGTCGTGGGCGACGACGCTGACGATGTTGTCGAACACCGCCTTCTTGGCTTTGTTGGTGCTGCCCGGCGCGCGCGCCCGGTCGAAGCTGAACTTCACCGTCTGCGCCGTCAGCGCCGCGCCGTCGGAGAACTTCACGCCCTTGCGCAGGCGGAAGGTATAGGCCTTGCCGTCGGGCGTCAGGCTCCAGCTCTCGGCCAGCAGCGGAGTGACCGAGCCGTCGACGTTGATCTTGGTGAGGCCCTCCAGCACGTTGTAGTGGACGATCTCGCCGATGGCCGCGGCGGGCGCGGTGGTCGGGTCCAGCCCTGGCGGCTCCAGCACCATCGCCAACGTGACACGGTCCTTGCGGGTCTGCGCGAGGGCCTCGGGCAGCGCGCCGGCCAGCGGCAGGCCGGCGAGCAGCGCATTCAGGTGGCGGCGTGACAGGTCCATCAGGAGCTCCTTTCCGGGTTGACGGACTTGATTCTGCGCCATGCCGATGGCGATCCCGGGCGCACGGCGCAAGGGTTTACCCGTGCGTCGTGAGCGGTCTGGCGGTCGGTCCGCGCGCGCCGCAGGCGTCCTGACAGCGGATCGCGCCGCCGCCAGCGCATCGTGTCGCGGGGCTGCGCGCTGCGTGAGTCCTCCGGATCTCGGCCTTTCAGGCGGGGGGCTCGAGGGCCGGCACCGCCGCCAGCAGCCGCCGGGTGTAGGGGTGGGACGGCTGCTGGAACACGGAGTCGGGCGGGCCCTGTTCGACAAGGCGCCCGCCTTGCAGGACGATGACCTCGTCGCACACCAGGTCGACCACGCTCAGGTCGTGGCTGATGAAGAGGTAGCTCAGGCCGAAGCTGTCTTGCAGGTCGCGCATCAGGTTCAGCACCTGGGCCTGTACGGAAACGTCCAGTGCGCTGACAGGCTCGTCGGCGACGATCAGGCGCGGCCGGGTGATCAACGCGCGCGCGATGGCGATGCGCTGGCGCTGTCCACCGGAGAACTCGTGCGGGTACCGCGCGAGGTCCGCGGCGCGCAGGCCCACGGCTTCCAGGGCCTCGACGGCGCGTTGCAGCCGCTCGTCGCGCGCCACGCCCTCCAGCACGGCCAGCGGCTCGGAGACGGTCTGTCCGACGGTGCGCCGCGGGTCGAGCGATCCGTAGGGGTCCTGGAACACCATCTGCAGCTTGACGCGCGCCCGCCGCAGGGCTGCTGCGCCCAGTGCGTGCAGGTCCTCGCCATCGAGCCGCACCGTACCGGCGGTCGGCGTCTCGAGTGCCATCACCAGGCGCGCCAGCGTGCTCTTGCCCGAGCCCGACTCGCCGACGATGCCCAGGCTGCGGCCGGCGTGCAGACGGAAGCTCACATCATCCAGCGCCCGCAAGGTGGTCGCAGGTTTCAGCAGATGTGCCCGCGGCAGTCGGTAGTCCTTGACGAGGTGCTGCACCTCCAGCAACGCAGGTCGGGGCTGTGCATTGACCAGATTCGCGCGGGGGGGTGACATCAGGTCGGTCCGTGCGGATGCAGGCAGCGCACGCGGTGGCCCATCGCGTGCTCGATGTCCTCGGGCATCGCGGTGTGGCAATCGGCCTGCGCGCGCGCGCAGCGCTCGGCGAAGGCGCAGCCGGGCGGCAAGCTCGCCAGATCAGGCACCCGGCCGGGGATGGTCTGGAGCCGCGTGCCCCGTGGCAGCCCCAGGCGTGGACGCGCGGCGAACAGTCCGCGCGTGTACGGGTGGGCGAGGCGATTGAACACGTCCGCCGTCGACCCGCGCTCGACCACGGTGCCCGCGTACATCACCAGCAGTTGTCCGACTGAGCGGGCCATCACCCCGAGGTCGTGGCTGATCAGCACCAAGCCCATGCCCTCCTGCGCGACGAGTTCACCGATCAAGTCGAGCACTTCGCGCTGCACGGTGACGTCCAGCGCGGTCGTCGGCTCGTCAGCGATCAGCAGGTCCGGCCCGCAGGCCAGCGCGATGGCGATGACCACGCGCTGGCGCTGACCGCCCGACAACTGGTGCGGATAGGCGTCCAGCCGATGCGCGGCCTGCGGCAATTGCACGCGCTCGAGCAGGCGCAGGGCTTCGGCGCGCGCGGCCGAGGCCGAGACCCGCCGGTGCAGTCGCAGCGGCTCGGCGATCTGCCGGCCGATCGTGTGCAGCGGGTTCAGCGCGGTCATCGGCTCCTGGAAGACCATGCCCATGCGCGCGCCGCGCAGCCGGCACAGGGCCGGCTCGTTCAGTGTGGTCAGCTCCTGGCCGTCGAGACGGATCGAGCCCGAGACCTGCGCGCCCTCGGGCAGCAGGCCCATCAGCGCGAGCGCGGTCAGCGACTTGCCGCAGCCCGACTCGCCGATGAGGCCCAGGGTCTGCCCGCGTGCCATCGTGAAGGAAACGTCGCGCAGCACTTGCACCGGCCCGCGCGCGGTGGGCAGCGTCACGCGCAGTCCGCGAACTTCCAGCAGCGGCACGACCGCGTCTGGCGAAGGTGCGGAGCCGACTCCCGGCATGGCCGCAGAGCCGGCCCCCGCCGCTGTACCGATCGGTATCGAGGGCGCGTCGTCTGGCATCGCGGGCCCGTGTCTTTGCCCTCTCCCGGGCTTTTCTCAGGCCGCCTGCGCCAGCGCCGGCGCAAAGGCCGCCTCGAGCTCGCGCCGCAGCGCATAGGCGCGCGTGCCGGTGTCCACGGCGACGTCGGCCCAGCTCAGGCTCTGGCCCCGGGCCACCGGTCGCACGACGCGGATGCCGTGCGCCAGGCCCAGCGGCAGCCCGCCCCGGGCCATCGAGGTGGCGGCGGGCAGCAGCTTGCCCCACACCGTGTAGCCGCCCTCGCCGTCGAGCAGCTCGCCGGGGGCGAGGTCGCGCTTGGCGGTGGCCACCACGTCGGCGTTCCAGCCCGTGGCCACGCCGGTGGGCTCGCGCCGCAGCGCGACGCTGGCCACGCTCAGGCCCACCTCCAGGCCGATCAGGTGCCAGCGCTTGTAGAGCGTGAAGTAGCGCCCGCTCGGGTCGGTGTGGGCGTTGTATTCCTCGAAGCAGTGGCGCACGTAGTCGGTCTCGCCCTCGACCGTGACCCACACCCCCATGCGGATGTCGTAGGGGATCTTGCGCCCGTCGGGCTCGAGTGACGAGATGACCTCGACCATGCCCTTGCGCTCGAGCACGCCGCCCTCGCTCCTCGGGCGCGTGACGTAGGGGATGTCCTCGACGCTGGCCGGCGGGTAGAGCAGGCCGCCCGAGGGCACCGCCAGCCCGGTGGCATTGCTCACCGCGGTGCTCTCGATCGCGGGCTTGGAGCCGTCGAGGAAGCTGTTGAACATCTTCGGGTTCAGCCCGCCGCGCGCGGCCTGCTCGGGCGTGAGGCCGTAGTGGCCCCAGACCGTCTCGGGCGTGGATTCGCAGAAGTGCGGCAGCCACTTGTGCCCGCGCCCGGTCGCCACCACCGGGAAGCCGCAGGTGCGTGCCCAGTCGACGAGGTCGCAGATCATCGCCGGCTGGTCGCCGTAGGCCAGCGAGTAGACGACGCCGGCCTGCTGCGCGCGCCGCGCCAGCAGCGGGCCGCAGAAGGCGTCGGCCTCGACCGTGACGTTGACGACGTGCTTGCCGTGGGCGAAGGCCTCCAGGCAGTGGTCGACCGCAGCGATGGGGTGGCCGGTGCACTCGACGACGATGTCGATCGCCGGGTGCGACACGAGCGCGCGCCAGTCCTCGCCGACGTGGGTGCGGCCGTCCTTCAGCGCGGCGTCGATGGACGTGGCCTGCGCCTGCTCGGGCGCCCAGCCCACGCGCGCGAGATTGGCGCGCGCGGCCTCGGGGGAGAGGTCGGCGATCGCGGCCAGGTGCACGCCCGGGGTGCGCGGCACCTGGGCCAGGTACATGGAGCCGAACTTGCCGGCGCCGATCAGGCCGACGCGGATGGGGCGGCCCTCGGCGGCGCGCTGCTGGAGTTGGCGGTGCAGGCTCATGGACGGTGCGTTCGAGGGTTCGGAGGGAGGCGGGGGCGGCGGGCGGGCGGGGCAAGTTGCCAACCGTGTGTCGACGCTCAGGCGACGAGGTCCAGACGGCGAGGTTCAGGCTGCGAAGGTCGGACGGCGAGGTTCAGGCCGCCTCACGCTGGCCGAAGTCCACCGCCTCGGGCGAGGTCTGCAGCGCGCTGGCCGGCACGC
>CAZFVH010000022.1:0-5834 GCA_964522465.1 uncultured Rubrivivax sp. | reverse complement strand
CGCTGGCCGAAGTCCACCGCCTCGGGCGAGGTCTGCAGCGCGCTGGCCGGCACGCCGTCCTTCCACGGCAGGTCCACCGGGTAGTCCTGCAGCAGGCAGTCGTCGGGCAGGCACTCGATGGGCGTGAAGTCGCGGTGCGCGATGTACTCGGGGCGCTTGAAGCGTCGGATGTGGTTGGACACCGCGCACAGGCTCAGGTAGACGCTGACGCGGTCCCAGGGCGAGAGGTTGCTGCTGGATGCGTGCACGAGGCAGCCGTGGAACAGGATCATCGACCCTGCCGCCCCGGTGGGGCTGACGATGCCGCCCTGGCGGCCGCCGGCGCGCTCCACCAGCTCGGTGATCAGCCCGTTGCTGACCGTCCACAGCGGGTAGCTGGTGGTCGTGAGGTCGTGCTTGGCGTCCACCACGCCGCGCTTGTGGCTGCCGGGGATGAACATCAGCGGCCCGTTGAAGGTGTTGACCTCGTCCAGGAAGATGGCCACGTTCATCGCCCGCGCCTCGGGCATCCAGTCGTCGTTGAGCCAGGTGCCGTAGTCCTGGTGCCACTGCCAGACGTCGCCCTCGAAGGCCGCCTTGCCGTTGATCTTGAACTGGTGCATGTACAGCTTCTCGCCGAACACCTCCTCCACCGGCCGCACCATGCGCGGGTGGCGCGCCAGGCGGGCGAAGGGGCCGCTGTACATGTGGGCGGCGAAGTTGGTGCGCACCGCGTCCGAGCCCTTCTCGCGCACGTTGTAGGCCTCGCGCCGTGCGTAGAGCTCGGGCACCGCCGCGTTCAGCGTCGCCACCTCGGCAGGCGAGAACAGGCCGGGGAAGAACAGGTAGCCGTCGCGGTCGAACTGCGCGCGTTGCTCGGGGGTCAGGTTCATCGAGGGGACTCCACAGGGAATGTTCGGCTTCAGAGCGTGATGGCGGATGCGGGGGTCACAGCCCTCAGGCCGAGAGTCTACGCAGGCGCGACGGTCCGCGCGCGATCGGCCTTGCCGGGCTGCTGGTATCGGCCGGCCACCGTCACGTCCCTCCGATCGGGCCCACGCTTGCCGAAAGGGCCGAGCGCTGTGAGGCCGTGGATCGAGATGGGCAACCCCCGGCCCTCGGAAGCGCTCTCAGCCGTTGGCGGTCGATGGGGCCCGCTCGCGCAGCAGGTCCAGGTAGGCGCCAGTGATGCGTTCTGCGTCAGCCAGACCCAGCGTCAGCATCCATCCCTCGGCGATGACCACGCCCTCGGCGTCGGCCTGACCGTCCCGCAGGACGACTTCGAGTTCGACGAAGTCACCGAGTTGCTCCACGCGGTCCAGGTGGATGCGCGTCTGGCCCGCCAGCAGCAGCCAACGCTGTTTGCGCACACGCCCCAGCAGCCCCAAGCCCCTGGCCAGGGCCTCGTGCAGGGCGTCGGGCGTGGCCGTGGGCACCCGCACATAGTCCGATGCTCGAGCATGTTCGCTGTCCGGACGCTCGTAGTGGATCAACTCCGCCGTGCCGTCGGCGAACCGGCGCAGCTTGAGCCGTCCGCTGGTCACGGGATAGAAGGTGTCGTCCTGCTCGATCCTCACCTCGGGGCCGTCGGCCAGCGCTCTTGCCCGTGTCAGCACCGCGGCGAGGTCGTCGACGCGAGCCTTGATCTCGATGTTGCGGGGCATGTGGAAGTGGCGGTGTCGCTGCGCAGGATCGTCCAGGCGCCTGCCCGTGGGGCAGCGAGGGTGTCAGGCCGGTGTGCTGGCGCTCGCCAGTCGGCGCAGGGCCTGTTCGAAGACTTCGGGAGGCTGTCCGCCCTGGATCAAATGCTGCTCGTCGATCACCACCGATGGCACCGAGCGTATGCCTGCTCGCTGCCAGCGCGCTTGGGCCTGCCGGACGTCCGCTGCGTAGGCTTGGGAGTCCAACACCGCTGCGGCCTGTGACGCGTCCAGCCCGCAGCGCTCGGCGGTGGCCGTGAGCACGTCGTGCGCGGATGGGTTCAGTCCCTGCCCGTGGTAGGCCTGCAGCAGCGCGTGCTTCAGCTTCCGGTCCGCACCCTGAGGACCCTCAACGCTTGCCCAGTGCATCAATCGGTGCGCGTCGAAGGTGTTCCAGACGTGGGTGCGCTGACCGAACACGAACCCGACCTCGGCGCCGCGGGCCCGGATCGCAGCCTGGTTGCGCGCGATCTGCGCGGCGTCGATCCCGTACTTCGCCGAAAGATACGCCACCGCGTCCGCGCCCTCTGCGGACATCGTCGGGTTCAACTCGAAGGGCTGGAAGTGCAGGTCGACCGCGATGTCGTCGCCGATGCGCTCAAGCGCCCGTTCCAAGGCATTCAAGCCCACGGCACACCAGGGGCAGGCGATGTCGGAGACGAAATCGATTCTCATGCGCATGCAGACCGTGGATGACATCCGCAGAGATCATCGTCGATCCCAAGAACCCCAGGGCCTCGGGAAAACCCGCCACCGCGCAGGCGCGGCTACCGGGTGGCGGGTCGGCGTCAGTTCTTCACGTAGCCGTTGGTCACACAGGCGCCGGAAAAGGCCCAGGACAATGCCGTGCCCGAAACGGTCCCTGTCAGGACGCAGGTGTCGGCCTCGGCAATGCCGCGGTTCGCGTTGGGCGTCAGGGTCACCGTCACACCACCGTCGGCCGATGCCACCGCAATCGTCTTGATGGCGCCCGTAGCCGCATCGGTCGGCAGTGTCAGGCCGGAGAGTTCATCGCCCGAGTCACAGTCGGTGATGACACCCTTGACCTGGAAGCACTCGGAAATCGCCGCCTTGACCGGGTTGGCGGCACCGATGACCTCGGTATACGCCGCCTTCTTGACATGGTTCTGATATGCCGGGATGGCCACGGCCGCCAGCACGCCGATGATCGCCACGACGATCATCAACTCGATCAAGGTGAACCCCTGCTGTTCGCGTCTGTTCAAAGTCTTCATCTGCCTACTCCTTCAGATCCTGATCCTCATCCTGATCCTGAAACCACCGATGCCGGCGACCGGCCCGGTACCCAATGAACCCGGGCGCGTTTTCGGGTTCTGACGGCGACGGCGCGACGCCACGATGGCGTCGATCGTCCGGAAGCATCATGGAACGGACCATTCTGATGGTTCAAGTGTACCGCCCGACGGATCCGCGGGAAAGCCCGGCGCGACGCCGTCAGGTCGCAGATGCGAGCGCAGCCGGCTCATCGCGTGACGAACACGATCCGTGTGCCTGCCAGCTCGATCACGTCGCCGTTGCCGAGCGCCAACCCGAGGCTGCCGATGGCCCTGCCGTTCACCAGGGCTTGCCGCAGGCCCTCGACCTGGCTGACGAGGTGGCTCATGCCCACACGCTCGATCGCCACCACCAGCACACCCGGCTTGCCGAGGGTCGTGCGTTCGCGCGTCAGCAGCACCTCCCGTCCCGCGCCCGGGCCGTCGAGCACCCGTATCCGCGCCACCTCGGCGCTGCCGCCGGCATCGGGCACGCCCGAATCGAGCGCGGTCCCCGGCTCATTGCGTCCGGTGGCGTGCTCGAGGGCACGCGTGCGGTCTGCAGATCGGCTCTCGTCTGTGCTCGTGTCGACGCATGCCGGTCGGTCCAGACGCACCTCCAACCGCACCTTGCCGACCTCGATCACGTCGCGATGCCACAGCCGGCGCCGGCTCACGGCCTGCCCGTTGACATAGGTGCCATTGGTGCTCTTGAGGTCTTCGACCCACAGTTCGTCGTGGTCCGAACGCAGCACCGCGTGCTGGCTGCTCACGGCCAGGTGGTCGATGACGATGTCGTTGTGCGGCTTGCGGCCGATCGTCGTCTCCTGGCGGGTGAGCACGATCTCACGGTCGGCTTCGCCGTCGACGGACACGAGCAGTCGGTTCATGATCGACCCGGCCGTGCCAGCACCACGGCGATGTTGTCCCGGCCGCCTGCGACGTTGGCGGCGCTCACCAGCGCGTTGCAGGCCTGGTCCAGTCGGTCATGCGAGCCCAGCACGGCTGCGATCTGCCGGTCGTCCAGCATCTCGGTCAGCCCATCGGAGCACATCAGGATGACGTCGTCCGGCAGGATCGGGTGGCTGTGGATCTCCGGGTCCACGTCGAAACCGGCACCCAGCGCACGGGTCAGCACGTGGCGATCGGCAGAACGGAGCGCCTGTGCCGGGCTCATGTGCCCCGCGCGCATCCTTTCCTGCCTCAGCGAGTGGTCCAGTGTCAGCTGCTGCAAGTCGCCCTCTCGCCAACGATAGGCGCGCGAGTCGCCGACATGGCCGACCATCATCCGCAGGCCCATCAGCACGAGCACCACCACCGTCGTGCCCATGCCCGAACAGCCCGGACGAATTCGGGCGGTTTCGAGGATGGATTCGTTGGCGTGGGAGATGCTGCGTCCCATGGCCGCACGCAGACCTGCTTCGCCGGGTGGATCCGGCTGGGTTCGCAACCAGCGCGCCAGATCGCGCCGGATGGTCGAGACCGCACAGGCCGATGCGACCTCACCTGCGTTGTGTCCCCCCATCCCATCGGCCAGCACCGCCACGCCACACGCTGCATCGGTGTCGATGGCGTCCTCGTTGATCGGTCTGCGTCGGCCGGCGTCCAGGGCGGTGGCGAACTCTGCGGGCATGGAGAAGTTGGCAGGGCGCGTGCTTGCACCCGGGGGGCGGCCGAGACGGGTGCGTCCTCAGGCGCCCGCACGACGGGCGAGGAACTTCCCGGTGCCCAGCACCAGGAGCGCGCCGGCCACACCTGCAGCGTAACGCAAGGCGTCGAGCACCTGCGGTGTGCCTCCTTCCACCGTCGGGGCCGCCAGCGGCATCCAGTCGACTACCGCCGGGTCGGTCACGGCCATCGTCCCCGCGATCCAGCCCAGCAGCATGCCGCCGGCGACGATGACCCATGGATAGCGGTCCATCAGCTTGATCACGAGCTGGCTGCCCCAGACGATGATAGGGATGCTCACCAGCAGGCCGAAGATCACCAGCGGCATGGTGTGGTCGCCGCCTGCCGATTCCGCCGCACCGGCGATCGCGATCACGTTGTCCACGCTCATCACCAGGTCGGCCACGATCACGGTCTTGACGGCGGCGAAGAGCTTGTCGCTGGCCTGGATCTCACCATGACCTTCACCGTCTTCCGGGATCAGCAGCTTGACGCCGATCCACACCAGCAGCACCGCGCCGACGAGTTTCAGGAACGGGACCTTCAAGAGGGTCAGGGCGAAGAAGATCAGCAGCACGCGCAGGCCGATGGCCCCCGCCGTGCCCCACAGGATCCCTTTGGTGCGCTGCGCCGGAGGCAGCTTGCGGCAGGCGAGCGCGATCACGACGGCGTTGTCGCCGCCGAGCAGGATGTCGATCATGATGATCTGACCGACGGCGATCCAGAATTCAGGTGACGAGAGCATGTCCATCAGTGCTTCTTCTCGAGCAGTGGGGTCTCGGGCAGTTTAGTGCGCGATGGACCCTCTGACTGTAGGGACATTACGGATCATCCGGCCGTGCGTGTCATCCAGGCAGGATCGGTGGCGGCCCGGACGTCGGCATGAGACGCGCTGCCGGACGTGGGACTGCGCCGGGCGCGGGAAACCCGTGTCTGCGCCGGCTGGTCAGGCGCGGGAGGGCGGGTGTGCCGCCCCAGGTTTTCCTGATCGCCGTGGGGGCCTGGGCGCAGCCCATGCCCTGGTGGCATCCTCAGCCGGTTACAGCAGGCTCTTGAGGAGCTTGCCCATCTCCGACGGGTTGCGCGTGACCTTGAAGCCGCATTCCTCCATGATCGCGAGCTTGGCGTCGGCGGTGTCGGCGCCGCCGGAGATCAGCGCGCCGGCGTGGCCCATGCGCTTGCCGGGAGGGGCGGTGACGCCGGCGATGAAGCC
>CAZFVH010000021.1:25051-43208 GCA_964522465.1 uncultured Rubrivivax sp. | reverse complement strand
GGAAGGCGCGACGCTGGTCGTGGACGGACGCGGGCTGCAGGTCGACGGCCACGAGGCGGGCTTCTTCACCGGCGGCACGCTGTTCGACCACGTCACGCCGGCCATGCGCATCTACCGCGAGGAGATCTTCGGCCCGGTGCTGGCCTGTGTGCGCGCCAGGGACTTCGCCGAAGCCGTGCAGCTGATCAACGACCACGAGTTCGGCAACGGGGTGTCGTGCTTCACCAGCGACGGCGGCGTGGCGCGTGAGTTCGCGCGGCGCATCCAGGTGGGCATGGTCGGCATCAACGTGCCGATCCCGGTGCCGATGGCCTGGCACGGCTTCGGCGGCTGGAAGCGTAGCTTGTTCGGCGACATGCACGCCTACGGCGAGGAAGGCGTGCGCTTCTATACCAAACAGAAGAGCGTGATGCAGCGCTGGCCGGCGAGCATCGGCAAGGGTGCCGAGTTCGCGATGCCGGTGTCGAAGTAGTCTGCACCGGCCACCGCCCTGGCCATGCCGGCAGGCACGCAGATGGGCCGACACGCCGGCAGGAGCGCGTACGATCGGGACCTGCCTGTGAACCATGCCGCCTGATGCCTCCGCCTGAAACGCCCCGGACCCTCCCAACCGTGGAGGACTACAACCGGCGCGGTGCCGACGTGTTCCCGGGTCTGGTGGGCCTGGTGGTGCAGCAGGTGGAGCGCCATGAGGTGCGCCTCACCCTGCCCCTGCGGCCCGCGCTGCGCGCGCCCAACGGCTTCCTCCACGCCGGCGTGCTCGTCACGCTGGCCGACACCGCCGCCGGCTACGGCTGCGTGGCCAACCTGCCCGAGGGTGCCAGCGGCTTCACCACCGTCGAGCTGAAGTCCAACCACCTGGGCACGGCCACCGAGGGGAATGCCGACTGTGTTGCCCGGCCGGCGCACACGGGCCGCACGACGCAGGTGTGGGATGCCGAGGTCACCCACCGCGAGAGCGGGCGGACCCTGGTCCTGTTCCGCTGCACGCAGATGGTGCTGTACCCGCGCGCGTCGTGAGCTGGATCGTCGCCTACCTGGCCACCGGGCTGGTCGTCGGCTTGCTCGCCGGTCTGCTGGGGATCGGCGGCGGCCTGACGCTGGTGCCGGTGCTGTCGGCCCTGCTGGCCGCGCAGGCGGTGGCGCCGGCGCACGTGCTGCACCTGGCGCTGGGCACGGCGATGGCGGCGGTGCTGTTCACGGGTGCCTCCAGCGCGCGCGAGCACCACCGGCTGGGCTCGGTCGACTGGGCCGTGGTGAAGCAGCTGGGCCCGGCCATGGCGCTGGGAACGCTGCTGTCCTCGCTGGCGTCCGGCCTGTTGCCCCAGCGGGCCCTGTCACTGGCCTTTGCGGCCATCGCCGCCGTGGCCGCCACGCAGATGTGGATCGGACGCAAGCCTGCAGCTGCGCGCGGGCTGCCCGGCGCGGCGGGCCTGTGGTCGGTGGGTGTGGGCATCGGGGTGGTGTGCGGGTTGGTGTCGGCCGGCGGCACCTTCATGACGCTGCCCTTCATGCTGTGGTGCGGCGTGCCGATGCGCACCGCCATCGGCACGGCCGCTGCGCTGGGACTGCCGGTGGCCGCCTTCGGCACCGCCGGCTATGTGATCAGCGGCTGGAGCGTGGGCGGCTTGCCCGCGGGCACCGTCGGCTTCGTCCTGCTGCCGGCGCTGGTGCCCGTGGTGGTGGCGAGCATGGCGATGGCACCCCTGGGCGCGCGGCTGTCGCACCGCCTGCCCGTGGCCACGCTGCGCCGGATCTTCGCGCTGGTGCTGTACGCGCTGGCGGTCAAGATGGCTCTGGCCTATGCGTGAGGCCCTTGCCCAGGAACCGTCCGGCGCTGGTGGGGTGACGGCGCTCGGCGCTCTGCGGCCGCCTGCAGCCCGTCGTCTCCCGCGCGCGCCGGGCGCGCACGCCACGGCTGACGTCGGGCTGCCGAGGCGCCGATGGCGAAACAAGACACACCGGCGGCCGCGCATGGATGCGACGCACACTCGACGCGCGCGCAGCCGACGCCGCTGCCGCACTGTCCTCGACCGATCGGACCCCGAATGAACCGAAACCTGCTGCTGCTGGCCTTCTGCCAGGGCATGTTCCTGACGAGCACCGTGACCTTCATCGCCATCAACGGCCTGGTCGGCTTCGCCCTGGCGCCGGTGGGATGGATGGCCACGCTGCCGGTGACGAGCTACGTCATCGGCGGGGCCCTCAGCGCGCCGATCGTCGCGCGCGTGCAGACGCTGTGGGGCCGCCGGCGCTCCTTCCAGCTCGGGCTGCTGATGGCCGCGGTGTCGGCCGCCGCATGCGCCTGGGCGGTGAGCCAGCAGAGTTTCGGGTTGCTGATGGTGGCCACCTTGCTGGCCGGCTTCTATCAGGCCAACGCGGCGCTGTACCGCTTCGCCGGCACCGAACTGGTCGAGCCCTCCTTCAAGGAGAAGGCGATCTCGCTGGTGCTGGCCGGGGGCATCATCGGGGCCTTCCTCGGCCCCAATCTCGCCGACGCCACCGTGGGCCTCATGAGCACACGTTACGTGGCGGCCTACCTGTCCCTGATCGGCGTGGCCGCCGTGGCCTTCGTCGCACTGTCGTTCATCGACTTCCCGCCGCACAAAGCGCCGGTGCCCGGCGCGCACGCCGGACGTCCGCTGGCCGAGATCGCGCGCCAGCCGACCTTCATCGTCGCGGTGACCGCTGCAGCGCTCGGCTATGGCGTGATGAACCTGCTGATGACGGCCACGCCATTGGCGATGCAGCAGTGCGAGCACCCCTTCACCAGCGCCACGCTGGTGCTGGAATGGCATGTGCTGGGCATGTTCGTGCCGAGCTTCTTCACGGGCCACCTGATCAAGCGCTTCGGCGCCCTGCCGGTGATGGCCGTGGGGGCGTTGCTCAACGCGGTGTGCGTGGCGGTTGCGTTGTCGGGGGTGGACTTGATGCAGTTCCTGATCGCGCTGTTCGTGCTGGGCGTGGGCTGGAATTTCCTCTACACCGGCGGCAGCACGCTGCTGACGGCCACCTACCGGCCGGAGGAGAAGACCCGGGCACAGGGCGCGATGGACACCTGTGTGTTCGCGACCATGGCGGTGAGCTCCTTCGCCTCGGGTGCGTTGGTCACGGCGCAGGGCTGGACGGTCTTGAACCTGGGTTCGCTGGTGCCGATCACGGCGGTCGGCGCAGCCGTGCTGTGGCTGATGCTGCGACAGCGGCGAGCGGTCGCCGCTGGCTGAGCGGTGGACGGGCGCGTCCGCGCGCCTGTCGCGGATGCCTGCCAACGCCGCTCAAGCGTCGCGCACACCCAGTCGGTCGAGCAAGCCGTTCAAGACCTCGAACGAGTCGAAGGTGATCGCGATCTCTCCGCGCTCGCCGCGCAGCGTCTTGCGGTGCACGCGGATCTCCACCGGCGTGGCCAGCGCATCGGCCAGTCGTTCCTCGATGCGCAGCAGATCGCGCGACTTGTCATGGGGCACCGGCGCCGACGGCGTCTTGCGCGCACCCCGGTTCAGTGCCCTGGCGGCGAGTTTCTCCGCGTCGCGCACACTGAGTTTGCGCGCCACCACCTCGTTGGCGCCGAGGATCTGCTGCGCCGGCTCCAGTGGCAACAGCGCGCGCGCGTGGCCCATCTCCAGATCGCCCGCCAGCAGCAATTGCTGTACCGGAGCCGCCAGGTTGAGCAGGCGGAGCAGATTGGTCGCCGCGCTGCGTGAACGGCCCACCGACTGCGCGGCTTGTTCGTGCGTCAGGCCGAACTCGCCGATCAGGCGCTGCAGTCCCTGCGCTTCCTCCAGCGGATTCAAATCCTCGCGCTGCAGGTTCTCGATCAGCGCCATGACCGCAGCGGCCTCGTCACCGACCTCGCGCACGATCACCGGCACCTCCTCGAGCCCGGCCAGGCGGCTGGCGCGCACACGGCGCTCGCCGGCGATGATCTCGTAGCGCTGCTGCGCCGGGTCACCGACGGGGCGCACCAGCACCGGCTGCATCACGCCCTGGGACTTGATGCTCTCGGCGAGTTCGTACAGCGCGCCCTCGTCCATCCGGGTACGGGGCTGGAAACGGCCCGGCTGCAACTGCTCGAGTTTCAGGGCCGAGGGCTGGACCGCAGGCCGCAGCGGATCGTCGGCCTGCGGCCCCAGCAGGGCCTCCAGGCCCAGGCCCAGGCCTTTGGGTTTCTTCGTTGCCATGCGCGGCATTGTCGCGCCTGCGCCGCAGTCCTGGCCGCCACCCGGTACCGTGGTTTATCCTCGTGGGCTTTTCCGGGTTCGCCAAGCAGGAGTCCAAGCCATGACCGCACGCGTCTTCGTCGACGGCCAAGAGGGCACGACCGGCCTTCGCATCCACGAGGTGCTGGCTGGGCGCGCCGACATCGAGGTTCTGCAGATCGACCCGCAACGGCGCAAGGACGCCGCCGAACGCGCCCGGTTGCTGAATGCCGCGGACGTTGCCTTCCTGTGCCTGCCAGACGCCGCGGCGCGCGAGTCGGCAGCGCTGGTCACCAACCCCCGGACCTGCGTGATCGACGCGAGCACCGCGCACCGCACCGACCCGGCCTGGGTCTTCGGCATGCCGGAGCTCGCCCCCGGACAGCGGGCAGCGCTGCAGCAAACCCGGCGCATCGCCAACCCTGGCTGCCATGCCAGCGCCTTCATCCTGCTGCTGCGCCCGTTGGTCGACGCCGGCCTGGTGCCACACGACTTGCCCATCAGCGCGACGTCGATCACCGGCTACTCGGGCGGCGGCAAGAAGATGATCGCCGACTACGAGGCCGCCGCTCGGCCCGGGGGGGATCCGAAGCTGGCGTCGCCACGCCCCTACGCGCTGAACCTGGCCCACAAGCACCTGCCGGAGATGATGGCCCATACGGGGCTGAGCGCACGCCCGGCGTTCATGCCGGTGGTCGGCAGCTTCTACAAGGGGCTGGCGGTCACCGTGCCATTGCACCATCGGATGCTGGCTGCGGGTGCCGACGGTGCAGCGCTGCATGCCGCGCTATCGGCGCGATACGCCGCCGAGCGCTTCGTGCGCGTGATGCCGCTGTCCGACCCGCAGACGCTACAGGACGGCTTCTTCGACGTGCAGGCCTGCAACGACACCAACCGGGTGGACCTGTTCGTGTTCGCGGCCCCCGACCAGTCCTTGCTGATCGCGCGGCTGGACAACCTGGGCAAGGGCGCCAGCGGTGCGGCCATCCAGGCCATGAACGTCCACCTCGGCGTGGACGAAGGGCTGGGTTTGTAAGTTTCTCGTCAGGCGATCAGGTCGCCGACACGCGCGCCACCAGTTCACGGGCAAAGGCCACGTAGGCCTGAGCGCCCTTGGAGGCCGGATCGAAGACGACGCCGGGCTGGCCGTAACTCGGCGCCTCCGCCAAGCGCACGTTGCGCGGGATGACCGTGCTGAAGACCTTGTCGCCGAAGTGCGCGTGCAGCTGCTCGCTGACCTGGCTCTGCAGCGTGATCCGGGCGTCGAACATCACCCGCAACAAGCCGATCAACTGCAGCTTGCGGTTGAAGTTGGCATGCACCTGCCGGATGGTCGCCACCAAGTCGGACAGGCCCTCCAGCGCAAAGTACTCGCACTGCATCGGCACGATGACCCCATGGGCGCTGCACAGACCGTTGAGCGTCAGCAGGCCGAGACTGGGCGGGCAGTCCACCAAAACGAAATCGTGATCGTCCGCAGCCGCAGCCAGCGCATCGCGAAGACGCTCGTTGCGTCGCTCCAGCGTGACGAGTTCGATCTCGGCGCCAGCCAATTCGCGGTTCGCCCCGAGGACTGCGTAGCCGCCCTTCTGGCTGTGCTGTCGGGCCTCGGCCACGGTGGCCGCCTCCAGCAGCACGTCATAAACGCCCAGCGGCAACTTGCGCTTGTCGATGCCCGAGCCCATGGTCGCGTTACCCTGAGGGTCGAGGTCGACCAGCAGAACACGCTGGCCGATCTGGGCAAGACCGGCTGCCAGGTTGACAGCCGTCGTCGTCTTGCCGACGCCACCCTTCTGGTTGGCAATGCAGAAGATGTGCATCAGGGCGCTCCCACAGATCCGCCGCGGTGCGGGTGGACACGCCAGTTGGGCAACGTCCCGAAACCCTGCTCGGCAAGCCGGGAGCGTATCCCAGATTCATCGGCACGGGACAACGTGGGCGTGCGCGACAGCACCCAGAGGTACTGTCGCGTGGGCTCGCTGATCACGGCATAGCGGCCGTCATCGGCCAGCTGGATGACCCAGTACCGGCCCCAGCCGAAAGGCAGCCATCTGAGCCATGTCGGCAGGAAACTGACCTCGAGCTGCGCAGGGGAGAGAACGCCACCACGCAGTTGGCCCGTCGGGCGCGCGAGGCCGGTCGCCTCGTCCAGCACACCATCGGCGGTACGGCAGCGGTTGATCACCTCGACGAGCCCGTCCTCACGCTGCCGATATGTCGCCGTGGTGTCGCTGACGCACTGGCGCTGAAAGACGTTGGGGAAGTAGGCCACCTGATACCAGGTCCCCATGTAAGGAGAGATCGCCAGGGAGGGCAGCGATTGCAGCGCGTCGACGTCCGCGGCGCGGCCTTCGACCGACGCCGAACCGAGGGCCAGTGCTGTCAGGACTGGGATGAACGATCGATGCACGCGCTTCCTCCTTGCTTGATCCATACGAGGCAACGTGCCGCGTCCACACCGGGGACGGCGAGCGGTTCCACGTGAAACATCGTCACGGCCTCGGGCAGGGCACGAATCTCGTCGTCCGGAACCTTGCCCTTCAGCGCCACCCAAACGCCCCCCGGGGCCAACAGGTGACGCGTCAAGCGGACCCACTGCGCAAGAGAGGAGAAGGCCCGAGAGGTGATCAAGTCGAAACCACCACCGGACAGGCCCATTGATTCGACACGTGCATGCAATGCCTGCACATTTGAAAGCCCAAGCTCCGCCGCGACTTGCCGGACGAAGCCCGCCTTCTTGCCCACGGTGTCGACACAGGTCACGTTCCACTGCGGACGCATGATCGCCAGAACGACGCCTGGCAGCCCCGCCCCGCTGCCCACGTCAAGGATGCGCGGCGACGCCGTCCCGCCGGCGCAGGGTCGGCCAGACCCTGCACCACGTCCCGACACCCACGCATCGAAGGGGGGCAACACCGCCAGACAATCCAGCAGATGCAGGCTCACCATTTCGGCTGGGGCGCGAATGGCGCTGAGGTTGTAGACCCGTCCCCAGCGCGACATCATCTCCAGGTATCGGAGCAGTTCGTCGCATTGCGCATCGGTCGCCGACAAGCCCAACCTGTCCAGCCCGTAGTCGAGCGTGGTGCGCAGTGACGGAGCACTTTGTATCTCAAACATCGGTCTCGTCATCGGGCGTCAGGGAACATGAACCGCATTGTGGGCGTCGCTGCACGCGCGCGGCGCGACCGAACCCAAGCACGCCCACCGGATGGGCGGCGCAGCACCTGCGCCGAAGGCGCACCGCACAACCCGGCCACAGGTTCAGGCCACACGGACTGATGACTCGCAGCCCAGGGCGGCGCCCTCATCGGACTCGACCGCAGGACCCGCCTTCTGGCCGCGGCGCTTCTTCAAGTGGACCAGCAGCAAGGACACCGCCGCCGGCGTTACCCCAGGCACCCTCGAGGCCTGCCCCAGCGTCTGCGGCCGATACTGAGACAAGCGCTGCCGCACCTCGAAAGACAGGGCCTTGATGGTGTCGTAATCGATGTCGACCGGCAGCGGCATGGACTCATGGCTGGCCGCGCGCGCGACCTCGTCCTGCTGCTTGTCGATATAGCCTGCATAGCGCGTCGCGATCTCCACCTGCTCGATCACCGCCGACGCCAGACACTCGCCCACTTCGTCATTCAGTGTTTCACGTGAAACCACCGTCTCGCAGCCCGCCTGGGCCGCCACGTGGACCACCCGGTCGTAATCGACACCCGGACGCCGGAGCAGGTCGAGCAGGCTGTGCTCATGCTCCAAGGGTTTGCCGAGCAGGGCGGTGGCCTGCTCGGCGCCCAACACGCCGGGATGTACCCAGACCGACCTCAACCGCTCTGTTTCACGTGAAACAAGATCTCGCTTGCGCGAGAACCGCTCCCACCGCAAGTCGTCCACGAGACCGAGTCGGCGCCCGATCTCGGTCAACCGCATGTCCGCGTTGTCCTCGCGCAGTTGCAAGCGGAACTCGGCACGGCTCGTGAACATCCGGTAGGGCTCTGTCACCCCGCGCGTGATCAGGTCGTCGACCAGCACACCCAGATACGCTTCATCGCGGCGCGGCACCCAGGGCTCGCGTCCCAGCACCTGGAGCGCGGCGTTGGCGCCGGCGTACAGCCCCTGGGCGGCGGCTTCCTCGTAGCCGGTCGTCCCGTTGATCTGGCCGGCGAAGAACAGGCCCTCGATGTGCTTCGTCTCGAACGAGGCTCGCAGGGCGCGCGGGTCGAAGTAGTCGTATTCGATGGCGTAGCCGGGCCGCAGGATGTGCGCCTGCTCCAGACCCACGATGGACTGGACGGCGGCCATCTGGACATCGAAGGGCAGGGAGGTCGAAATCCCGTTCGGATAGAACTCGTGCGTGCTCAACCCCTCCGGCTCCAGGAAGATCTGATGGCTGTCCTTGTCGGCGAAACGGTTGACCTTGTCCTCGATGCTCGGGCAGTAACGCGGGCCCACTCCGCCGATGATGCCGGTGAACATCGGGCTGCGATCGAAACCGCTGCGGATGATCTGGTGCGTGCGGGCGTTGGTGTGGGTGATCCAGCAGGGCACCTGGCGCGGATGCTGACCCACGTGCCCGAGGAAGCTGAACACCGGCATCGGGGTCGTGGGAGGTTCGCCATCGGGGCCCGGCATGCCATCGCCGGGCTGCTCCTGCAGACGGGAGAAATCGATCGTGCGGCCGTCGATGCGCGGAGGCGTGCCGGTCTTCAGCCGCCCTTGCGGGAGTTTCAACTCCTTGAGCCTCGCCGACAGCGTGACCGCCGGCGGGTCGCCTGCACGGCCAGCGGCATGGCTCTGCAAGCCGATGTGCACCCTTCCGTCGAGGAAGGTGCCGGCCGTCAGCACGACCGCGCGGGCCGAAAAGCGCAGCCCCGACTGCGTCACCGCGCCGCACACGCGCCCACCCTCCACCATCAGATCATCCACGGCCGACTGGAAGAGCCACAGATGGGGCTGGTTCTCCAGACGTCTTCGGATGGCCGCCTTGTACAACACACGATCGGCCTGCGCACGTGTGGCACGCACGGCAGGGCCCTTGGATCCGTTGAGGATGCGGAACTGGATGCCGGCCTCGTCGGTGGCGGCCGCCATCGCGCCGCCGAGCGCATCCACCTCCTTGACCAGGTGGCCCTTGCCGATGCCGCCGATCGAGGGATTGCAGCTCATTTGCCCGAGCGTCTCGATGTTGTGGGTGAGCAGCAGCGTGGCGCAGCCCATGCGTGCCGCGGCGAGCGCGGCCTCGGTGCCGGCGTGGCCGCCGCCGACGACGATGACGTCGAATGACCTGGGAAACTGCACCGTGGACTCCGTGGAGGAATGGGGGCGACCGACCGGGGAATTCCCGATCAAAGCCCTCAATTTTAGGCGGGGGGCCGCCCAAAAGACAGGCGGCGGGGGCGGCTCCGTGCAGGGCAGCAGACAGGGGGCGAAGGACACCGACACGCCTCACGGTCGAGGTCACACGCGCGCATCGCACGAACGCGGTGCCACGACCGCGTGATACGCTGATGCGCTGTGGACCCATGCTGCCGAGTCCAGCCGACCGACCTGCAGCGCGTGCCGTCACGCACCCCCGCGGCATGCGGCTGTCGGAGCGCAGGCCCGCACACACAGCGCCCACCCCAGGCAAGATCGTCATCACCGCCCCGCCCGAATGCACCACGCCATGCCTTGCCGCACGCGCTGTGCCGCCTGCTGCATCGCTCCGTCGATCACGACATCCATCCCCGGCATGCCTCACGGCAAGCCGGCGGGCGTGCCCTGCGTGCAGCTCGACGAGGACCTGCGCTGCCGCCTGTTCGGCCACCCGCAGCGTCCGGCCGTGTGCACGAGCCTCATGCCCTCGCCCGAGATGTGCGGCAGCACGCGCGAGCAGGCGCTGCGTTGGCTGTCCACGCTGGAGGCGCAGACCCTGCCCAACCCCTCGACGGCCTCATTCACCGCAATCCCCAACCTGACGTCGAGTTGCACGTGAACGACGAACTCCCACCCCCGCCATCCACCCCTCCTGGGCGCTACCGTCACTACAAGGGCGGCGAATACGAAGTCCTGGGCGTGGCGCGCCACAGCGAGACGCTGGAGCCGCTGGTCGTCTACCGACCCCTTTACAACGACACGGGCTGGTGGGTGCGGCCGCACGCGATGTTCTTCGGCGCTGTCGAGGTCGCCGGACGGTCACTGCCCCGCTTCACGCGCCTTCCGGTGCTTTCAGATCTGCCCTCGGCGACAGCTGCCTTCAGCCTGCGGCAGGACGATCTCTCCAGCGCGCAGGTGCGCGCCCTGCTGCACCTGCATCTGGCCGGGATGCACGCTGAATCCCCGCCAGGGACGTGCTTCGCGCTGGACGACTCGGCCCTGCGACACCCCACGATCACCGTCTGGAGCGCATGGTCGGGCGATGCGATCGCCGGCATCGGCGCCCTGAAGACGCTCGCGCCCGACTGGGGCGAGCTCAAGTCCATGCGCACGCACCCGGACTTCCTGCGCAGGGGCGTGGCGGCCATGCTCCTGGAGCACATCATCGGCATCGCACGCAGTCGCGGCATGCGGCGGCTGAGTCTGGAGACGGGTACCGGCCCCGCATTCGAGCCTGCACTGTCGCTGTACCGCCGCCGCGGATTCGTCGACACCGAGGCCTTCGCAAACTACCCGCCGAGCGAATCCAACCGCTTCATGCACCTCGACCTCGGCAATTGACGCCGCGGCTCGGGAATCAGGGCCACCCCGATGCTTCCCCCAGCGTCGAGTGGCCCGGTCACCTCAGCGCCCGAGAGTTCTTCCGCTGCGCCCGACAGGCACGCCAGGACCACCCGGATCCAGGCGCAAACCGCGACCATGCCGCGGGCCTTGGCGGGCATTTGCGACGAGGAGACGGAGTGTTCGGGCGTGCAAGGCGGTCACGCGAGAGCGTCTCAGGCACTCAGATGATCTGTGTCAGGGCAACGGCCCGGCATCGATCACAGAATCCCCTGGGCCCGCCATGAAGATCGTGGCGCTGACACACCGCGGGCCGGTGATGCGTCCGCAAGACCTCGCGCGGCCAGGCCACGAACATCCCATCACATCCCGAGGAGAACTCCCATGACCCCCAATGTCGGCGGCATCGACCGCGTGCTCCGTGTCGTGGTCGGCGTCGTGCTGATCGGCCTGACCCTGATGGGCAGCATCGGCGCCTGGGGCTGGCTCGGCCTCGTGCCGATCGCCACGGCCGCCCTGGGCTTCTGTCCGCTGTACACCGTGCTCGGCTTCAGCAGCTGCCCGATGAAGAAGTCCTGAGCACGCGACACCGCCGCCCGCGGCCCATCCAAGCCGGCACCGGCGGGGTCAGGCGTCCGACCCCGGCGCCGGCGCTGCGAGCAAGCGGTCCAGCTCACCACGGACCTGCAAGTTCCGCAGATCCTCATAGCCGCCGATGAGCATGCCCTGGACGAAAACCATCGGAAAGGTCGGCCAGCCCGTCCACATCTTCAGTGCATTGCGCCGACGCCACTGGCTGAGATAGCCCCCGTATTCCAGATAGCGATACGCGAGGCCCGCGTTCTCCAGCAGGCGCCTTGCCTTGCGCGGGAAGGGATTGGCGCGCATGCCGACGACGACGATCGCGTGCGTCCGCACCGCGGCCTGCACCTCGTCGACGACCTCGCGGTGATGCGCGGCCACGCGCTCGCGCACGGCCGGGTGGATGCGGGATTCGTCGAGGATGGGACGTGTCATGACTCAGGGCTCGGTCGGAGGGTTCGAAGGCCCGACGCTGGTGAGCGGCGCCACATCGAGGCCATGGTCTGCCCCGTAACGGACGAGCGCGGCCTGCGTCGGCAGCCGCAATTTGGACCTGATGCGTTCGATACTGGTGTGCACCGCGGCCTCGGGCAGGCTCATCGAGCCCGCCACCTCCGGCACCGACGAACCCCGGCTCAAGCGCCGCAGCACCTCGAGTTCACGGGCCGACAGCCGTGCATGCGGCGCCACAGCGGCCGCCTCGGCGCGGTCGCCATGCAGCCGCGCAGCCACAGCCGTCGACAGGTGCAGGCCCCCGTCGAGCAGCCGTTGCAGGGCTGGCACGAGTTCGTCGCCGAGACGGTCCTTCATCAGGTAGCCCTGGGCGCCCGCACGGACAGCGCGCAGCGCATACGGCTCCTCGTCGTGCATGCTCAGCATCAGCACGGGCAGCGTGAGACCGTCACGGCGAATGCGCTCGATCAGTTCGAAGCCGTTCATCCCCGGCATCGACATGTCGACGACAGCCACATCGCAACGTTCCTCGGCCAGCCGTTGCAAGGCCTGCGCACCGTCAGCAGCCTCCACGACCAGACAACCTGCCACATGACGCAGCATGCGACCCAGACCGTCGCGCAGAGCGGCGTGGTCGTCGACCAGCAGGACCCGCACCAAGACATCGGGACCGTGCGCCGGATGCTTCAAGGCCGGACTCACGGCGCAGGGTGCCCTTCGAACCCGCAGGGAACACGCACGCTCAGGCAGGCCCCGGACCCAGGCGTGGGCTGCAGCGTCAGCTGGCCGCCGAAGGCCCCGACTCGCATGCCCAGGCCCTCCAGCGCCGCGCCTGCCGGGAGGTGCCCCGTCGTCGGACCAACCCCGTTGTCACGCACCTCCAGCCGCACCTGCGCGTCGTCCCAGAAGAGCTCGATGGCGACATCGGTGGCTTGGGCGTGCTGGGCGACATTGCGCAAGGCCTCCTGGGCGCATCGATAGAGCAGCGCAGCCAGTTCCGGGGGCAGCGGTGGATCCTGCTCATCGCAGCGCAGCGTCACCTCGATCCCCATGCGCTGCGCGCTGCGCCTGGCCAACGCGTCGATCGCCTCGTTCAGGCCGAGGTCGTCCAGCGCCACCGGCCGCCAGTCGTCGGCCAGGTCGCGCACGACAGCGACCGCCTGCGCCAGCCGGCTGGCGACATGGGCGATCCCCTCGGTCAACGACGCGTCGCCGACGTCAGCCGCCCGGTCGTGCAAGACGCCCAGATCGAGCTGCAGCGCCGCCAGGCGCTGCCCGAGATCGTCGTGCAGGCGCCGGGCCAGGCGCTGTCGGTCGTCCTCAGACTGGGGCTCGCGGGCAGGCGACTGTCGTGATCGAGAGTCATGAACCGCCCGGACAGGCGCCGGGTCGACCTGGGACGACGTTGCCGACGATCGGCGCGCGGATTCGGTGGGAGGAACTTCTGCGGAGGACATCGAGCAGCGCCTCATGGCGCCGACAGTGACGAGCCGACGCCGATGGACCGGTTTCGACTCTCGGTGATCAAACCTGACAACCCTGCAATGTAGCCGCTTGCCGCGCAGGCGCAAACAAGGGCATGTCTGGGCTTACGCAAATGCGAGGGGCGGCCCTAGAGTGGGGCCGTGACAGAAGAACCAGCGCAAGCGCCCCGTACCCGGGCGCCCGCACGCGAGCCACCGGCCTGCACACTGCGCGCGATCATCGGTCTGGGCGCTTCGGCCGGCGGCGTGCAGGCGCTGTCGACCTTCCTGGCGGCCGTCCCGCCTGACGCCGGCGTGGCCTGGTTGGTGGTGCAGCACCTCGATCCGCAACGGCGCAGCCAACTCGCCAGCGTCCTGCAACGCGTTTCGCGCCTGCCGGTGCGTGAGGCGTGCGACCGGGATGCACTGCGGGCCGACACGGTCTATGTCATCCCGCCAGGCGCGGATGCGGCCGTAGAGGGCTCGCATCTGCGCCTGTTCCAGCCCGCCATCGACCCGCAGAACCCAGGGCCTCGCCACGGTCGACATGCCGCGGATGCGCTCTTCAAGGGTTTGGCACAGGCCTGTGGTCCACGGGCCGCGGCCGTCGTGCTGTCGGGTGCCGGCAACGACGGTGCCGCGGGGGTCCAGGCGCTCCAGGCCGTGGGCGCCGTGACCGCTGCACAGGATCCGGGGTCGGCCGCGTTCGGGGACATGCCGCTGGCCGCGATCGCCGCGGGCGCGCAGATCGTCGCCCCGGCAGACGAGCTGCCGCGACGGCTGTTGCGGGCTTTGTCCAGCTCGGCGGCCCCAGCCCGCCGCACGGACGCCGCGCCAGGGCAAGGAGACGACGACGCCTCCGAGGAACAGACGCAGCGGCTCACGGTCGACGGCCGATCGGACCCGCAGGCCCGGCCGGACGAGGTACAGGGGATAGACGAGGAGACACCCGCCACCCTGCAAGGGCTGGCGGCGGTGCTGCAGCCCTTGCGCCGCAGGCACGGCTACGACCTCTCGCTGTACAAGCGCAGCACTCTGCTGCGCCGCATCCGCCGGCGCATGGACCTCCACCGGATCCCTTCGCTGGCGGCGTATGCGCGGCTGCTCGAAGGCAGTCCCGCAGAGCTCGACCTTCTGGCGCGGGAGGTCTTGATCGGCGTGACGGCCTTCTTTCGCGATCGTGACGTGTGGCAGGTGCTGTGTGAGCAGGCGCTGCCGAAGCTGCTGTCCGGCTGCGAGGACGGCACCACCTTGCGGGCCTGGGTGGCGGGCTGCTCCACCGGCGAGGAGGCCTACTCGCTGGCCATGGGGTTTCGCGAGGCGGTGGACGTGGTGCCGACGCGATCACGCTGCAGACTGCAGATCTTCGCGACCGATCTGAACCCCGACGCCATCGATCGGGCGCGCCGGGGATGTTATGCCGGCCCCTTGCGCGGTGAGGTGTCTGCCGCACGGCTGGCGCGCTTCTTCACGCCGCAAGGGCAGGGCTGGCGCGTGACGAGCGAGATCCGCGAGATGGTGGTGTTCGCGCCGCACGACGTCGGCCACGACCCACCGTTCACGCGTCTGGACCTGATCAGTTGCCGCAACCTGCTGATCTACCTGACCGCACCGCTTCAGCGACGGCTGCTGCCGTTGTTCCACTACAGCCTGCGGCCCGGTGGCCTGCTGCTGCTGGGCAGTTCGGAGGCCGTCGGCCGATTCGACGACCTGTTCGAGCCCATCGACGCGCGGCTGCGCCTGTACCGCAGACGACAGGCAGGGACCTCCCCGGGCACTGTGCCAGACTTCGCGCTGCGATCCCCCGCTGCGCGCAAGGGCCACTCGATTCCAGACCGACCCATCGCCATGAATGCAGAGCCTCCCGCACCGCAGAGCTCGGCCTTACCCGATTCGGCCGCCACGCAGCGGCCGCCGGTCCATCTACAGCTGATGGCCGAGCAGGTGCTGCTGAGGCACTGGGCCCCCGCCGCGGTGCTGGTCAACGAACGCGGAGACATCCTCTACATCAACGGCCGTACCGGGCGTTACCTCGAGCCCGCTGCGGGCAAGGCGAACTGGAACGTGCACGTGATGGCCCGGCCGGGCCTGCGGCCGGCGCTGGCAGACGCCCTGCACCGCGCCAATGCCGAGGGGCAGACGATCGACGCTGGCGAACTCGCGCTGGACGACCCGAACGACCCCGCCGAAGTGCACCTCCACGCGCAGCCGCTGGACGCGGCATCCGGCCTATCCGGGATGACCCTGTTGGTCTTTCGCGACCTCGAGCCGCGCAGGATGCGCAGGCGCCGCCGCGGCAGCAACCTGGACCGCCGCCAGCTCGAGGCCGACCTGCAACGCGCACGCGAAGAGGCGCAGTCGCTGCGCGAGGAGATGCGCGCCTCGCAGGAAGAGCTGCAGGCCGCCAACGAGGAACTGCAATCGACCAACGAGGAACTGCAGTCCACCAACGAGGAGCTGACCAGCTCGAAGGAGGCGGTGCAGTCGATGAACGAGGAGCTGCAGTCGGTCAACGCCGAACTGCAGGCCAAGCTCGACGACCTCGCGCTGGCGCACAGCGACATCCGCAACCTGCTCAACAGCACCGACATCGCCACGCTCTTCCTCGACCGGCACCTGCACGTGCGCCGTTTCACCGAGCGCGCGCGCCGCATCATCAGCCTGCGCGACACCGATATCGGCCGCCCTCTGGGCGAGCTGACCTTGCGACTGGAGTACCCCGCCCTCGAGGACGACGTACGCGAGATGCTGCGCACGCTGATGCCCTGCGAGCGCGAGGTGCGCAGCCGCGACGGGGAGTGGTATTCGGCGCGCATCCTGCCCTACCGCACGCAGGATGAGGTGATCGACGGCGCCGTGCTGACCTTCGTCGACATCAGCGCATCGCGGTCGGGGACGGGGGCGGGCGGGACGACGACCCTTGAGGACACCCCTCAGAAAACGCCTTGAGAGGGGCCCTCGTCCGGTGCAACAGGCTCGGGCGTGGCCCTGGCCAGCACCATCCAGGTGGCGAAATCGATCCGATGGGCGCGCCTGGGCGCCGGGCGCAGCACCTGGAGCTGGCCGTCGAAGCCGGCATCTCTTTCGGCCTCGGTCGCGCACGCTCGCGCACTCGCCACCATCACCCCGAAAGCCGGCGGGATCTCGTCGGCCCGGCCGATGCCTTCGGCCAGCACATACCAGCACTGGCTCGACAGCGCCAGATAGGCCGCGCCCTTGCGCGGCTGGCGCAGGTCCGACAGCAGGTCGGCGCGGCTGACCTTGATTTCGTGGACGACCGGCTCGACCCAGGCCTCACGCGTCGTGTGCCGGATCGAGTAGACGTCCGGCACGGCCATCACCCACTGCGGCGGCGCCTGCGCAACGACCGGGCCGTCGTCGCCTCGGGGCGCGGTGTGCGCACCGGGATCGGGCTCGATATCGAACAGAGCCTTACGGCCGATCTCCTTCTCTATATAAGCCTTCTGCGGTACATGGGTCAGACATCCCAGTCCAGAAGTGCAATCAGCTCGTAAGACCAGCCCACGCCACACCAGGCGGCCGTCTCGCTGCATCTCCCGCGCGACGCGCCTGACCAGCGCCTCGTGCGCGCCCTGGGCGCGGCGACGGACCGCCACCGCTGCGGCCAGCGCCCGCACCCCCGCATCGCTCAGGCGCACGGTCTCGCGGCCCTGGTCGTCGAGCAGCCGCTCCAGCAGGCCGGCGGCGAGCAACTCCAGCTCCACCGTGTCGCGGCAGGGCCAGCCCGCCGATCGCCAGACCGCCCGCAGCCGCCGCCGCCAGGCCTGGGGCAGGGCGGTCGAGGCGGCATCAGGGTCGCTGAAGTTGAACATTCATGCGCCTCGGGCCGCCCTGGACCGCTGGCTCCGGCGGGTGCGCTCGAAGAAGTCGTCAGGCTTGCGCCTCACCCACTCCAGGAATCGCATCATCTCGGGATGCTGGCGCAGGGCGTCGACGTGGTGCAGGTCACGCGCGAGTTCGGACTCGGTGAACAGCGCGTGGATCTGCCGGTGGCAGATACGGTGCAGCCAGGCCGTCTGCACGCCGCCCCGCGACTTGGGCACCAGGTGGTGCGCGTCGCGCTGCGCCGGCGGGATGGGCCGGTCGCACAAAGGGCACACCGGCATCGCCTCCTCGGGGCTCGTCGGCACGACGACCGACTGCGCGAGACGGCGCTTGATCCTGCCCTTCACACCGCCGGCGGCGGGCGCCGCCACAGCGGGCGCACCCGCAGGAAGAGGGTGTAACCGAGGTCCAGACAGGGCAGCACGCCGGGCAGCCGCGCCACCCGCGCCAGCCAGCGCCAGCGGGGCAGCGCCGCCCAGATCTCGGCAAACGCCGCCGCACCGCGCAGCAAGGTGCCGTCGGCTCGGCGCACATGCAGGCGCGCCAGCGCGGCCGCCCGATCGAGCCCGGGCCCCAGTGCCGCGGCGCCGCCCGCGTTGGCATCGACCCATCGCAAGGCATCACCGCCTTCGGCGCGCTGGTAGCCCGCGATCTCGGCCCGGCACAGCGGGCAACCGCCGTCGTAGTAGACGCAAGTCGCACTGGCCTGCGCACTGGGCTGCACATCGGCATGCACATCGGCGGGCATGGCGGTGCGGGCATCTCGGGGCGCGGGAACAGGCATGGAAAGACGGAGGCGAGAGGCAAGAGGCAAGGCCGGGGACCACGCGGTGCGATCACCGCAGGAGGGCCATCGAACCGGACGACCAGGGCGGCGACCGCCGTTGTGGCCGGATTGTCAGCAAGCACTGCGGATGTTCGGCCAGAAAG
>CAZFVH010000021.1:23761-24951 GCA_964522465.1 uncultured Rubrivivax sp. | reverse complement strand
CGACCGCCGTTGTGGCCGGATTGTCAGCAAGCACTGCGGATGTTCGGCCAGAAAGGTTTTCACCCGAGACGGGGGGCCATGCCGGTACGCAGACCGCGCCCGATGCGGCAACCGCCCTCCTGAACGATGGCCTGGGCCCCGGTCGGCAGACCCCATCCGAAAGCCGTCCGGCCCGAAGCCTTCGACGCCCTGGGAAAGCCCCGCCCCGAGAGAAGCCGAACGGGTGCGATGCGCAGGCGAACGCCGCGTTCAAGCCCGCTGCACACGCGCCGCGCCGATTGCAGCGATCATCTCGCCCATGGACACGATCGCCACTCCTTCCCATGCGCTGGCCCGGCCGCCCCTGCTCAGCCGCCCGCGCCCCGTCGAGCGCCTCGTCGCCGGCCAGCCCACCAGCGACGGCGCCGGCGTCAAGCTCGTGCGCGTGCTCACGAACACGCTGCAACGCCGGCTCGACCCCTTCCTGATGCTGGACGCCTTCGGCAGCGACCGGCCGGGCGACTACATCGCAGGCTTTCCCGACCACCCGCACCGCGGCTTCGAGACCGTGACCTACATGCTAGAGGGCCGCATGCGCCACCGTGACTCCGCAGGCAACGAGGGCCTGCTCAGCGGTGGCGGCGTGCAGTGGATGACCGCCGGCCGCGGCGTGATCCACAGCGAGATGCCCGAGCAGGAGGAGGGCCGGATGGAAGGCTTCCAGCTCTGGCTCAACCTGCCAGCGCGCGACAAGATGTGCGCGCCGTGGTACCGCGACATCCCGGCCGCGGAGATCCCCGAGGCCCGCGCTCCGGGCGTGACGGTGCGCGTGATCGCCGGCCAGGCGCTGGGCGTGACCGGCGCGATGCAGCGCGAGGCAACGGCGCCCACCTACCTCGACCTCCACCTCGCGCCCGGGGCGGCCTTCGCCCAGGCCCTGCCGGCAGCGCACAACGCCTTCATCTACGTCTACCGGGGCACCGTCACCGTGGCCGGCACCGAGGTGCCGCGCCAGCGCATGGCGCTGCTGGCCAACCCGGCCGACAGCGACGGCGTGGCCCTCCAGGCCGGGCCGGATGGCGCCAAGGCCATTCTGATCGCCGGCCAGCCACTGGGCGAACCCATCGCGCAATACGGGCCGTTCGTGATGAACACGAACGACGAGATCTACCAGGCGGTCGAGGACTACCGCGCCGGCCGGCTGGCCTGAG
>CAZFVH010000021.1:0-23661 GCA_964522465.1 uncultured Rubrivivax sp. | reverse complement strand
ATCAGCCCGCCATCGACGGCCAGCAGATGGCCGTTGACATAGGAGCCCGACGGCGCAGCCAGGAACACGGCGGCACCACCGATCTCCTTCGGTTCGGCCCAGCGCTTCAGCGGCGTGCGCCCTTCGACCCAGGCGACGAAGGCGGGATCGGCGAGGATCGCCTCGTTCAGCTCGGTCTTGAAGAAGCCCGGCGCGATGCAGTTGACCGTCACGCGCTGCGGCCCGAGTTCGGCCGCCAGCGAGCGGGTCAGCCCCCACAGCCCGCTCTTGGCGGCCACATAAGCATGCACCGTGGGCCGCGCCAGCACTGACATGACCGAGCCGGTCATGATGATGCGGCCATGCTGGCGCGCCACCATGTGGCGCGCGGCGGCCTGGGCCATGGCGAAGCAGGCCGAGAGATTGACGTGCACCACCCGCTCCCAGTCCGGGAAGGTCCAGTCCGGCAGCGGCTTGCGGTGCTGGATGCCGGCATTGCAGATCAGCACGTCCAGCCGGCCGTGGCGATCGACCAGCCCGTCGATCGCCGCCCGCGTGGCCTCGACATCGGCGACATCGACGGCAAGGGTCTCGATCGACAAGCCGGCAGCGCGCAGCGGCGCCGCCGCACGCTCGAGCGAGTCCTCGTGGCGGCCGTTGATCACGACATGCGCGCCGTGCTGCGCCAGCGCCTCGGCCATCGCCAGGCCCAGGCCGCGCGACGCGCCGGTCACCAGGGCGACCTGGCCCGCCAGGGAAAAGAGATCGGTCGGCATGGGTGCGAGTCCTTCGGGGTTGGGTTGTTGTGGTGCATTTCTGGTGCCACTGTCCAGCCGCGACCGGCACGCGGCCGCGCCGACATGGATCACCCGTGCGTCAGGAATTCTTCCACCACGGCCGGCGTCGGCAAGGCCTGGCCGGAGTGCAGGGCCCGACTGGGGCCCAGCCCCGTCAGTTCCCGCAGCCGCACCGCCATCTCGGCCGCCTTCACGATCACGGCCACGCCGTCGACGATGGGGGCGCCGTCGATGTTCGCACCGCGCTCGGCACCGAACATCATCATCGGGATCCCCCCGGTGGGCACGATGACGTCAGCACCGGCGTCCAGGAGGATGCGGGCCTGGGTCTCGAACGAGGTTCGCAGCGCCGCCTTCTTCGCAGGGTCGCTGAACGCCGCCATGTGCTCGGCGATGCTGGCATGCATGCTGCGGATGCCCACCACGCGCGCACCCAGCCCGTAGCGTGCCACCTGCTCGGCGTGATGGGCGATGAAGGCGGGGTGGATGGCGATCAGGCCCAACCGCCTGCCCAGCGTGCAGGCATGCAGCAAGGTCGTCTCACCCAGCCCCAGGACCGGGATGCCGACGGCCGCGCGCGCTTCCATCAGGCCGACGTCCTGGAAGTGGTTCATGTAGAAGGCGTCCCAGCCTTCACGCTCGGCTTGCAGGGCTGCCCGCACCACCCCGCGCGCGAAGCGCATCTCGGTCAGCGCATGCACGCTCGTGACCGAGGGCGTCAACGTGTGGAAGACGATGTCGAACGCCGGGTCGGCACAGGCGGCCACGTGGGGCAGCAGAGCGTCCAGGTAGGGCTTGTGGCCGCTCTCGTCGGTCGCGCCCTGGACCCAGATCCTGCGGCGCTCCGTGGAATCCCCCATGCCGTTCTCCTCGATTGCGGTTAGCGTGTCTTCCCGGCGGCTGCGCGGTGCCGTACCGTTTGCGGTGTGCCCCGGTTCGTCGGCCGTCGATTCTTGCAGACCCCGTCAGCGCAAGAGCGCCGATGGTCGCCATCGGCCGGTGGCGTCGGTGCGCAGCGCCCGACAGGCCGGCTCCGTGAAACCGCTCCATGCCCATGTCTTCGATGCCAACGCCCCGACCTCCAGCCCGTTCGTCGACCGTCGTGCCTCATGGCGCTGACGCGCCGGAACCCGCCTACTTCGCCGACCCCGCCATCGACCGCCTGATGGGCGTGGTGATGTCGCTGGCCAGCGAGGTCTGGATCCTCAACGACCGCCTCAGCGCGATGGAGCGCGTGCTGGCCGACAAGGGCGTGGTGACGGACGCCGACCGCAGCGCCTGGGCGGCCGACCCGAAAGTGCAGCGCGAACTCGATGCCGAGCGCGACGCCTTCGTGCGCGGCTTGATGGACCACCTGCTGGGTGTGCAAGTCTCCCGCGGGGTGCCCCATGGTTGAGATCACTTCCGGAACGGTTGCCGCGCGGCCGATCGCCGCGCGCACGTCCGACACACCGACCGTCACGCCGGGTGACTTGCCGGCAGGGCCTGCCCTTGCGCCGCGACCGGCCGACCGGCCAGACCGTCGTTTCGAGGCACACCAGCGCTTCGTGCTCGCCACCAAGGTGCATTGGTCGACGCGGCTGTATCCTGCGCTGAAAGCCATCACCCGGGCACGCCTCGAGGAGGCGCGCGAACGGGGCGAACCGGCCGCACAGGATCCGCAAGCGGTGCAAAGGTTGCTGGCGCCGGAGCCGCTGATGCCCTTCTACGCCTGGCTGGAGCGTCATCTGCAGCAGATGAAATACGCCGGGCGCGACGGGCTGGTCCGTTACCACGACGGCAACCGGCTGGCGCTGGAGGCCTGGTTGGCGCAGGCCGACGCGCTGTCGTCGCTCGAACTCGACCCGGGGTTCCAGACGCCGCCGTACTACGAGGCCTTCGACGTCCACCAGCACCCCGGTGGCCTGTATGGCGACACGCTCGCCGGCATCGTCTACGAGCACGGTGCGCGCAGCACCACCCCGCTGCTGCAGCGCCACCAGGATCTGCACCACCGGCTCACACAGGCCGTACGGGATCGCACCACGCCCGGGCGGCTGCTGGACCTGGGATGTGGATTCGGCAAGAGCACCGAGCCCTTCGCCCAGGCCGACCCCGATCTGCCCATCACAGCGGTCGACCTGTCGCCGCCCTGCCTGCGGCTGGCGGCCTTGAACGCGCATGCGCGCGGGCACACCCACATACGTTTCCTGCAGCGGGACGCGGCAGCCACCGGCTTCGCCGACGCCGCCTTCGACACGGTGACGAGCACCATGCTGCTGCACGAGTTACCGCCCTCGCACCTGAGACGGGTGGTGGCCGAGACGCACCGACTGCTGGCCCCGGGTGGCTGGGTGGTGCACCTGGACTTCCTGGTGCTGTCGGGTGACGCCTTCGACCGCTTCATCCACCACGGTCACGGGCAGCGCAACAACGAGCCGTTCATGCAGGCGCTGGACGGGCTTGACCTCGCGGCGCTGCACCGCGCAGCGGGCTTCCGCGAAGTGGACGTGGTCTCTTTCGAGGAAGCGCCGGGGACGCTGGGGCCGGATCACACGGCCTGGCGCTTTCCCTGGGCGCTGGTGGCAGCGCGCAAGTGAGGCCGACCTCCGCAGGTCCTGTTGTCCTGACCCCGGGTCTTGCGGGATATCCCGTACAGACGCCGGCCCTTCTTTGCGTGAAGCTAGAAGGTTGGCAGGATCTGGAGGGTCCGGGCATCAGCTGCCCCAACTGACCCGTCCAGGCCCCCGAATCCCTTCCCTCCCCAAGGAGTCCACACGTGTTCAAGAAACTCGGCCTGCTGGCCGCTTCCGCGCTGTTGTCGCTGTCATCGACTCCGGCCTTCGCACTCGACAGGCTGACAGCCCTGCATGCCTTCCCGGCCAACTGGGTCTATTCCAAGAGCTTCCTGTCCTTCGTCAAGAAGGTCAACGAACAGGGCAAGGGCGTTGTCGAGATCTCCGTGCGCGGCGGCCCGGAGGCGATGGGCATGTTCGAGCAGCCCAATGCCGTTCGCAACGGCGTGGTCGACATGGTCTACACGCCCTGTGCTTTCTACGCCGCGGCGGTGCCCGAGTGTGATGCCGTTTCGGCCTCGTCCATCGACGGCCCGACGGCGCGCAAGAGCGGTGCCCACGCCGCCCTGAACGACGCCCACGGCAAGCGCATGGGCGTCCACTACCTCGGCTGGTTCGACAGCGGCATCCGCTTCCACCTCTGGTCGACCAAGCAGCCCAAGATCGACGCGCAGGGCAACCTCGACGTCAAGGGCTTCAAGGTGCGCGGCAACCCGATCTACAACGCCTTCCTGACCAACTATCTGGGCGCGCAGGTGCTGAACATGCCGTCCACCGACATCTACACGGCCCTGGAGCGCGGCACGATCGAGATCACCGGCTGGACGGAGATCGGCGTGATGGACGCCAACTGGGACAAGCACCTGAAGTTCCGCCTCGACCCGAAGTTCTTCTCCACCGACCTGGGCGTGATCATCAACGCGAAGAAGTGGGCCTCTCTGTCGCCGCAAGCCCGTGAGCTGCTGACCCGCGTGGCCGTCGAACACGAGGCCTCGAGCATGAAGGAGATGGCGGCCTTGCGCGACCAGGAAATCGCCGAACTGGAAAAGCGGGGGATCAAGCCGGTCACGCTGGGGGCCGAGGCTGGCAAGCGCTTCGTGCAGGGCGCGCGTGACGCCGCCCATGCGCGCATGAAGGAGCGCATGGACAAGGCCGGCGTGCCCAACGACTACGCCAAGCTGGTGAGCTTCTTCTCGCCCTGAGGGCTTCGCCGTGCGACCGGCCAGGCCCCAGGCCGGGCCGGTCGCCCGTGCCATGGCAGGGCCCCGCCGGGCTCCTGGTGCACACACCCGGGCGAGCGCCCGGGTATTTCTGCGGAGTAGCGCCTGTGGGGCTGTTGGATCGGTTGTACGGTGGCTTGATCCGCCTGCTGGCGGTGGGCGCGGCCCTTCTCATGGTGGCCGTGATGCTCACGGTATGCCTGGACGTGGTGATACGCAATCTCGGGTACCAGCCCTCGGCTCACTTCTTCACCCTCAGCGAGTACGCGCTGCTGCTCATCCCGTGCCTGGGCGCGCCGTGGTTGGTCCGAGAGAAGGGTCATGTCTACATCGAGATCCTGCTCATGCCACTGCAGCCTGCGACCCGTCGCGCCATGTCGGTGCTGATCGGCCTGGCCTGCATCGCCATCTGCCTCACCCTGGCCTGGTTCGGCCTGCAGGTGACGATCCAGGATTGGGTACAGAGCAACAAGGACGTCCGCTCCTTCGATGCGCCGCGGTGGGCCATCGTGATGTGGATACCGGTGTCCTTCTTCCTCATGGCCACCGAGTTCCTGCGCTTTCTCCTGCGGGGTGAGTCGCCGCTGGCGTCGATGTCGCAGCCCTCGGGCTCGGAGGCACACTGATGGACTGGGTGGTCCCCGCGCTGATCCTCTTCGGCGCAACCTTCGCGCTGATGCTCATCGGCCTGCCGGTGGCCATCGCCTTCTTCGCCACCAACATCCTGGCGGCGATGCTCTACATGGGCGGCGCCGCCGGCATCGCGCAACTCGTCAACAACGGGTTCGGGGCGATGACCACCTTCGCGCTGGTGCCGATCCCGATGTTCCTGCTGATGGGCGAGTTGTTCTATCACACGGGTTTGGCCTCGCGCTGCTTCAACGCGGCCGACAAGTTGTTGGGCAACGTGCGGGGACGCCTGTCCTACGTGACGCTGATCGGCGGCACCGGCTTTGCGGGGCTGACAGGCTCATCCATGGGCGCATGCGCGCTGATGGGCTCACTGATGGTGCCCGACATGATGAAGCGCGGGTACAGCAAATACCTCTCGATGGGCCCGATCATGGGTGTGGGCGGGCTGGCGGTCATCATCCCGCCCTCTGCCGTGGCGGTGCTGCTGGCCACCCTGGGCCAGACCGATGTGGCCGACCTGCTGGTGGCCGGCATCATCCCAGGGCTGCTCTTGGCGCTGATGTACGGCGTCCTGATCTGGGCCTGGACGACGCTGGACCCGAGTGCTGCGCCCTATTTCGCGGTCGAGCCCACGCCGCTGCGCGAAAAGCTGCGGCTCATCGTGGTGGATGTCATTCCGCTGGTCGGCGTGATCCTGCTGTCGATCGTCATCCTGCTCATGGGCTGGGCGACGCCGACCGAGGCCGCGGCGCTGGGCGCCCTGTCCGTGGGACTGCTCGCCGCCTGCTACGGCCTGCTGAGCTGGCAAGCCATCGTCAAGTCGGTCGAAGGTGCATTGAAGATCACGGTGATGGCCTTCCTGATCGTCTTCGGTTCGTCCACCTTCGCGCAGGTGCTGGCCTTCACCGGGGCGTCCAGCGGGCTGATGAACTGGGCCCTGTCGTTCGAGCTGACACCCATGTCCATGCTGCTGGTGATGATCGCCGTGCTCATCTTCCTGGGCTGCTTCATGGACCAGCTGTCGATGATGCTGCTGACCGCGCCGATCTACTTCCCGCTGGCCAAGGCACTGGGCATGGATCCGACCTGGTTCGGCCTGATCATGCTGCTGGCGCTGGAAATCGGCTACACCACGCCGCCGTTCGGGCTGATGTTGTTCGTGATGAAGGGGGTTGCTCCCCCTGGCACGACCATGCGCGACGTCTACCTCTCGGCGCTGCCCTTCATCGGCTGCGTGATCCTGCTGATCGGCTTGGTCATCGCCTTCCCGCCGCTGGCAACCTGGCTGCCCCAAATGGCGCACTGACGAAGTGCAGGCGCGGGCGACGCCGGCCCCTGGTTGCAGATGCGCGGCCGCAGTTCGTCCAGCGACTGCAACCAAGATGAGCCCGCACATGCGCACCGGGCAGATCCGGCACGGGATGTCTGCGGTCCACGACCTGCTCGACATTCACGACTTCAACCTGAACGCCATCCAACCGCGCTTGGTCTTGCAGGGCGTGCGCCTGCTGATGATGCAGCGGGCGATTCCCGAGTCCGACAGCCTCCTAGAATCGTCCCATGCGCGTTTCCCGCCGTCACAGCCGCTTCACGCTCTGGCTCGCCACGCTGGCCATGGCGTTCGCGGCGCTGGCGCCGGTGATGTCGCATGCGCTGGCGCTGGTCTCCGGGTCTGCCGGCTGGGTCGAGGTGTGCACCGCCCAGGGCTCGCGGTGGGTCCAGCTCGAGGAAGCCAGCCACAGCGCGCCAAGCCCAGACTCTGGCGGCCCCCTGGCGGGGCACCAGGACCACTGCCCGTGCTGCCCGCATGGGTCACAGGGCATGGCACCGCCTCCGGCCGCCGCGACGCCGCCCCTGACGCTGGCGCTGAACGACGGCCCGCCCGAGCGCTTCCTCTCGGCGCCTCGCACGGCACACGTCTGGCGCGCGGCCCTCGCGCGCGCACCCCCCTCTCTGACCTGATGCACTGAGCGCACTTCGCACGCCGCTGCCGGGTCCATGCCCGGCAGTCCCGGCGGCGAAGCGTCTGCATCGTGCGTGCGTCCGCAGCGCTCTCGCAGGGCGAGGCATGCGCGCGCGCCCGTCAGGAGTTTCGGATGCCCTCATCAGATCCGGTCATGCGCCTGCTCAGGGTCATGACCCACGTGAACATCGGGGCCGTGCTCGGCCTGGTGGCCTGGCTGGCCGGGTCCGGCTGGCAAGTCGTCAGCGATGGACTTCGGCCACCGGAGCCTGCGCCCTTCATCACACAGGCGGCGCAAGTCGCGATCGACCCGGCAGGCTCACGTGCGCTGTGCCTGCGACCGATCGACCCATCGCGCAACGCACCGACCCCCTCTTGCGGGGGAGGCGCTGCCGAACTGTCACCGCAGGAGGCCGACCTGTGAGCGCCCCCGCTCGCGACCGTACACCGCCGGACCGCGGGGCGGTCACGCCAGGCGCGGTCCATCCGCCCAAGCCCTCATACCCCCCCTTCCACCCCACCAATCACCCCCATTCCCCGGAAGCCCCCATGACCACACCTTTCATGTCGACCCGCCTGATCCGCGTTCGTGCGATCGCCGCTGCGCTGATCGCACTGGGCAGCCTCGCCCACCCTGCCATCGCGCACGACTTCAAGCTTGGCCCGCTGCGCATCGACCACCCCTACGCCACGCCCACGCCGCCCGGCGCCGGCACCGGCGCGGCCTACCTGCGCGCCATCCGCAACACCGGCGCCCAGCCCGACCGCCTGATCGGCGCGAGCACACCGGTGGCCCGCGAGGTGGAGATCCACCACAGCGTCATCGACGCGAACAACGTCATGCGCATGCGCGCCATCGACGGCCTCACGGTGCCGGCCCGGGGCGAGGTGCGGCTGCGCCACGGCGGCGAGCACCACCTGATGCTGATCGGCCTGAAGGCGCCGCTGAAAGACGGCGACCGCTTCCCCATGACCCTGCGCTTCGAGAAGGCCGGTGAGCGCGAGGTCATGGTCTGGGTGCAACAGCCGCGCGACGCGGCAGGCGCGCACGAGCACAAGCACTGAGCCCCGAAGGCCCCGACCCTCGTTCGAAAGGAACCCACGTCATGAACACCCCATTCCAGAGCCTGCGCCGCGCGCGGTCTGCGACCGCCCTTCTGCTGGCTGCCTGCGCCGCCACCCTGCCTGCCGTCGCGGCGGCTGCCGACCGGCAGCCCGTGACCCTGCGCTTCGCGGCGCAGGTCAACGGCCAGCCCTTCGCCTGCGGCCAGCGCTATGCCGACATCGGCACCACGCGCTCGACCATCACGCCTGGCGACTTCCGCTTCTACGTCAGCGAGGTCGCCCTGGTCGACGAGACCGGCCGCGCGGTGCCGGTGACGCTGGCGCAGGACGGGATGTGGCAGCTCGACAACCTCGCGCTGCTGGACTTCGAGGACGGCAGCGGCCCCTGCCGCAACGGCACCGCCGGCACCAACAGCGAGGTGCGCGGCAGCGTGCCCGCGGGGCGCTACACCGGCCTGCGCTTCACGCTGGGCGTGCCCTTCGCGCGCAACCACGGCGACCCCACCACGGCGCCCGCGCCGCTGAACCTCACCGCCATGTTCTGGAACTGGCAGGGCGGCTACAAGTTCGTCAAGTTCGACACCACGTCCACCGGTGTCTCGCCCGAAACGCCGGCCGCCGCGAGCGCCATGGGTCCCGTGACCCGCTTCTCGTTGCACCTGGGAAGCACGGTGTGCGCCTCGTCTGCCCGCACCGAGGCGCCGTCGTCTTGCCGGAATCCCAACCGGGTGACGGTGCATTTCGAGCGCTTCGATGCAGCGTCACAGACGATCGTGGCCGACATCGGCGCCGTGCTGGCGGGCGCGAACGTGGACGTCAACGCGCCCAACACGTCCCCGGGCTGCATGAGCTTCCCGAACGACGCCGACTGCCCACCCGTCATGGGCGCGCTGGGCCTGTCGTACGGCGGCGCTGCGGCCCCGGGACCGCAGCGCCTGTTCACGGTGCGCTGAGATGGAGCCGCCCCCGACCTTGCTGCGCTCGGCATCCAAGGGGTGCTATCGCCACCTTCGGAAGAGCCATGCGATGCTGGCCAGGCTCGTGCTCGTGGCCGGCAGCGTGCTGCTGCTCGGTGCGTCGGGGACGGCCTGGCACTGGCCGCTGCCGGCGTGGGTGCCGCCGCCGGTGGTGCCGACCGACAACCCGATGAGCGCCGACAAGGTCGAGCTGGGGCGGCACCTGTTCCACGACCCGCGGCTGTCGCGCGACGGCAGCCTGTCCTGCGCGGGCTGTCACGACCCGACGCGCGCCTTCACCGACGGCCGCGCGGTCTCGCCGGGGGTCACCGGCGAAGCCGGCAGCCGCAGCGCGATGAGCCTGGCCAACGTGGCCTACCTGCCGGTGCTGACCTGGCAGAACCCGCAGCTCACCTCACTCGAAGTGCAAGCGCTGATCCCGCTGTTCGGCGAGCATCCGGTGGAGATGGGGATGGCCGGGCGCGAGCAGGCCCTGTTCGCGATGCTGAGGGCCGACCCGGTCTACCGGCGCCTGTTCGCGCGCGCCTTCCCCGACGAAGCCCGCCGCGGCGACGAGGCCCTCTACGCGCTGTCGACGCTGACCAAGGCGCTGGCGGCCTTCCAGCGCTCGCTGCTGAGCTTCGACAGCCCCTGGGACCGCTACCGCTACGGCGGCCAGCCCGACGCCATCAGTTCCGCCGCGCGCCGCGGCGAAGACCTGTTCTTCGGCGAGAAGCTCGAGTGCTACCACTGCCACGGCGGGCTGGCCTTCACGGACAACCAGCAGCACGCGCGCTCCCCGTTCACCGAGACCGGCTTCCACAACACCGGGCTGTATGACGAGGACGGGCGCGGCGCCTACCCGGCAGCCTCGCCAGGCATCGTGGAGTTCACCGGCGATCCGTGGGACGCCGGTCGCTTCCGCACCCCGACGCTGCGCAACATCGCCGTGACGGCGCCCTACATGCACGACGGGTCGGTGGCCACGCTGCGCGAGGTGCTGCGCATGCACTACGCGCGCGCCGGGCGCGCCGCGCTGCAGGGCCGCGGGCCCAACCCCCTGCGCAGCGAGTTCATCGCCGGCTTCGAGATCACCGAGGACGAGATCGACGACGTCGTCGCCTTCCTCGAGGCGCTGACGGACGAGCGATTCCTGCGCAACCCGGCGCATGCCGACCCGTGGCGGGCGGCGCGAGCGGCGCCAAGGTGAGACCCGGCACGCGCACCGCACCGTCGAAGCGCTTCATCCAGGGCAGCGGTGCAGGCGCCGGGCCAGCAGCCACGGCGTGAGGTCGGCGGTCTCGACGACGACGAGCCCAGCCGCGAGGCTGGCGCTTGACTCGATCCAGCCCGCGCGGTCGGCGTCGTCCTGCACGGGCGTGCCGCCCACGCCAGCGGGCCCGGCGCGGCGCGGTGAAGGCTCGCCACGCGAGATCGCCGCGTCGTGCCGCGGGGCGCCGACCGTACCCGGCGCGCCACTGGTTCGCACGCCACGCGACGCCGCCGTCGGCGCCTTATCCCATGCAGAAAGCCAACCCATCATCGCCTCCACCCGTGCCTTCGATCGCCGATCGGCCATCGTTTCGATGGAGGGATCGTCCGACACCGGCGACGTCGACGCCATCCCCACGGAGGGTGGCAAAACACCCCTCCGAAGGGGGGGCCACGCGGCACCCGCCCTCGGCGAACCACAGGCGCAGAGCGCGGCGCATGATCGGGGGTGGGGTCGGGGACGTGCGGTGCACAGGCGCCCAGGCCTTGACGCCCACGACGCAGGGCTGGCACGCGAAGGCCGCCTGTCCTGCGGCAGCTTCAAGATCACCGATGGCGGGATCGACGACGTCATCGCCTTCCTGCTCGCGCTGATCGAGGAGCGCTTCCTGCGCGACGCGGCGCAAGCCGGCGCATGACAGGCAGCGCGGGACAGCGCCGCGATGGGGGACCAGGCGCAGCCGCTGACGGTGGCGACGCGACGGGAAGTCCTGCGTCAGGAACTGCACGCTGCATAGGGGGCCGGCAGGGCGCTGCAGACTGTGCGCCTGCGCGCGGCCATGCGCTTTCAGCCCCATCCCGCCGTCGCCGCACCCGGCCGCCCCTGCCGCTGCCGACCCCGCCCAAGGGCTTTCCTGGCGACACAAAGCCCACTTGAGGCTCGTCGACGTTGCGTCTGCCGTTCAATCCTCTACATTCTTGTGACTCGCGATCACTTGCCGCCTCTCACCCAGAATGGACGGCATTCCTTCGGCTGACGACCCGGTAGGGCGCGTCGATCGAGCCCAGGGGTGGAAACCAGGACGATGACCAACGAAGCGTTCTCTCGCGTCAAGATCGATGCCCAGCTCCGCGACCAGGGCTGGGAGATCACGAATACGAACGCCGTGCGCTTCGAGTACGTGCTGCCCGACCGCACCAAGGCCGACTACGTGCTGTGCGACCGCAATGGCCGGTCGCTGGCTGTCGTCGAGGCGAAGAAGGCTGCCATGAACCCGGCCGAAGCCGAAGACCAGGCCAAGGCCTACGCCGCCCAGCTCGGGGTGCCGTACATCTTCCTGGCCAACGGCAACGAGATCCGTTTCTGGCAGTGGCAGACCGAGGCCTTCCCGCGCCCGGTCAAGACCTTCTTCTCTCAAAGCGACCTGGAGCGCCGCGCCGCCACGGCCCAGGTGAAGCGCGACCTGCTGTCGGTCGAGATCGACAGGCGCATCGTCGAGCGCGACTACCAGACCGAGTGCATCGACACCCTGTGCCGCACCATCCTGGCCGGGCGCCGCAAACTGCTGGTCGAGATGGCCACCGGCACAGGCAAGACGCGCACCGCCGCGGCCCTCATCAAGCGCCTGTTCGAGGCCGGCGCGATCACCCGTGTCTTGTTCCTCGTCGACCGCATTCCGCTGGCCAAGCAGACCGAAGACGCCTTCGCAGAACACCTGGGCGACTTCCCGGCCTACGTGCTGCGCGCCGGCCGCCGCTTCCAGGACGAGAAGCGCATCACCATCACCACGCTGCAGAGCATGGTGAACATCTACCGCGAGTACTCGGCCGGCTACTTCGACCTGGTCATCTCCGACGAGTGCCACCGCTCGATCTACGGCAAGTGGCGCGGCGTGCTCGAGCACTTCGACGGCGTGCAGGTCGGCCTCACGGCCACCCCATGCGTCGCAGATTCCTCGACCTTCGATGACGAGGACGACAAGCTCGCCGTCCGCGACACCCTGCGCTTCTTCGAGGTCGAACGGCCCACCTTCAGCTACAAGATGAAGGACGCCATCCGCGACGGCTACCTGGTGCCGTACCAGATCTACAAGGCCAAGACCGTCAAGACGGCGGCCGAAGGCGGCTTCGAGGTCGCCCGCGACGAGCTGGACTGGACGGCGATGGACGCCACCACCCGGGCCGCGCTGGAGCAGATGTTCGACGGCGCCAAGACCATCACCATCGACCCGGCGGCCCTGGAACGCAAGATCACCATCCCCGAGCGCAACCGGGCCATGGTGCGCGAGTTCCGCCAGGTCATGGACAACGGCTACCTCGACGCCAAGGGCGTGCTGCGCAAGCCACTGCTGGGCAAGGCGATCGTCTTCGCCGTCACCAAGCGCCACGCCGAGACCCTGGCCGTCATGTTCGACCAGGCCTTCGCCGACAAGAAGCCCTCGCCCGAGGTGCGCTACGCCGACTACGTGGTCTCCGGCATGGGCGACGACGACACGGTCGACGGCATGACCAAGATCAAGCGCTTCAAGAAGGACTCTTTCCCGCAGATCCTGGTTTCGGTGAACATGCTCGACACCGGTTTCGACTGCCCTGAGGTGGTCAGCCTGGTCTTCGCGCGCTTCACGCGGTCTGCCATCCTGTACCAGCAGATGCGGGGGCGTGGCACGCGCAAGGCCAAGTGCAAGCCGGTCTTCACGATGTTCGACTTCGTCGGCGTCACCGACTATCACGGTGATGACGAAGCAGCAGGCGAGGGCGGCCTCGTCATGGAGCGCAAGCCCCGGCCCTACAGCGAGCCGCGCAAGCTGCTGTCCCTGGATGTCGACGACCACATCGACCCCAATACCCGCGCCTGGGTCACGGTGGACGAAGACGGCAACCTGGTCTTCCCCGAAGCCAGCGAGCAGCAGCAGGAACAGGTCGGCGCCCGCTTCGAGGCCTGGTTCCTGGCCCGCGAAGACGGGTTCACGCCCGACCAGGCGCGCTGGCTGCGCACCGTCGGCAGCCAGCTGCGCGCCAACGCCGACACCTGGGACGAGTTCACCGCCGGGCACATCGCCTTTCCGCCCTTCACGCTGATGGGCGGCCTGCCCGAGGCTCTGCGCATCTTCGGCGGTGCCGATGCGCTGGACGACACCCTTGAATCGCTCAGCGCCGCCGTCTTCGGCGACGCTGACCCATCACAAGAAAAACCCGGCGTGCAGCCACGCGCGCCGTCCTGACCCGATATCAAGTGAAAAGACACGAGACCGACCGATGCCTTTGACCCCTGACATGCGGCGCGATGTCGACGCGATCCGTAACTACCTGTTCGGCGGCGGCTACCCCGACCCGGTCAGCAATGCCGAGCAACTGGCCTTTCTTTTCTTCTTCTACCTGGTCGAGGGCATCGACGCCGAGAACCAGGCACGTGCCAAGGTGCTGAAGCAGCCCTACACCAGCATGTTCGACGGCTTCTGGACGCTGAAGAACCCGCTCAATGCGCCCACCAAGGGCGAGACCACCATCCCGAAGGACCGCTTCCGCTGGTCGGTGTGGGCCACCGGCCTGTCCGGCGAGCCGCTGGTGCGCTTCCTGCGCGACGAGGTGTTTCCGTTCTTCACCGAGGTGGCCGGCGGCTCGGCCGTCAACTTCATGCACGGTGCGCGGCTGGTCATCGACGAGCCCACCGTGCTGACCCAGGTCGTCACGCTGGTCGACGGCCTGCGCCTGGACCGATCCGACGCCGACACCAAGGGCGACCTGTTCGAGCATGTGCTGCGGCAGATCCGCCAGGCCGGCGAGCTGGGCCAGTTCCGCACCCCGCGCCACGTCATCCGCACCATCGTCGAGATGGTCGACCCGAAGGTGGGCGAGACCGTCTACGACCCCGCCGCGGGTACCGCCGGCTTCCTGGTGGCCGCCTACAACCACATGCGGCTGGCCAACTCGTCGGCTAGCGCCATCCAGCAGGTGGAGATCGACGGCAAGACGCAGGCGCGCGGCCTGGGCGACAAGCTGTCCAGCGCGCAGCTCTCGGCCATCCAGAACAAGACCTTCTTCGGCAATGACGTGGACCCGAAGATGATCCGCCTGGCGACGATGAACCTCACGCTGCGCGGCCTGCCCAACGTGCGCGTGCTGCTGCGCAACGTGCTGACCACCAGCTTCGACAGCGAGCGCAAGTTCGAGCTGGGCCTGCCCACCGAGGGCTACCACGTGGTGCTGGCGAATCCGCCGTTCTCAGGGCGCGTGGACAAGGACCGCATCGTCGACGACGTGAAGATCGGCACCAGCACCGCCACCGAACTGCTGTTCATGAAGTACATGATGGACAGCCTGCGCGCCCCGGCGTCCGCTGTGGCGAGAAACCCGAACGACGGCGGGCGAGCCGCCGTCGTGGTGCCCGAGGGCGTGCTCTTCGGCTCCACCGGCGCGCACAAGGAACTGCGCCGCCAGCTCGTCGAGAACAATCGCGTCGAGGCCGTGCTGAGCCTGCCCGGCGGCGTCTTCCAGCCCTACTCGGGCGTGAAGACTTCGGTCTTGTTCTTCCGCCGCGGTGGCAAGACCGAGCACGTGATGTTCCTGCACGCCGACAACGACGGCTACAAGCTCGACGCCAACCACGACACGCCTGTCGAGGCCGACGACCTGCCCGGCCTGGCCGCAGCGTACCGCGACCGCGAGGCCCGGCTGCTGGCCTGGGAGGCGCGTGACCCCAAGGCCGAGTGGACGGCGCCCTGGTGGTTCGCCGACACCGCTGCGCTGCGGGCCAACGACTTCAACCTCGCGGCCGGCCGCTACCGGCCGATGAGCCAGGTGCAGGCGGCGCACCAGGACCCGCGCGAGCTGCTCGATGAACTGGCCGCCATCGAAACCGAGATCGCGGAAGAGGTCGAGGCGCTGCGCGTCAGCCTGTCCGAGGTCGAGGAATGACAGTCAAGACGGTCAAGCTGGGAGACGTTTGCTCGACCGTTAGCGGTGGAACACCGCCTCGGACACGGTATGAGTGCTTTGGCGGTCCCATTCCGTGGGTAAAGATCACCGACATGCTCCAGGGCACGGTGACTAGGACCGAGGAAACACTCAGCGAGGTGGGCCTCCAGAGCTGCAGTGCCAAGCTGTTGCCTGCGGGCACAGTACTCATCTCAGTCTTCGCAACGATCGGTCGCACCGCGGTTCTGGCGATACCCGCTGCCACGAATCAGGCCATAGCGGGTGTTGTGCCACTTGATCCGAAATCGATCGACCCCCTCTTCCTTCGCTACTTCTTGGACTCGAAGCGCCCACACCTGATGCGGGAGGCGCGAGGCGTAGCGCAACCCAACATTAACCAGTCGATCTTGCGCGGACTTGAGCTCCCGCTTATCCCTCTTCCTGAGCAGCAACGAATCGTCGATCTGCTTTCCCGCGCCGAAGGCATCGTCCGCCTGCGCCGCCAGGCCCAGCAGAAGGCCGCCGCGCTGATCCCGGCGATCTTCGTCGACATGTTCGGCGACCCGGCGACGAATCCGAAGGGGTGGCCTCGGATGGCGCTGGGCGACCTGATCGCCAGCGGGCCCACCAACGGGCTGTACAAGCACAAGTCGGCCTACGGCTCGGGCACGCCCATCCTGCGCATCGACGCCTTCTACGACGGTCGCGTCACCGACCTTGCAAATCTCAAGCGCGTCCAGGTCGAACCCGACGAGCAGCGGCGCTTCGCGCTCGCGGCGGGCGACATCATCGTCAACCGCGTGAACAGCCCCGAATACTTGGGCAAGAGTGCCCTCGTGCCCAAGCTGCTGGAACCCACGGTGTTCGAGTCCAACATGATGCGTTTCAGCATCGATGCGTTGCATGCGCTACCGGAGTTCGTGATCGCCCTGCTGCAAGACCCGTCCTCGCGCCGCCACTTTCTGAGCAACGCCAAGCACGCCATCAACCAGTCGAGCATCAACCAGCAGGACGTCAAGTCAATGCCGGTCTTCGTACCGCCGCTGGAGTTGCAGCGCCAGTTCGCACAGCGAGTGGCTGCGGTGCTGACGATCGAGCAGCAGCAGCGGGCGGCAACGGCAAAGGCTGAAGCGACGTTCAGTGCGCTGCTGGCGAGGGCGTTCGCTGTCGAAGACCCGCAGGAACAACGTGATGCGGAAAGGGCCCTCGCATGATCCCTGACTGCCAGTCCCTCATGCGCCCCGTCCTGCCCTGCGCCGCTGCTGGGTAGGCCTGGATCGGCATCGGAAAATGAAGCTCGACCAAGGCTGAACACCGAGCGAACGCCCTCCACCCCTGAGACGCGCGGCCATGCTGACCCACCTGCACATCAAGAACTTCAAGGCCTGGAAGGACACCGGGCCGATTGCGCTGGCGCCGCTGACCGTGATCTTCGGTGCCAACAGCGCCGGCAAGAGCAGCCTGGGGCACCTGCTGCTGGCGCTGCAGCAGACGGCCCAGTCGTCAGACCGCAAGCGCACCCTGCACCTGGGTGACAAGACCACCCTGATCGACCTGGGCACCTTCAAGGACTGCCTGCATGGGCACGACCTGGCCGCCCAGCTGGAATTCGAGCTGGGCTGGCAGTTGCCCAAGCCGCTGGAGGTGCGCGATCCGCTGGTGCCCGCGGCGCGCTACGTCGGCGACCACATGCGGCTGCAGGTGGCTTTGGCTGCGGGCAAGGCCGAGCAGCCCGAGGTGCAGGCCATACGCTACGAATTGGGCCGACGCGAGGGCCTGGGGCAGACGGCCCGCACCGTGCTCGACGTGGGGCTGAGCCGGGACGACAAGCGCAAGTTCAGTCTGGCCTCTGACCATTACGGCTTCAAGTTCGCTGACGGACGCAAGTGGCCGCTGGAGGAGCCGGAGAAGTTCTACCGCCTGTCTGACACCAGCATGGCGCGCTTCAAGAATGCCGGCTTCATGGCCGACTTCGCGCTCGCCACCGAATCCATGCTGGGCAGCCTGTCCTACCTGGGGCCGCTGCGCCGCCACCCCGAGCGCGTCTACCAATGGTCAGGCGACACGCCGGCCAGCGTGGGGCAGGAAGGCGAGGCTACCATCGCAGCCATCCTGGCGGCCCAGCACGATCAGCGACAGCTGAACCGGGGGCCGAAGAAGCTCAAGCAGGGCTTCTCGCCTTTCATCGCCGGGTGGCTCAAGCAGCTGGGCATCATCCACGACTTCTCGGTCAGGCCGGTGGCTGAAGGGCGCAAGGAGTACGAGGTGCTGGTCAAGAGCAGCCCGCGCGCACCGGAGGTGAAGATCACCGACGTGGGCTTTGGCGTCTCGCAAGTGCTGCCGGCGCTGGTGCAGGCCTTCTACTGCCCACCGCATTCCACGGTGTGGATGGAGCAGCCCGAGATCCACCTGCATCCGCAGGTGCAGGCCGAGCTGGCCGATGTGTTCATCTCGGCCACGCAGGCGCGGCAGGATGGTGTCGAGCGGCATGTGCAGCTCATCGTCGAGAGCCACTCCGAGCACTTCCTGAACCGACTGCAGCGCCGGGTGGCTGAAGGCGTGCTGGCGCCCGAGGATGTGGCGGTGTATTTCTGCCGCCGTGCCGGCGCGGCCACTGAACTGGAACCCTTGCGCCTGAACATGTTGGGCGAGATCGAGAACTGGCCCGAGAACTTCTTCGGCGACGAAATGGCCGACATTGCCGCGCGAACACTGGCCGCCATGCACCGCAAGCAGCAGCTCGCGGCCGGGGGCGGCAACCGGTGAAAGCCGTGATCGACACCAACGTGCTGCTGGTCGCCAACGGGCAGCACGCCGATGTCTCGCCTGAGTGCGTGATCGCCTGCGTCGAGCGCCTGCTGGCGCTGCAGGCCAGGGGCGTGGTGGTGATCGACGACGGCTTTCGCATCCTTGGCGAATACCGGAAGAAGACATCGCTGAGCCCGCCGAACGGTGTGGGCGACAAGTTCCTCAAGTGGGTGCTGCGCCATGCAGGCAACCGCCGGCATGTTGAACAGGTGTCGTTGACGCAGGGGGCTCCCGACCAGTTCCAGGAGTTCCCGGTGCCGGCACTGGAAGCAGCGTTCGACCCGCCCGACCGCAAGTTCGCCGCCGTCGCCAACGCGCATCCCCAGAAGCCGGCCGTGTGGCAGGCGGCGGATTCCAAGTGGTTGGACTGGTGGCAGGCACTTCGGGCCGAGGGCATTCGCGTCGAGTTCCTGTGCCCCGGCGATGTGGGGCGTGCGTACCGAGGCAAGTTCCCCGACCGTCCGGCGCCCACGTTGCCGCAGGACTGAGGGGATGGACTTCTTCCGCTTCCCGCACACGCCGCACCTGGTGTGGCTGGGGGAAGGCACGCCGCGCGATGACAAGGTGCTGTCGCCCGCCGAGGCAGACGCCCTGCTGGCGCGAGCTGTGGTGGTCGAGGAGAAGCTGGACGGGGCCAACCTGGGTTTTTCCATCGCAAGCGACGGCCAGCTGCGCGCACAGAACAGGGGCCAGTACCTGCAGCGACCTTACGCCGGGCAATTCGCTCGGCTGCCTGAATGGCTGGCCCGGAATGAAGAGCGTTTGGTCGGTGCCCTGACACCGGATCTCATGGTGTTCGGCGAGTGGGTTGCCGCACGGCACTCGCTCGACTATGCGGGGCTTCCGGACTGGTGGCTGGTCTTCGATGTCTATGACCGACGGGCACAGCGCTTCTGGAGCGCGCAGCGCCGCGACGCCTGGGCACAAGCTGCGGGCTTGCCTTGCGTGCCTTGTCTGTTCCAGGGCGCCATGACCATGGCGTCGCTGAAAGACATCCTGTTGCACCAGCCCAGTCGGTATCGAAACGGCCCGATGGAAGGCTTGGTGGTGCGTATGGACGAGGCAGACTGGTCTGTGGCCCGAGCCAAGATCGTGCGCGCAGATTTCACGCAAGCCATCACCGACCACTGGCGTAGCCGTCGCCTGTGTTGGAACAGGCTTGGTACGGAGTACAGCCAGACATGATCCCCGACTACCAGTCCCTCATGCGTCCCGTTCTGGCCTGCGCCGCGGCCGGCGAGACGCGGATCGGCGACACCGTCGACAAGCTCGCCGATCAACTTTTGCTGACGCCAGAGGAACGCGCGGAGTTGCTGCCCAGCGGCAAGCAGACCCGGTTTGCCAACCGCGTGAACTGGGCGAAAGCCTACCTGTCCAAGGCCGGCCTGGTGGAGAACACGCGCCGCGGCCACTTCCGCATCACCCCGCGCGGCCAAGCCGCGCTGGCCGATGCCGCCGCCAAGATCAACAATGCCTACCTCGACCAGTTCAAGGAGTTCCAGGACTTCAAGGCCAAGGTCAACGAGGCCGACGGCATGGCATCCGGATCAGCCGCAGCGCCCCTGCAGACGGCCGCCGCATCCGGTGCCCCGATGGACACGGAAACCCCCGACGAGGCCCTGCGCAAGGCCCATGCCGCCATCACCGGCGCCCTGGCCGCCGACCTGCTCGACCGTGTGCGCCAGGCCACGCCAGTCTTCTTCGAGAAGCTGATCGTCGAGCTCCTGCTGGCCATGGGCTACGGCGGCACGTCCGAAGAAGCCGGCCGAGCCCTGGGCCAGAGCGGTGACGACGGCGTCGACGGCGTCATCGACCAGGACCCGCTCGGCGTCGACCAGATCTTCGTGCAGGCCAAGCGCTACGCCGAAGGCCACAACATCGGCGCCGGCGCCATCCGCGACTTCTACGGCGCGCTGAGCCTGAAGAAGGCCCACAAGGGCATCTTCGTCACCACCTCGGCCTTCAGCCAGCCGGCCGTCGACACCGCGCGCGGCCTGGGCTCGCGCATCGTGCTGATCGACGGCCTGCAGCTCTCGCGGCTGATGATCCGCTACAACGTGGGGTGCCGGGACGAGGAAGTGCTTCATCTGAAGAAGGTGGACGAGGACTTCTTCGAGACGTGAGCAAGAGCGCCATGGCGAAAACGCGACCCGCGTTCTTGCCTGCGGAGTCCTGCGGTCCGTTGCCGGACCCAGGTCAGCCCCCCTCCTATTGCGGTCCCGCCGGGGGGAAAGGGAGCCAGGCGCAGTTCCGCGCGCCGTTCGACCCGGTCCCGGGATGCCAGTCGCCGTGGCGCCGCAGGCGGCGCCTGGGTCTCAACCGAAAGGACGCACCCCGATCAAGGGCTCGTGCAGCCACATCGCAAAGGCCATCCAGGCGCCCAGCCCGACCGCCACGGTGATCGCGGTGGCCGAGGCGCTGCCACGCGGCCGCACGGTGCCGGCGGCGCGGTCGCGGCCGCGCGCGGCGCGGAAGGACAGGACCGCCCAGACCAGGAAGCCGCCGAACAGCAGCAGGTCGGCCAGCGTGTGGTTGGCCAGCAGATGCGACAGTGCCCAGACCTTGACGCCCACGACCATCGGGTGACCGATGCGGGCCTTGATGCCGTTGCCCGGCACATAGGCCGCCGCCAGCAGGATGAAGCTCAGCACCGTCAGCAGCGAGGCGAGGTGGCGCATGCCGATGGACGGTGTCCACAAGGGCACCGGCTCCAGCCGCGCCTGCCCGTAGCCCCACACCAGCAGCACGAAGCCGACGAGCGAGGCCACCGAATAGGCCGCCTTCCAACCCTTTTCGCCCATCCGGGCGACCTGCGCAGTGCGCCAGCCCTCGGCGAAGACACGGGTCGAGTGGACCCCGAGAAAGATCACGAGGCCGAGGATCAGCAGGGTCATGGCGGGTGCTCCGGGTTCTGGGGGGATCTGGGGGGATCTGGGGTTGGTGGGGTGTGGAGTTGTGGCGGTGTCGCGACAGTGCGGGCTGACGCCCCGGGTGACGGGGATCGACGGCTCTGGATGGGCGATCGCCGCCGGAGACCGGCGCGCCGCTGTCGCCAAACCCGCCGATCCTGATTCTCGCGGCAGGCGCGGGCCGCGGGACCCGGCCGCCCGCCCGGCCCTGCGCGCGGAAAGGCGTATCGTTCGCGTGTGCCGACCCCGAACGCCCCCCACACCGAAGCCACCACCGCCTACTGGCAGCGCCTGCTCGGCGCTGACGAGGCCGCGCCGCTGCGCGCGCCGCCCTGGCGCCTGGGCTATCCGGCCGCCCTGCCCGACGGGCGCTTCCTCGTGCTGCCGATCCGCGCCCTGGCCGCCGAGCCACGGCACGCGGTGGCCTCGCTGATCTGCAACCAGGCAGCGCTGGAGGTCGTCGACACGCTGTCGGCGATGCTCGCGCAGGCGCTGCAGCCGCTGGGTGCCGAGCTCGTCGTCGGCCTGCCCACGCTGGGGCTGGCGGTCGCGCCGGGGGTCGCTCGCGGCCTGGGCCACGCGCGCTACGTGCCGATGGGCTACTCGCGCAAGTTCTGGTACGACGAGCGCTGGTCGACGCCGGTGCAGTCCATCACCTCGCCGCAGCCCGGCAAGCGCCTGTACCTGGACCCGAACCTGCTGCCGCTGGTGCAGCGGCGTCGCGTGGTGCTGGTCGATGACGCGGTCAGCACCGGCACCACGCTGGCGGCCGCCTGGACGCTGCTGGAGGACCTGGGGGCCGAGGTCGCCGGGGCAGGGGTGCTGATGCGCCAGGGCCGGCGCTGGGAGCAGGCGCTCGGCCCCGCGCGCGCCGGGCGGGTGACCGGTGTGTTCGACAGCCCGCTGCTCGCGCTCGGCGAGGGGGGCTGGGTGCCGCGGGCGTGATACGCCCGCGGCGGCCGGTCGTCAGGGGCTGAGCGCCTTTCGCCCGGCCTTTCGGACACGGGGCAGGGCCCAGCGCTGCTCAGACCCGCTCGAAGACGGCGGCGATGCCCTGGCCGCCGCCGATGCACATCGTCACCAGGGCGTAGCGGCCGCCGGTGCGGTGCAGTTCGTAGATCGCCTTGGTGGCGATGAAGGCGCCCGAGCAGCCGATGGGGTGGCCCAGCGCGATGGCGCCGCCGTTGGGGTTGGTCTTGGCCATGTCCAGGCCCAGACCACGCGACACCGCGATCGCCTGCGCGGCGAAGGCCTCGTTGGACTCGATCACGTCCATCTGGTCCAGCGTCAGGCCGCCCTTCTTCAGCGCGAGCTTGGACGCCGGGATCGGGCCTTCGCCCATCACGTCGTTGGGCACGCCGGCCACGGCGTAGGAGACCAGGCGCGCCATCGGCTTGTAGCCGGCCTTGGCGGCGGTGTCGGCGTCACCCAGCACGAAGAAGGCCGCGCCGTCGTTGATGCCCGAGGCGTTGCCCGCGGTGACCGTGCCGTCCTTCTTGAAGGCGGGCTTGAGCTTGGCCAGCGACTCCATCGTCGTGCCCGCCTTGACGTACTCGTCGGTGTCGAAGACGACCTCGCCCTTCTTCGTCTGCTTGACGATGGGCACGATCTGGCTCTTGAAGCGGCCCTCGGCGATGGCCGCCGCCGCGCGACGCTGCGACTCGACCGCCAGCGCGTCCTGCTCGTCGCGCGTGATCGTCCACTTGGCAGCCAGGTTCTCGGCCGTGATGCCCATGTGGCCGACGCCGAAGGGGTCGGTCAGCGTGGCCACCATGGTGTCGATGAGCTTGGTGTCGCCCATGCGCGCGCCATTGCGCATCGCGGTGGAGAGGTAGCCGCCGCGGCTCATGACCTCGACGCCGCCGCCGATGCCGTAGTCGCAGTCGCCCAGCAAGATGTTCTGCGCCGTCGTGACGATGCCCTGCAGGCCCGAGGAGCACAGGCGGTTGACCGCCATCGCCACGCTGTCCATCGGCAGGCCGGCCTGGATGGCGGCCACGCGCGCGACGTAGGGGAAGCGGCTCTCGGTGGGGATGGTGTTGCCCACCGTGACGTAGTTGATGACCTGCGGGTCGACGCCGGAGCGCTCGATCGCCGCCTTCATCACGGTGCCGGCGAGTTCCGCCGGCTCGATGTCGGACAAGGAACCGCCGAAGGAACCGATGGCCGAACGCGCCGCGCCCAGCACCACCACATCACGCTTGCTCATGGAATGCCTCCTGGAGAAAAACAGATCAGTGTAAACCCTAGATTTCTACCATCGGCGGCTGGCGCCGGGCTTACTCGAAGGCCGTCGGCACCCTCTGGACGCAGCCCTTCGCAGCGCCGCCGGCGGCAGTTGCTGGCCGACACAGCGACAATCACGCCCCTGCGCCGGGGTGTGCCCGCCGCCCACACCACCGACCATGTCAGAACCCACAGAACCGGACGCCGCACAGGCGCCACAGTCCGCCGCGCACGTGGCTGCCGAAGCGACCGCGCTCGCCCCTGAACACCGCGATGCGGGACCAGGCCAAGGAGCGATGGACGTGTCGCAGGACAACTCCGGCACCGCACAGTCCGGGCAGGCGCCCGCGCAGGCAGAGGCGCCCGGAGCTGAGGCTGAGGCTGAGGCTGAGGCTGAGGCTGAGGCTGAGGCTGAGGCTGAGGC
>CAZFVH010000020.1:0-43708 GCA_964522465.1 uncultured Rubrivivax sp. | reverse complement strand
CCCGGCCAAGGTGCGCCAGGCGCTGATGGGCGGTTTCGCTTCCAGCCGCATCCTCGAGGTGCACGGCGAGCGCATGATCAAGCGCACCTTCAACCCGGGCTTTCGCATCAAGCTGCACCAGAAGGACCTGAACCTCGCGCTGCAGGGCGCCCGCGCCATGGGCGTGGCCCTGCCGCAGACGGCCAGCGCCGCGCAGCTGATGCAGGCCTGCGCCGCCCACGGCCTGGCCGACATGGACCACTCTGCGCTGGTGCGGGCGCTGGAGTTGATGGCGGGGCACGAGGTGGGGCAGGGGTGAACGACGCAAGGGATTGACCTCGCGCCTGGGAGCCTGTCGGGCTTGGGGCGCCGAAAGCGAAAATCGGCCCCAGCGAGGTCAGTTCTTGCCGGATTTGCAGGCCCATAGCCCCGCTATGGGCCAAGAAGACGGTGAGAAATGGACCGCTGCGGCCGATTTGCAGCCGGCGATTCCCAAGTCCGACAGCCTCCTATGGTCCGCGCGTGGACTGGCAGGTCGCTCGGCCCGCCGGCACTGCGTCGCACCCCTCGCTTGCCGCACCACTCCTCGGCAGGGGGTGTTCGAGTCGCAAGGGGGTGTCGCGAAACCTGTCGTTCAGTCCGAGGCGCAGGTCACCACCACCTCGTCGCACTTCAATGGCGCGACTTTCTGCGGCCCATAGCCCACATCTCCCAGCAGGGCCTCGGTGTGCGCCCCGACCGAACGCGGGTTCAGTCGCACGCCAGGGCTGTGGCCGTTCAGGGTCAGTGGCAGCCGCGGCACACCGGAGCGACGCGGTGTTGGTGAAGCGGTTGTTCGACGGCGGCTTCGGGACCGTCCTGATCCCGATGATGGACTGGGTGCTCGTCCAGATCCCTGACCTCCATGGAACCGATGGCGGGGCACGACGTGGGGCTGTGAAGCGGGGAGTGGCGCGCCACTGGTGAGTCCTTGCGCCCATAGGGCATGGCTGTGAGCGGATCTCCGCACGGCCTGATCGACGAGTTCAGACGATGGTCACGGCGACGCACAGTGTGTAGCCGACCTTGTGGATCGCCTTGATGCCGGGGGGCTCGGCGCCGAGGGTGGTCAGTTTCTTGCGCAGTCGCGTGATGCGCATCTCGATGGTTCCGGCCGAGGGCATGGCGTGGCCCTCTCCGCCGATGATCTCGGCGAGTTGCCAGCGCTCGAGCGATCGCCCTGGAGCGCGCACGAAGGCGCTCAGGACCGTCGCCTCGCCTGCGCTCAACTCGACTTCGCCTGACGGCCCCGAGAGTTTCAGCCGGGCGAGTTGCAGCAGCAAGGCATCGGGTACGGCACCCTTGTGCCGCAGCCGTGTGCCGAGTGCTTCCAGGCCGGCGAGCAGTTCCTCGGGATCGAGGGGCTTGGTGAGGTACAGGTCTGTGCCGCTGCGGTACCCGATGACCTTGTCGCCGATCCGGCTCAACGCCGTCGTGATGATGATGCCCGCCCCGGGATGTGCCTGGCGGAGGCGTCTGGTCAGACTCAGGCCGTCTTCGGCCGGCAGCATCAGGTCGATGATGTACAGATCGGGCAGGAACCCCCCTGCGGCATCGCTGACCTCTTCGGCCGAGGACACGCCGCGAGCCTCGTGACCTCGGCGCTGCAGAAAGGCCAGGGTGGCCTCACGCAGTGCGTCGTTGTCCTCGATGACCAGGATCTTGAGCGCGAAGTGCTGCATGTCACACAGGCTCGAGGTAGTGGCTCCTTGGTTCGCAGTGTGCGGGGCGACGCGATTCATTGCAGACAAGAACTCACGCGCCTTTAGGAAAAACGCCGGGTCGCCCCAGGTTTTCTCGACCCCCGCGAGAGGCGGGCTGGACAACGCTCGGCCCTGGGGGTGCGCTCAGGCGGCGGGCAGCCACAGCGTGAACACCGCCTTGCCTTCGCAAGCTTTGAAATCGACCGTCCCGTCCATCAGTTCGACCAGGCCGCGCACGAGGAACAGGCCGAGCCCCGATCCGGACTGGTGGCGGGCCCCAGGACTGCGGTAGTACTTGTGGAACACCCGGTCGGCCTCGGGCATGCCCGCCTGGCCAGGATGGTTGTGAACCTGCCAGATCCAGCCCGGCCGGTCGCCGCGGGTCTGAGCCTTCAGCACCACTTCGATCGGTGTGAGCGGTTCGCTGTATTTCACAGCGTTGTCCACGAGATTGTTCACGACGATCGACAGCATCTGCGTGTCGGCAAGGACGTACGCAGGGTCGGCAGGGCTGTTGAACAGTATCCTGTCGGGCGAGCTGGATGCAGCGATGCTGGCCCTTGTCAGGCTCACGGCGTCGTTGGCCTGCAGGATGGGCTGCAGGCCCTGCTCGGCGAGCTGTCCCGTGTGCACGCAGCGCTCGATCACCTGATTCATGTCCGAGATCGCTCGCTCCATCGCCTTGTGCCCGCTGGGGCCGGCATCGATCCACATGCGCAGGGTGGCCAATGGGGTTTTCATCTCGTGGGCCAACATCGAGAAGAGCTTGCTCTGTTCTTCACCCAGGCGTGCCCTGGCCTTCGACTCCTCCTGGCTGCGCAACAGCTCGAGCTCGGTGCGCTGCTGGGCCCGTTGCAGCGCGCGCGCACGGAAAATGAGCAGGACCCTCACGAGCAGGCCGTCCAGCATCAGGCTGGCCAGAGACGCATAGACCGCAAAGATTTCCCAGGCAGAGACGGCGCGGAGCGATGAACCCTCGCCGTCCGCCATGGCGCGGCTGGGCGACATCACGATGGTGTTCAGGCCTCCCAGATTGATCGCCGCCGGAACAGAGATCAAGAGGCTGTACGTGCCCAGGTAGGCGAAGAGCAGGGACCGGGGAACCGGTTGGTCCTGCGTCGGCCTGCTGACGCTCGCCAGTGTCACCAGCAACAGCACGAACAACAGCGGGATGCCGACATTGACGATCAAGCGCATTTCCCGTGCGTAGCCCCCGACCTGCATCAGCGGCAGGAGTGCAAAGACCGCTGCCAGACCGAACAGCAGGCGGATCCAGTGCCGCGGTGGACGGTAGGCCCACAGCAGCACGGCCAGGAAGGCGACACACGAGCTGATCAGCCACGGCAGGATCGTCGATTGGATGACAGTCAGGCTGCCTTCCGGCAACCATGGCCCGACGAGAACCCTGGCAAAACCCGCCGCCATCACAGCCCACAAGGTGGCGAGCATCTGCTTGACCGCAAACGCGCCGACGATTCCTTCACGCGTGACGGCCCACTCGGCCAACGCCCACAGCGCCGAGACTGCTGACAGCGCGATCAGGGCTGCGAACGTCCATTCCTGGAGCCGGTTCCGGTACGCGGCTTCCTGTTGAGGCACGACGTCGATCAGCGCCATGCGCGTTCCGATCGACTCCAGTCGCAGATAGACATCCCGCGCTTCGGGCATCGACGGCACTGGAAAGGAATAGTTGATCGACGAGACCATCTCGCCCTGGGGCGGAATGGCCCGGCCGGCGCGCAGTACCCGTCCAGCCTGCGGATCGTGGAAGGTCAGATCGTCCAGATAGGCGGGCAGGACTCTCAGCGTCCACGACTGCGGCGCATCGGCATGCAGGCCCGCAAGCCGGAACTTGAACCAGATCGCGCCAGGCTCGAAGCCGAATGTCTTCAAACCCGAGAACGCGGTCCAGTCGGCGACCTGCTCGGCATCGACCAGTTCCGCACGCCCGCTGCGGTCGATCCACCAACCTTGCGCGACAACGATGCCTGGTGCTGCAGAGAGTCCACCGGTCGCAGCCGCGCAGCCGGTGAGCACGCCGAAAGCGGCCAGGAATGCCCACACCAGACGCCATGCGACCGGGCCTGCACGAGCCGGGGCTGAGCTCGATCGAATGGAGCGCACATCTCGACGTTACCAAATTAAGAAGCTTTACGCCAATAAAGGTTTGTGTGTTTTTGTGTGCGTTATCTAGCGTGAGGTTTCGCGATCCCCCAGGGTTACCGTCCCAAAACTTGCGACGAGACCCTCTCCGTGGCGATGCCGTTTCCTGGATCCCACAGGTTCCTGATGGTTCACCGCCCGGTTCGCGGTGAGCTGTCGGGTTCGTGGGGGACTCGCATCTGATCGGCTGGCGCGACATCAACAAGCTCTCTCGGGCGTCGAACGACCCGGATCGGACGATTTCATGAGCAAATCCAGAACGGGTGCCCATCTGCCACGGATGTCGAGCGCACTGCGGCGCCTGCTGCGTGGCCTCTATCAGGCCGAGCCCCTGGAGCAACGGATCCTGTTGTCGGCCGACCCGGCCGCGGCGATCTCGCAGTTGTTCGATGGCGCCGGCCAGGATGCCACCGTCGTGGCCTGGGAAGAGCTCAGCCGCCGACCTGCGGTCGAGGAGGCCATGGCCGCTGGCGACGCGCCGGCGGAGTCGTTTTCGGTCGATCAGGCGGCCTTCGGCGAGTCAGGCCAGTCGCGTCGAGCCGCCTTCATGGACACGACGCTGGCCGAGGACAGCCTCGCCTTCAGCCGGTTCATGGATGAAGTGCTGTCGCCCGTCGTTCTGGCTCAGGATCTGTCGCAGGCCGGTGAGGCACCGGGCGATTTCCCGTTGGTGCCTCCCACCGGGAGCGCTTCCTCCTCCCCCTGGGGCCTGTCCCTGGGCGACGCGGAAACGCCGCCCCTGGATTCCGACGAAGGCGCCACATGGATCGAGGATCACCTTCTCGAAGACGCCCGGTTCGATCTGTCGACGCTGATGGCCGGCGTTTCCGGTACGGCTGCGCCCCACCTGCGGGTCGGCCCAACCGCCAGCCTGGCCGGTTCGGGTGTCTGGGCCGGCGAAGTGACGAACTGCGGCACGCTGAGCCCCGGGTACTCCCCCGGTGTTCAGGAGATCGGCAGCTATTCGCAGCTGGCCGAAGCTGAACTCCTGATCGAGCTTTCCGGCACCAGCCTGGGTCTGTACGACCAGGTTGTGGTGTCCGGTGACGCATACCTCGACGGCGCTCTCGACATCGTCCTGCTGAACGATTTCTTGCCCAAGGTGGGTGACCAGTTCCGCATCCTCACCTACGGCGCGGTGCAGGGGTCTTTTTCGTCGATCACCGGTCTGGAGCTGGGCGACGGCCTGCACCTGGAATTCATCCAGGACGCCACAGGCATCACGCTCGTCACCCGGGGTGTCCAGGCCACGCGCACCTTCTCACTGGGCGATGGGGATCAGTCGGTCCGGCTCGAGAGCTTCAGCGACGGCGGGGTGGAATTCATCTCGGTGCAGTCGACGAGCGGACCGACGCTGCGCACCGTGTTCCAGCGTCCGACCGTCGAGATCGATCTGGAGGGTGGGGCCGGGCGCGACACGATCACGGTCGGTGACATGGTCCTCGGCTTGACGAAGCTCGACCTGTTGGCCGAATCGATCGTGGTGCCGGGGGACACGTTGCTGCAGTCCTCGGCCGACGTCGTGCTGACCGCGCGCGATGAGCAGAAGGATTGGAAGTCGTGGAAGACATCTGCGACCAGCATCCTGGCACCATCGGCCAGCGTGGTGGTCGATGGCGACATCCTGACCTCCGGTCGCCTCGCCATCGAGGCGAACGTCAAGGCCGACGCCCGGATCGCCAGTTGGTGGGACCAAGCCACGATCGACCTGGTCTTCGACCAATCCCTCACTGCGCGCGCGCAGATCGGTTCGAGTGCGCACATCTCGGCTGCGGCCCTGCTGCTTCGGGCGTCTGCCGATGGCGACTATCAGGCTGTGACCCTGCCCTCGAAGGACAAAGGTGGTCAGGCGACGGTCGAGGTCAACCAGACGGCGGAGGCCCTGATCTCTGCCGGTGCGACACTCACCATCGGTCGGGGTATCGCGCGTGCTGGATCGTCCGACAGCCTGATCGTCGAGGCTGATAACCAGTCCGATATCCGGGTGATGCTGTTCAGGACGGCAGACTCGGAGGCTCCGCTCTTCGGGGGCTCCGACCTGAACCTGGACAGCCTGATCACGCTCGACAAGACCACGTCGGCGCGCATCGGCTCCCCGGACGGGTTCGATCCTCTCATGATCGCGGGCTCCGAGGGTGGCCGCGCCGGGTCGATCGCCGTGCGGGCGATGAGCGGAGGTACGGTGGAGTCGGCCATCGTCTCCTCGACTGCGGGCGCGCACAAGTTGGACGCGACGGACCGGACCACAGCGTTCGTCACGGATGCACAGATCGACGCCCAAGGCCTGAGCATCACGGCCACGCACGCCGGCGAATATCTGGGACGGGCTCGTGCGGTGGACCACAAGGTGGCCGGTGAGGTGCTGGCCGCTTTCAGGGACGCAGCCTTTGCCGGCGGCGCCCTGCAGGTCCGGGCGATGGATCAGGGCCGTTATGGCGCGCGTGCGGCCGATCTCGAACTCGACGTGAAAGAGGCGCCTCTGGGGTCCCTCCTCGAGTTGGGCCTCTCACGCGCGACCAACATCATCGACCGCGCGATCCTTGCCGAGGTCACCGGCAGTCAGGTCGATGCTGCAAGCGTGCAGGTCGACGCCTCTAACGCGCAGATGATCGTTGCCCGCGCCGACGCGCAGGTGGTGCGAGACAGCGCGGCCGCCGCGACCGGTATCAAGACGACGAAAACCTCGCTGAACGTGGCGGGCGTGCTGGCGCTCAATCAGGTCAATGGCGCACTGGTGTCCCAGATCGTCGACAGCACCGTCGATGTATCCGGTTCCGTGACGGTCTCGACCCAGAACGCAGCCGAGATCGATGCCCGAGCGCAGGCCGGCTCGAATACCGTGGGCAGCGGGTCGGTCGGTGCAGCGATCGCGTTCAATGCGATCGGCACCCGACTGGACGACCCGCTTCTAGTCGGCTTGAATGTACTGATCAATGGCGAGTGGGGTCTGGCCTCCCCTTCGGATGTGCTTGCGCAGGTGGCAGGCACGACGCTCGATGTCGGGGGCGATCTGACCGTCCGGGCGAACCAGTCCTTGCAGGTCAACGCCACGGTCAGCAATCTGTCCGAGGTCAGTGCGACGGCGACGTTCGGAGCCTCCTCGATGAGCGCCGCCGGGGTGTTCGCGAGCAACCGCGTGCTGGGTCGATCGCAGGCCTTCCTGCAGAACGCCCCTGCCGGCTCGATCACGGCCCGTGTTGGTCGCGATCTGGTCGTGGACGCTGCGGACCGGGCGGTGATCCATTCGAATGTGCGTCTGGTTGCCGACGCGACCAGTGCACCCGATGGCGGGCTCGACCTGTTCGCGGACAGTCCGGCCGTCCCGAACGGTGCCCGGATCTTCGCGCCGATGGCCTGGGACGCATTCAAGAAAGACCTGGCTGACCTGTTGCTCATCCCCGTCACCGATCTCGGTCTGGAGAAGCCAGATTATCTCGACCGGACACCGCCGACGACGGAGGAGCGTAGCGAGACCAAGTACACGACCGCTCGCGACACTTTAGCCAGCATCCAGTTCGGTGACCGGGTGAAGATCGTCGACGGGGCCGATCGTGGCCGGATCTATCGCTACATGGGCTCGACCGGGACGCTCGTTCCCAAGGGTGCGGACTACAACGACAAGGCCCTCTGGCAGGAAGTCAAGGCCATCAAGGCGATCCCGTCGATAGGCAATCTCACCTCGTCCAATTCGACTGCGGTCGGGGGCGTGGCGGTCTTCAATTCGGTCGAGTCGGGCGCATGGGCGCAGATCAGCGACCTGGCGGACCTCCGGGTCGGCAGCCTGTCGCTGACCGCGACCGCCGCTGCAGAACTGGTCGCGGACCTCGACAGCTACGTCTCGAGTTCGGGAGGCAGCGCCTTCGGCAGCGGGCGCAGCCTTGCGGCCAATGGTGCGGTGGCGGTCAACGACGTGCGGGGCGGCGCCGTGGCGACCCTGCTTCGAAGCGAGGTGAGCGCTGCGTCCGGCGATGTCACGGTCCAGGCCATCAACACGTCGTCGCTGCAGGCCATCAACAAGAGTGTGACCAAGTCGAAGGGCCAAGCCCTCGGCGGCATGCTGGCCTTCAACTCCCTGGGCTGGGCGGGTCAGAGTCTGCTCACGGCCGGGATCGATGCCTTGCTGGGCTCCGAGCTCGGTGTGCGTGATGAGGCAGGGGCGTTGGCTCAGGTGATCGATTCGGAGGTGTCGGCCGCAGGCGACATCCTGGTGAGTGCGAAGCAGCAGGCCACCTTCTCGGCCACGCTCAGCAATGACGCGACTTCGGCCGCTTCGGCGCTGTTCGGCGCCGAGGGCATGTCGGTCAGTCTGGCGCTCGCGCAAAACCGGGTGGCGAGCCTTGCGACCGTCGAAGTGACGGACAGCCCGCTGACGGCCCAGGGCGATCTGACAGTCCGGGCCGAGGAGATTGCGAAGTTCACGGCCGACAGCAGTCTCAAGTCGGTTTCGACCACCACCAACGACGGCGGTCAGAGCCTGCTCGGCAAGCTGATCGATCAGATGACGTCGGAGTATGACTTCACGACCCGGTCTGGCAGGCAACAGTTGCAGGACGGCGACCTGGTCTATCTGGCGAGCGACTATCGGGGCGGGGGCATCAGCGGGTCGGTGTACCGCTATTCCGGTCCGAAGGTGACGCTCACCCTGGGGTCCACCAACTTCACGACGCCGGAGTGGAAGCGCATCGCCCGCCAGACCTACTCAGATGTGCTGCCCGGCCTCAACATCTCCGGCTCGGATTCGATCGGGGTGGGCGCATTGGTGGTCCGCAATGACCTCAGCGCTGGGGTGAAGGTCCTGGTCGATGAGGCAGAGCTCGTCGCAGAGGGCGATCTCATCCTGGAGGCCTTGGAGGCCACGAACTTCGCGGCGACCACCAGCGGCGTTGTGACGTCATCGGGTGGCAGTGCCACCGGCAAGGGCACGAGTCTGGCGGCCGGCGGCATCGTGGTCAGCAATGTCGTGCTGGCCGATGCTGCGATCCTGGTGCGGGACTCACGGCTCGGTGCTGGCGGCGACCTGTCGGTCACTGCACAAAACGACAGCGTGATGGACGCCACGCTCAACAGCGTGATGAAGTCGGGGGCGGATGCGCTGGGCGTGTCGCTCGTCTTCAACTCGATGGGCTGGCAGGCACAGAATTTTCTGTTCCAGGCGCTCGATGCGCTGCTGGGCACCGGCATCGGTATCGAGCAGCCCTCCGAGGCCAGTGCCCTGATCATCGACACCGTGCTGCGGGCCGAGGGCGACCTGAGCGTCGTGGCGACCAACGTCGCACAGCTCAACGCCACCCTGAGCAATGCTGCGACTTCGCAAGCGTCGGCGCTCTATGGTGCCAGTGGCATGGCCGCGTCGGCGGTGCTTGCGAGCAACAAGGTGTCGGGCGGGGCGAGGGCGATCGTCGATTACACCGACGAGTTTGGATTGCTCGCTGACGATGCTGCCCAGATCGATGCCGGCGGGGTGTTCAGGATCGAGGCTACGGATGCGGCTGGCATTCATTCCAATGCCAAGCTCGTCGCCTCGTCGACGACCACCAATCTGGGCGGTGTGGATGTGCTCCGCAAGGGTGCCGGCGCGATCGTGGACGCCAAGAACGCTCCGAAGTATCTGAGCAGTGACATCGGGGTGCAGCCCATCCTGTTCGATGACCGCGTGAAGGTCGTCTCGGGCGATCTTGAGGGCAAGCTGTTCCGCTACATGGGCAGCAGTGGCAATTTCAAGCCGACGGCTGAAGACTACGGCAACAAGGATCTGTGGCAGGAGATCGCCACGACCAATGCCATCCCCGATATTGGCAATGTCAGCGATTCCGACTCGATGGCGATCGGCGGGCTGGTGGTGCTCAATGATGTGAAAGGTGGCGCGGCCGCGCAGCTGTTGAACGCCTCCCAGGTTGAGGCGGGCTCGGTGGTGATCACGGCGCTTGCAGATCAGACCCTCACCGCGGAGCTGGACAGCTACGCCAAGAGTTCGGGCGGCAGTGCCTTTGGCAAAGGCACCAGCCTGGCCGTGAACGCGGCGATCGCCACCAACCGGATGCTGGGCGGTGCAGTGGTGGAGTTGCTCGACAGCCAGGTGACTGCCCTCACGGGCGATGTGGTGCTGCAGGCGATCAACTCGTCCAATTTGGACGCCACCAACAAGAGCGTGACCGAGTCCGGCGCCGACGCGGCCGGGGTCATGCTCGCGTTCAACACCATCGGCTGGAAGCCCAGCAATGTCTTCGCCCTGGCCATCGACGCGCTGGTGGGCAGCGAGTTGGGTGAAACAGACCCTGCCAGCGACAACCGGATACGCGTTGAGGATTCCAGGATCGACGCCGCCGGTCACATCCTGGTCGACCTCCAGCAGGAGGCCTTGCTCGAGGCCACGCTCGGCAACGATGCGACCTCGGCCGCATCAGCCCTCTTCAATGCCAGCGGCAAGGCCGTAAGCGCAGTCCTCACCATGAACCGCGTGGCGAGCCAGACGCGTGTCGAGGTGACAGACAGCGCCCTGAACGCCGGATGGGGCGTCTCCATCACCGCGACCGAACGCGCAGGCATCGATGCCGATAGCAGCCTCAAGTCGTTATCGAGCACAAAGAACGATGCCGGTACGAGCATTCTGGGCTCGATGATCGACAAGCTCGTCAAGAGCTACGACTACACCAGCCGATCGGGTACCCAGACTCTCGTGGACCGCGATCTCGTTTACGTGGCGAGCGACCATGACCTGAACAAGGGCGTGAGGGGGGCGGTCTACCGCTACAAGGGCGAGTCGAAGGTCGTCAACCTCGAGGCCGCGGATTATTCCGATACCGCGCTCTGGGCACGCGTCTCCCAGGCGGCCCCCTCTGAGGCCATCCCGAGTCTGAACATATCCGATTCGGATTCGATGGCCATTGGCGGGTTGGTCGTGCTCAACGACCTGCGCGGCGGCGCGACAGTCAGCGTCACACAGAGCGAGATCACCGCGAGCACAGCCGCCTTGACCGTCAGAGCGCTGGAACAGACCGACCTCAAGGCCGTGTCCGATGGCCTCGTCACGTCCTCCGGTGGGAGCGCGTTTGGCAAGGGACAGAGTCTGGCGGTGAACGGGATGATCGTCACCAACTTGGTCCTTGCGGACGCCGCAGCCACGGTGACGGAGAGCTTGTTGCAGGCGGGCCAGACCCTGCTTGTCGAGGCTGAGAACGATTCAGGCATCAGCGCGACGCTCAACAGCGTGACCCAGGCCGGAGCCGATGCCGTTGGCGTGTCGCTGGCTTTCAATACCCTCGGATGGCGTCCGCAGAACATCCTGTTCCTGGCGCTGGACGCTCTTCTGGGCACTGGCATTGGCCAACAGGCTCCGTCGGGTGCCCGGGCCATCGTCACCGATTCGCTGCTGCGCTCTGGCGACGATGTGCAGGTGCTCGCCAAGAACATGGCGGCTCTGAATGCCACCTTGAGCAACGCTGCCGAGTCCGCTGCTTCTGCGCTGCTGGATGCCAAAGGCAAGGCGGCCTCGGCCGTGCTGGCCAGCAACATGGTGTCGGCTGATGCGCAGGCGCGGATCGAATTCACCGCGGGTCACAACCGGCCCCTGGGTGTCGAGCAGGACATCGACACGGGCGGCACGCTGAGCGTGACAGCCGAGGACCTGGCGCGTGTGTTCGCCAATGTCAAGCTCACCTCCTCGTCCGTGACCTCCAACACCGGCGGCGTGAGTGTTCTCAAGAACGTTCTTGCCCAGCAGGTGCTCGAGGACTTCAAGTTCGAAAGTGCCGACGGCTTGCGCGTGCTTGAGTTCGGGGACCTGGTCCGGGTCTCGCAGGACCACGGCGAGGGCGGCTCGCCGGGCCTTCTTTACAGGTACATGGGTCCGACGCGGTCCTTCAATTTGTCGCTCGAGAACTTCGACGACGACGGCTATTGGGACAAGCAGGCCTCAGGCGGCTTCATCCCTGAGGTCAACCTCAGTTCGTCGGATGCGATGGCGGTGGGTCTGCTGGTGGTGCGCAATGACGTGCGCTCCGGCGCGAAGGCGACGCTCGAGAACGCGACCGTGCGCGCGGCGGAGTCGATCGAGGTGACCGCTCTCGAGAAGTCGACCATACGGGCTGTCAACGACAGCGAAGCCGAGGCGAGTGGCGGTGGCGGCGTGGATGGCAAAGGCGAGGTGCTCGCCGTCAACGGTGTCATCTCCACAAATCTGGTGCTCTCCGATGCCAGGGCGGAGATTGCGGGCAGCCAGGTCATCGCCGAGCAGGGCGACGTCGTGGTTGCGGCGGACAACAAGTCCTTCATCGATGCCCGCAACCTGTCCAATGTGGTGTCGGGCGGCAAGGGCATCAGCGCCACGCTGGCGTTCAACACCATAGGCTGGGCGGCGCAGAACATCCTGTTCCAGGCGATTGACGCACTGATCGGGACCGATATCGGCGATGAAGACGCCGCCCGCGTGGAAGCCTACATCACCGACTCGGATGTCACGGCGGCTGGCGATGTCAAGGTAGAGGCGCTGAACAGCGCCACCCTCAGGGCGCTGGTCAGCAACGATACCGAGTCCAAGAGCGTTGCGATTTCCGGCGCCTCTGCGCTGGCTGTCGGCGCCGTGGTGGTCAGCAACCTGGTCAGTGCCCGGACCGATGCCGCCATCCGTGGCCTCGCGGTCGCTTCCTCCTTGCCGACCGTTGACGCAGGCGGCGATGTACGGGTTCACGCGACCGAGGAAGCTTCGATCCGCGCGTTCTCCAGGCTGGCTGCGGTCTCGGAGGCCGAGAGCGACGCCGGCCTGAGTCTGGTGGGCAGCGTCCTCAAGGGCTTGGTGGGGGAACTCGATTACACCGATCGCTCCAGAGTCAGCGAACTCAAGTTTGGCGATCTCGTCCGCGTGGCAAGCCCCTTGCTGAAGAGCCACGAGACGGCCGATGCGCTGAAGCTTGGCGACCGAGTGAGCATCTCGCGAGAGGGCAACGGCGCCGAAGCCGGCGATGTCTTTGAGTATGTCGGGAACCTCGTTCGGGCAGACGTCGACCTGTTCGACGAGAACTGGGCCGACTCGGCTCTTTGGCGGAAGATCCAGGGCGTCGCCGGGGCCACTTACAGATGGATCGTCCCCGGGTTCCTCTCCGAAACCGCCACCGTGGATCTGGCAAAAGAGGATTTCACCGACCTTAATAATTGGTTTCCGGTCGACGCCTACGAAATCAACGATTTTCTGCCGGGTATAACCAGTTGGAATGAGTCCAGCTCTGCGGCCTTCGGCGGCATGGTCGTGCGCAACGATGTGCGGGCGGGAGTCGATGCCAAGATCGACGGGCAGGACATCATGGCCGGTGGCGATATCGCGGTCGCCGCCGTGGAGGCTGCGCGGATCGACGCACGAGTCGACAGCGAGGTCACATCGGCCGGTGGCAGCCTCTTTGGCAAAGGTTCCGACCGCGCCGTCGGTGCGGTCATCGCGACCAATGCGGTCAACGCAGGATCCCGGGCCGAGATCCTGCGGGGTCAGGTGGAGGCAGAGGGCGACCTGGTCGTCAACGCAACCAGCAAGGCGACGATCAAGGCGCCGATCTTCTCCAAGGTCGAAAGCGGCGGAGCCGCCATTGGGGTCGTGCTGGCGTTCAACAGCATTGGCTGGGCGCCTCAGAACATCTTCGCGGCGGGCATTGACGCATTGATCGGCACATCTATTGGTGGCGAGCAGCCTGTAGAGACGCTGGCGAAGATCGACGACGCGAGCCTCAGCGCCGAAGGCAGCGTCAGTGTGACGACGACATCGACCACCCGGGTCGATGCCCGCGTCGAGAATTCAACCTTCGTCCGTAGCCTCGGGCTGGGCGAATCGAAGGCGATCACGGTGGGCGGGACCCTGACCCTCAATCGGGTCAGCACCGATACCAGTGCCCTGGTCGGGCACCGGGGCCTGGTGAGCGACGGCGATGTGACCATCAGCGCCACTGACGCGGCATCGATCCGCTCCGAGGTTGTCGCGTCTTCAATTTCCATTTCCGCCGGCAAGAGTGCCACCAGCGTATCGGTCGGCTTTGCGATGTCCCGCAACAACGTGAACAGCGACGTGGCGGCGCGGATCGTCGGTGACCCCCGCGCGAACGAGATGGTGGTCGGCGGGGATGTGATCGTCAGTTCGAGCCGCACGGGCGAGATCGATGCGACCGCCAAGGCGACAGCGGTCGCCGTGGCTGCTGCGGTCGGCGAGAAGAGCACAACGAGTGTGTCAGGCGGGGGCTCGATCGCGGTCAATAGACTGCGGGGCAGCAACGAGGCGGTGATTCGCACGACCGATCTGCAGGCCGAGGGCGATGTCACGGTGCTTGCGGGTGATGTGTCGAAGATCGGTGCGCTGGTTCGCGCGGCCGCGATTTCGGTGAGTGCTGGCGCCGGCAGCTCTCCGGCGATCGCCCTCGGTCTGGCGGTTGCGATGAACGAGATCGGCTGGAGCAGTTCGCACGGCCCCGATACCGATACCGATACCGACTACGAGAACAACCAGACCGTCAAGGCGCTGCAGTTCGGTGACAAGGTCAAGATCACGGAGGGCCCGCTCCTTGGGCATGTCTACGAATATGTCGGCTCGGAGCGCAAGGTCGATGACGGTATCAGTCTAGCGGCCCAGAATTACTACGATCGAAGCCTCTGGCGCCGTGCCGAAACCAGTCCGGACCGCGCAGTGGTTCGCGCTCTGATTGACGGCTCGTCGGTTGTGGCACTCGGCGCCCTGACGGTCGATGCAAAGTCCAGCGCGGTGATCGATGCCATCGTCATGGCAGGGACCGTCGGCGTTGCTGCAGCCGGCAGTACGGGGGTCTCCGTCGCGGCCGCGGGCGTCTACACCGAAAACAACATCCTGCTTGATGTCTTGGCCGAGGTGCTCGATGGCCCCCTGCTCGAGGCCTCGTCGATCCGCGTGCAGGCGGACAACGGGGCTGCAATCCGTTCGGTGGCGGGTGCGGCTTCGTTGGGTGCATCGCTGGCGGGCGGATCCTCGGTCGCGGTGACGATCGGGCTCTCACTCGCGTTCAACGAGATCGGCGGCGACGCCAGTGCCCGGATCGACGCCGTCGATCGGGTGGTGGCGCGCACGGGCGACCTCGACATCAAGGCGACCTCGCACGGCACCCGTTTGTTCGACATCGATCTCCAGGCAAGCCGCCTGTCTGCTGCTCTTCTCGACGATGCCTCGGACCGCGAGTCCGATGACAAGGATACGGACGATAAGGACGAATACGAGATCGATCAGACCGGCGACCAGGAGACGCTGGGCCTACTGGGGCAGGCGCTGGCCAAGGGCGGGCTGGAGTTACCCCGCTTGCCAGCGATCGAGAATCTATGGACCTTCAAGACGACCGACAAGAATATTGAGCTGAAGGGGCCCAACGGCCTCATCGGGGGCACCCGAGTGCTCGTGGAGAGCGGCTACCGAAGAGGCGGCGTCGGCGGTCTCGTGTACGAGTACATTGGCACGACCGCGTTGGAGAAGCAGGATCTTGGCAATCTGAATTACGCCGACACGGCGATGTTCAAGCTCGTGGTGCCGGACATCCGGCTGACGGTGCTCAACCCGGGGCAGGCCTGGAAGCTGCTCCTTGCCAATGGTGCCACCTACGTCATGCGCCTGTCAGGCGCTGATTCGAACAAGATCGAGCTCACCCGCAGTTCGGTCAGTGCGATATCGGCCGCCGCCGCTATGGGCGTGGCGGCGGGCGGGTCGACCGGTGTTGCAGTCAGCGGCGCCGGTGCGCTTGCCTTCAATCAGATCAAGTCCAGCGTCATCGCCGAGTTTGCGCACGGCGGCGCCGATGTGAAGGGCGATTTCACGGTGCTTGCGACGAACACGGCCGAGATCTTCTCGGCCGTGGTCGCGGCCTCGCTGGCTGTTGGTGCAGGCTCGAACGGCATCGGCGCGTCGATCGGCTTCGCCCTCGCGCGCAACTGGATCGGTTACGACAACGACGAAGCCACCGCGCGCACGCAGACTCGGGCCTCGATCATCGATGCACAGATCCTGGCCGGCGGCGATCTGGGTATCGATGCGCTTGCCGCGCAGACCATCGGTGCGCTGGTGCTCAGTGGCTCCGTGGCGCTGGCGGGCGGCAGCGTCGGCGTTGGTGTCGCGGGTTCTGGTGTCGGCACCTACAACCGCATCCAGATGGATGTCACGGCGGAGATTGACGGGGACCGGGTCGGCGGCATCAGCGCGGAGAAGGTGGATCTGCTGGCGACCGATCGGTCGGTGATCTCGGCGCTGGCGGGCGCCGCCTCGATTGCTGCGGCCGCTGGCGTGACTGGCGTCGGGGTGTCGATCGGCGCTGCCCTGGCGCGCAATCAGATCGATAACCGTGTCGTTGCCCTGATCGGCGACGCCACCCACGGGGTCACCGCCCGCTCGTCCGACGTTTCCGTGATGGCGCTCGAAGCCGCGTCGATTTCGGTCTGGGCGATTGCTGCGTCGATCGCCGCGGGGTTCGGCAAGGTCGGTGTGGCGGTGTCCGGCGCGGGTGCGTCGGCCAAGAATGTGATCCTGGGCGAAACCAGCGCGCTGGTCGTCGACAGCAAGCTCACGGCGTCCCTCGGCGACATCCTGGTCAACACCCGCAATACCGCCGTGATCGTCTCGGAGATCCGTGGCCTGTCGGTCGCGGTGGCCGCCGGCCTCGTCGGCGTGGCGGCCTCCATCGGGGTCGGCATCGCACGCAACTACATCGGTTCCGACCCGAGTGAGGCGGCTGCACCAACCTTCGATTCGTCCCGCGATGATCCCGACCGGATCGTCAACGGTCAGACCGTCTATCTCGCAGCCGGGAACGGTGGCGCACGAGCCGGCGATACCTATCGCTATGTTGGCGAGGAGGCGCTCGATCGCAAGGACGAAGACTCCCTGCTGCTGAAGGCCGACTACGCGGATCGATCGCGCTGGGAGCAGGTGCTGTCCGAAAAGCCCCTGATGGTCGAAGCGCTGGTGCTCGGCTCGACACTCGATGCCGGTGGCGATGTCACGATCGCTGCCCAATCTGAGCAGCTGGTCATGGCTGACATGAGGGTTTCGTCATCGGCGGTCTCGGCAGGTAAGTTCGCAGTCAGCCTCAGCGGTGTCGGGGTCAGCACCGAGAACATCGTCAACATGACGGTCCTGGCGCTCGGGCAGCGGTCCGACAAGGGCATCACTGAGATCGTCGCGGAGGGCGACATCGTTCTGCTGGCGGTCGACCGCTCAAAGATCGATGCCAGCGCCAAAGCAAGCTCGATCTCGGCAGCCATCGGGATCGGCGGGGCAGCCTCGATCGGCGTCTCGCTCGCCGACAACCTGATCGACCAGACCATCATCGCGGGTCTGGATGGCGCATCGGTCCTGGCGAAGGGCGATCTGCTGATCGCTGCTGGCGGTGAGGCCGAGATCGATGCGATGGCGCAGGTGGTGTCGGTATCGGCGGGGCTCATAGGCCTGGCCGGCGGTGGGGCCCGCGCTTCGGCTGTCATCGACTCGGTCATCGATGCGAAGGTTGTTGACGCCAAGCTTGCGTTGCTGGGCGACCTGAAGGTCAACGCGGCCGGCTTGATGGACGCCAACGCGGTCGAGAAGGCGGTTGCGGTGGCGGTCGGCGCGGGCGCGGGGGATGCTGCGGGCAGCGGCACGGTCACCGATATCGTCCTTCGGCCGGTGGTCACGGCCCGGATCGACGACAGTGAGGTGAGCGCCCGCGAGATCGACGTCGGCGCCCTCGGGCGTCAGACGGCCACAGTGGACACGCAATCGATCGCCGCGTCCACCGGGCTGGCCGTCGGCATGGCCATCGCCTCGGTCGACGACCGGGCGAAGGTCCAGGCGGGTCTGGGCGACGACGTTCGCATCACGGCCCAGGTGCTGCGCCTGAACACGGACAGCCTCGATACCGTGGACGTCAAGAGCGTCGCGGCCGCCGGAGGCGTCATGATCGGCGGGATTGCCGGCAGCTACTCGGTGATGATCATCGACAGCGATTCCGTCGTCGTCATGGGCGATGACAACCACATCCAGGTCGGCACGCTGGCGCTGACGGCCACGCACGACCAGGACGCCGACTCGAAGAGTCTGAACGTATCGGGCGGCCTTTACGCCGGCAGCGGCGCCCTGGTGCGCAACAAGACCAGTGGCGCGACCGAGGTGCGTGTCGGCGCCGGCAACCAGATCAATGCGGCCGACGTGAGCGTGCTCGCGCGCAACCGGGTCGAGAAGGACCGCTATTCGCTCAGCAACAACCTGCATTCGGGCTCGGCCGGCGGCATCAGCCTGGCCGCACTCGCGAGCACGACCGACTTCGGCACCGACGCCGATCCCCTCGCCGCCCAGGTCACCATCGGCGAGGGCACCCGGATCGATGTGAGCGGATCGGGCGAGCAGCCCGGCAAGCTGCGCATCGAGACCCTGGTCGACGTGTACGCCACCGACACGGTGCGCATCGAGGGCATCGCCGGCGCGAGCCTGTCGGTCGGCGCATCGAATCTCGCGACCAAGACCCGCAGCGGGGTCGAGCTCGACGGTGCCGAACTGATCAACCCCAGCGGCGACATCACGATCGCCTCCAAGACCGACACCCGGCTCAACCCGGGCAGCACGCTGTTCTCGGCGGCGCTGGTCAGCGGCGGTGGGGCGATCGCCAAAGGCACCGTCGACGCCACCAACACCATCAGCGCCGACGGCGCCACGCTGCGGGGCCAGAACGTCAACCTGCTCGCTGGACGGGACGCCTTCGCCGTGCCCAACCTGCTGCGCGGCGATGCCTCGGCCAACATGACCATCGTCAGCCTGGCCGGCGTGGGTGTGCCCAGGTCGACGATGGAGATCAACGAGGCCAACACGGTCGAACTGCTGGGCAAGACCTCGGTACGGGCCCTGCGCGACGTCAACCTGGTCGCCGAGAAGGGAATGAGCCTGCCGTCGACCGAGGGTCTGGTGTTGTCGCTGTCGCTGATCCCCTACGCCGTCGACGTGCCCGATGGCGGCCTGACGCGCAGCACCAACGAGCTCAAGCTCGCGCCGGACGCGCGCGTCGAAGCCGGCATCCAGAACCAGTTGCTGCTGCACATCCTGCCGCTGAAGGTCAACGGCGAGACGCAGCTCGACCCGGCGAAGCTGGGCACGGCACTCACGTCGGACGAGAAGGCTGCGCTGCAGCTCGATGCCGACCAGGACTACGTCTACGAGATGCTGCGTGCCAACGACATCGCCGTCGATGTGTTCAGCGGCACGCTGGTCAAGCTCGTGGCCGAGCCCGCGGGCGGGCCGGGGACCCCGGCCGGCGTGGTCGGCCAGTACTACATGTTCGATGCGGGGCCGGGTGCCGACACCGCACTGATGCTCGAGAAGCAGAACTACGCCGACGCCACGCGCTGGACCCCGGTGACGGTGCAAGCTCCCACCGGGACCGTGCAGGCCGTACCGGGGGCCACCTTCGTCGAGTCGGCGGGCGAGGTCTACCGCTACGTCGGGGCCACCGCGGCCCTGGACTTGGCCGCGCAGGACTACGCCGGCGACCAATGGGCCCCGGCGCTGGTCTACCGCAGCGACGTGGGCAGCTCCTTCCGGCGCAACCTCGACGGCAAGTTCTATGTGATCAAGCCGCGCGAACTCGAGGCGCCGCGCCTGCTGTACACCAATGTCGGCAACAAGCTCATCGAGCGCAGCGAGACGCTGCGCGGCTGGATCGTCAGCCATGGCGGCAATGCTGACGCGGTGGCGCGTTACCAGGCCGAACTCGAGCAGATCGAGCAGACCCTGAAGGACCTGGGGATCGCCGAGACCCTCGGCACCCAGGGCGGGGCGTTGGTGGCGCCGAAGAAGCTCGACGTGTTCGTGCTCGACCTGCCGGACCTGAAGGCGGCGCCAGGGTCGATCTACGTCGATGCCCAGACCATCAGGGTCGCCGCGCCCGGCCAGACCTTGCCAGCGGACCTGTTCGGCGGTCAGCTCAAGGCCCGCGGCGGCGCCACCGTCAACGTGCTCAACACCTCGCCCTTCGGGCTGCAGGTCAACGACATCGGCGTGGCGGCGGGTGGCAAGACCCAGGTGGTGGGCGGCGAACTCGTCACGCTGTCGCCCGGGAAGGTGTACTTCAATTCGAGCCCGATGCCCGGTGGCGCGACCGACGCGAACGGCGCCACCGCCACGAACGGCAGCCTGATCCAGGTCGTGCAGGACGGCTATCCGAGCGCCGCCTACGACCTGACGATCCCGCCCCTGCCGCAGGACCTCTACGTCCGCGGCCAGGTGGTCAACGAGGGCGGCAGGCTGGTCCTGAAGAATCTCGACGGCAGCATCACCGTGACCGGTGAACTGCGCGCCGGCAGCGTGGATGTCGCGGCCAAGGGCAACTTCGACCTCAGCTCGGACGCCTGGTACCACTCGGCGCGCGACCCTCGGCAGTACGTCGACTACACGGCGCAGTTCAGAAGCCAGGTCTACAACGCGGCGGGCCAGACCCGCGGCCTGGTCTTCAGGAGCTTCGACCCGGTGGCGGGTCAGACGCCCCAGGCGAATGCCTCGATCGCGGCGCTGAAAGACGCCATCCAGGCCCCGGGTTCGCGGGTGCTTTCGCTGGGCGACATCAACATCCGCGCCCAGTACCTGAACATCAACGGCCTGGTGCAGAGCGGCGTGGACCAGTACACGCTCACCATCGCCGAGAACTTCGACCCGGGCCGCTCCACCGGCTTCACCGACGCGCTGGGCCACACGCTGGCCGGCATCAGCTACGGTGCCGACAACGTGCCGGTCACCGGCTTCTTCGACGCCGCCAGCGGCACCGTCCTGCTCGACCCCATCGTCGCCAAGGGCGGCCGCATCACCCTGACCGGCCAAGTCGTCAGTACCGGCAACGGCGAGTTGCGGGCGGCCAGCGGCTACGCAGGCGTCAGCATCGACAACCGCAGCAAGTGGAAGCTCGCCGCCGACCAGATCGACGTGTCGACCAACCGGGTCGGCACGATCACGATCAACGACACCACGGATCTCACCCGCACGGTCTACACCTCGACCGACGGGGCGGTGAAGGTCCAGGCCTTCCAGGGTGTGCTCGTGCCCGCGGCGTCCGAGGATGACGTTGCGTCGGTCCGCTATGACCTGCGCCGCACATCCACGCCGTCGGCCGGGCAGGCGCTCGCCTACGCCCCTGTCGAGGGCCAGTACTACGCCTGGGTCGAGGGTCAGGAGTTCACCCGCACCCGGATCGAGAAGTACGAGCAGAACAGCTTCGAGGTGATCCCCGGCTTCATCGATCTTGGTTTCCTGATCAAGGACGACAACAAGGTCAACCAGAAGGATGTGCTGCGCGACGCGACGCCGCTGCTGGAGTCCGAGAGTCTGGTGCGCCTGGGTTCGGCAGGAGCAGGCCCCGTGGTCGACGACTTTGTCTACCTCGTGCTCTACGAGCAGAAGGTCGATGACTCGATCGATGTCACGGCCAACGTCACGCAGGTCTACGACACCAAGACGTTCAAGGTCTACACCTACATCGGCAGCCAGCCGCAGGTGGTGTTCAAGACGGCGGATTTCAGCGACACGACCCAGTGGCGCTACGAGTTCACGCACGCCAACGAGAAGGCGGCCACGGACTGGGTGGACGTCAAGAAGCAGCACTATGCCGGCGATTACGCCAACGCCACGCGCACCGAGAAGACCTGGAAGACCGGCGGCGGCTTCCTGAGCAAGAAGACGATCCACGTCGAGACGGTGACCGTCACCGGCCTGAAGGACTACTACACCCACGCGCTGAAAGCCGACTATCCGATCAAGGTGGGCTTCATCGAAGGGCCTGACGCGCCCGAGGTCGATATCAAGAGCGTGGGCAAGCTGGTGCTGACCGGCAGCGTCAAGCTCGGCGGCGATCCTGATGCGACCGTCCTGGTGCGCTCGGCCGCGATGGAGATCAACACCGATGCGGTGATCTCCGGTGCCGCGCCGACCATCGACACGGACAGCGCGGTGAACCTCAAGCTGCAGGACATCACCGGCGCGGTGAACGTCTACAGCAAGGGCGATGTGACCATCACCTTGCTCAAAGGCGAGAGCCCCAGGACCCTGAGGCTGGGCGACGTGGTCACCCCGGGGTCACTGACCGTCAGCGCCCCCGACGGCATCCTGGGCCGAACGGCCTGGATCGATGCCGGTCGCATCGAGATGGATGGCGGCTCGGGCACCATCGACGTGAGTTTCGACTCCACGGTCGGCGTGGCGCTGCGCGCGGCCGGCAACATCGAGGCTGTCGAAGTCAAGGGCGACTTGCGCCTCGTCGCACCCAGAGCGATGGCTGGATCCCCCGCCTCGGTGGTGTCGCTGAACGGCAACGTGAGCCTGACCGCCCTCGACGGCTCGGTCGTCAACGCCGACTACGCCGGGCTGCGCCTGGACAACAGCAGCGGCCAGTTGGATGCGCGCCTGCAGCGTCTGGTCGACCAGCAGCTGGTCACGGCCGACCAGGTGCGCCACATGCTGTCGCCCGCGCTGATGGCCTTCCTGTACCCGCACGCGCCGATGCCGGGCCAGGCGCCCGTGGCGCCGCAGTCCGGGCTCAACATCCAGGCCGCCAACGTGACGGTGGTGGCCGCGGGCGCGGGCAGCGACATCGGCCGCGCCAGCGAGCCGGTGACGATCGCGAACCCGGGCCAGTTCGACCAGCTCGTCGCGAGCGAGCGGGCGCTGTTGTCGCAGGCCCGGCCCTCCGATGTCCGCGACGTGCGTTATGCGGTCTACAAGTACAAGGGCAACGACGCGACGGTTGACCTGGCCCGTGCCAGCACCTATGCCAACACGCTCCTGTGGGAGCGGGTGGTCCAGCCCGCCACTGGGGTGCTGGATCTGGCTGCCGCCTCCGACGACGGGGTCGTCGACCTGCACCAGGGCGACCTGGTGGCGAGCAAGTTCGAGATCGAGCAGGTGCAGATCCAGGTCTGGGACGAGGTTCGCATCCGGGCCTCCGGCCTGGTGGACCTGCGCAGCCAGGGCGACCTGGTGGTCGAAGCCGAGGGCGATGTGCGGGTATCCGCGGTCTCGGCGGCAGACCGCCTGCGGCTGCAGGCCAGCGGCTCCATCCTCGGCGAAGCCGCATCGGCCACGCACCTGTCGGCGCGGGACATGGTGCTGCGTGCCGGCGATTCGGCAGGGCTTTCCGAAGCCGCTGCGCTGCGCCTGGCCCTGACCGGTGCGGGCGGACGCATCGAGGCGGCGGCAGGCGATGACCTGTCGCTCGACCTGCGCGAGGGCGATGCGCGCGTTGGCGTGCTGCAGGCCGGCGACACGTTGTCGCTCAGGACCCGTGATGTCCTGTCCGGCGCGATCGTCGACAAGCGCGACCTGCTGGACGGCAAGGCGCCCAACTTCGAGGCCCGCTCGCTGGTGCTCCGTGCGACTGGCTCGGTCGGAGGATTCAACGATTCAGCGCTCGACAGCCGCGTCGCGAGCCTGCAGGTCCGCACCGAAGGGCCGGCCGCGTTGCGCAACGTCATCGCCATCGACAACCTGGGCGACCTGTCGATCGCCGGCCTGGGCCTGTCGAGCGCGAGCGACAACGCCACCATCCTGGTCCGCACGAGCGGGGACCTGAGCGTCGATGCGCCCGTCGTGCTCGAGGGCACGCTGGCGGCGCCCCGCACCCTGCTGCTGGAGGCCGGCGCCGCGATCGGCACAGGCTCGGCTGCCGGCACGGGCGACCTGTTGCTCGCGGCACCCGTGACCGCGTCTGTGGCCACGGTCTCGATGCGGGCGGGTGGAGGGATCCTCCAGCGCGTGGCAGGCAAGGTCGACAACGCCGCGGGCAGCATCGAACTGGCCGCGCTGTCTGGCGGCATCGAGCAAGTGCCTGGCGCGTTGATCACCACGCGTGAAAACGCTGGCGGATCGATCCGGCTCGGGGCTGCGCAAGACCTGGTGCTCGGGCGCATCGTCGCCGGCTCGGGTGACGTTGCGCTCCGCAGCGCGTCGGGCGACATTGTCGCGGCGTCCGCCGCGGCGATCGAGCTCCAGGGCGCGGCGCTGGTGCTCGAGGCCGATGCCGGCTCGATCGGGTCGCTCGGGCGTGATGGCGCGCCGCTGGACATCCAGGTCGGCCGGGTCGCGGCCCGGGCGCAGGGCGATATCGCCTTGCGCGCGGCCTCCACGCTCCTGGTCGACGCGGCTTCGGCCACGGTCGCGCGTGCGGATGCGCGCGCCACCGGGTCCTTCGACACCCTGACCCTGTCGGCCAGCGGTTTGCGCAGCGCCGAAGGGGGGATTGCTGTTGTCACGACGGCGGGTGACCTGCGGGTTTCGACCGACATCGTGACCGCGGGTCACGCCGCGGCGCCGGACGATGGCGTGGTGGCCTCCGGGGTCAGCGGGACCCTGCTGTTGCAATCGGCGGGCACGCTGGAGCTGCTGGGCCGCGCCGCGCTGGGCACGGCGGGCGGAGCGGTCGATCTCGAGGCACTGGGCGGTGGCCTGACGATGGCGTCCGGCACCTCGATCGCGAGTCAGGACGGCGGAGTGCGTCTGGCCGCCTCCACCGGCCTGAGCGTTGCGCGGGTCGACGCCGCCGCGGGCGTGATCAGCCTGGTTGCGCACGGCGGCTCGATCGCCCGCAGCACAGGCACGGACTCCACGATCAACCTGTCGGCCTCGTCCTTGCGGCTGCAGGCCCGGGACTCGATCGGTGCGACCGCGAGCCCGCTGATCACCGACGTCGACCGGGTCGCGGCTTTCAGCAGCGGTGGCGACATCCACCTGCTCAACCAGGGTGCGCTGACCATCGGCGCAGTCGGTGACGTCGTGCTGCTGCGCCAACTCGGCGGCGGTGTGGCCACGACCGTGACCGACCGTGCGATCAGCGGTCTGACGACCTCCGGCAGCGGCGGCATTGCGGTGCGCACCTTGGCTGGCGACCTCACGGTCCAGAGCGCGCCCGAAATCGATGGGGGCGTGACGGTTCGCAGCGGCAGTGGCGGCATCACGCTGGTCGCCGGGACGGGCGGCGATATCCTGCTGCGGGGGCGGCTCGACGCCGGCACCACCGGGACGCTGAAGCTGCAAGCGGCCGACGCGATCTTCCAGGCGCCGATGGCGTCCGGCCCGGCGCTGACCGCGCAGGTGCTGGACCTGGTGGCCGCCTCGATGGCGACCACATTGACGATCTCGGCCGACCAGGTCAGTGCCCGCAGCAGCGCCGGCGACATCGACCTGGCGCAGACCGCCGACCTGTTCGGGCGCTTGCGGGCGCTCACGGTCATGGACGTCGCCGCGGCAGGCGGCAGCGTCAAGCTGCGCAGCGACGGCGACCTCGCCGTGCGCAAGGTCAGCGCGAAGGCGGGCCAGTCGATCGTGCTCGAGAGTGTCGAAGGGCAGATGGACCTGTCGGCCGAGGCCATCGAGCCTCTGGGCGAGGTGAGCCTGGCACTGTTCGCAACGGCCTTTATCGGCGGAGCGCGGCTGACGAGTGCGTCCAAGACCGAACGCCGCTCGGTGCTGTCGGTCAGTGGCGATGTCACCATCGACGATGCCTATCTGGCAGGGATCGCCGGCTTCGACGGTGATTTGAAGTTGCGTGCATCCGGAACGATCACCGTCGGCGCGATCTCTGCGTCGCGGGTGCTGGGTGACGTGCAGCTCACCGGGGCCGGGATCCAGGTCAGCCATGCGCTGGCGGCCTCCGGACTGATCGAGCTGAGGACTCCGGGCGCCATCGCGGGCAGTGGCCTGCTCTCGGCTGCACAACTGGTGCTCAATGCGGTTGCCGGTGTCGGGGCTGCCGACGCCGCCTTGAAGGTGGCGACCCTCGCGGGCGGCTCGGTGACGGCCAACGCCGGCCTGCCGGCCGGCAACGCGGGCGCAGCCGACATCCGTCTGGCGGCGTCGGGCGACCTGCTCGCCGCGCGCATCGCCAGCCTTGGCGGCGTGGTGAGCCTGGATGCGACGGGCGCCATCGTCGGTGCGCTGGCGCTGGACGGTCTGCCGCAGGTGGAGGGGCTGCGTGTCGATCTCTCGGCCGGGGCTGGCATCGGCCAGGCCGACGCAGGCCTCGCGGTACGGGCGGCGTCGCTGTTCGCCCAGGCGGCCGGCGGCGAACTTGCGCTCGCGCTGGCGGGCCCGACCACGGTCCTCGCGCTTTCCGGCGCCGACAAGATCCGGGTGACCGGCAGCAGTGCGCTAACCGTCAGCGGCCCGGTGCAGTCGGCCGGCAGCCTGTCCCTGGTCTCGCAGTCCGATCTGACGCTGACCGCTGCCGCACAGGTCGAGGCGGCGACACTGGCCTTGACCGCGCGCGCCGGCTCGGTGCTGCAATCGGTGGGCTCGACGGTCCAGTCGCTCGGTACGGCGCAACTCGAGGCCGCTGCCGATCTGGTGATCGCCAAGGTCACCGCCCAAGGCGCCATGGTGGCCCGCACGGGCTTCGGCGCGCTGCTCGATGCCGACGCGGTGTCGGCCGATGACCTGGATCTGGGCGCGGCCGAGCTGCGGCTCGAGATCGCAGCGGGCATCGGTGCGTCCGATCGCGCCGTCGACATCCGCACGGACCGTATCGAGGCGGGTGCCGGCGGCGGGATGCTGCTGTCGGCGACGGGTGACCTGGAGGTGGTCGGCGCCGGCCTGCGCGCGAGCAGCGGCCCGATCCAGTTGCACACCACCGGCAGCACGCTGTCCTTCGCGGCCGACTCGGCCGGGGTGAGCACGCTCACGGGCGGGATCGAACTGGGAGCGGCTGGCCAGGTCGTGCTCGACGGCAACGCCGTGCTGCGTGCCGGCAACGGCCTGATCCGCATCGTTGCAGTCGATGGCCTGGAGGCCCGAAAGGGCTTCGACTTCGGTTCAGGGTTCGGTCTGCTGACCATCGTCGGCAACCAGACCCTGGCCGACGGTCAGACGTTCACCTTCAAGGTGGGTGGCGACCGGCTTGCGCAGGTGGATGCCGACACCGGGCGCCTGACCGGCTCGCACGACCGTCTGGTCGTGACGGGGACGCTCGAGCTCGCTGGTGTGCTGGTGGCCGACCTCGCCGGCGGCTATGTCCCCTTCCGTGGCGAAGCCATGGAGGTCCTCGCCGCGTCGACGATCAGCGGCGCCTTCGACAGCGGTCGGGGCCTGTTCGGATTCGGCGACGGCGACGAGTATCTCCACGTGCACACCGTCGACGGCGCGCAGCAGGACCGCATGGCCCTGCAGGTGCGCGAGCGGCCGGTCAGTGAGATGCGGCTCATCGCCGCCCAGGACTCGGGCGATGACGCGCTGGGCACTTTCCTCAACCCCCAGCACTTCGGTTTTGGACGCTGGGTTGTCGACGTCGCGTTGCAGGCGGCGGACTTCTTCCATGCCGCGGGTCCGCTGGTGCTGGAGAACGAAGCCCTCCGGGTCACCTTGAACGATGGCCGCAGCGTCGACACCATTGCCTGGCGGGTGGGTGGGCAGAGTCTGGGCGCCTTTGCCGGTTTGACCGACCAGCGCAGCAGCATCGGCACGGATACCAACAACAACGGCGTTCCCGACGGGCTGGCGCCTGACGCGATCGGCTTCGCTTTGGGCGGCGTCGATGTTGCCCTGGGCTTCTTCCGGGAGCTCGACGGCGAGCGCGCCTGGCTGGCGCTGGAGGCCACGGCCGACACGGCGCGACCGGTCGGCATGTCGGGCCTGGGCGTCGAGGCCGCGGCCGACAACCTGTGGGTGGGCATCAATCTCGGCAGCGATGGCAGCGTCATCGACTTCAAGCGCCTGAGCAAGCCGTTCACGGTCGACGTTCAAGCCGACGGCCCCGCCGTGCAGACCCTGGACTTCGACGGCATGGACGGCGTCCAGGTGATGGCCACTGGTGATGTCGAACTCGAGGTCGGCGAGTACTTCAGCGTCAGCGGCTCGCTCGGGTTCCGGGTCGCGGACGAGCAGGTGACGCTAGCCGACGGCAGCACGTTGGACACGCGGGTGCTCAGCGTCGGTGGCACCGGGCTCGATGCTTTCGCTGGTGTGGGTGGGCCGTACATGCGCGACGGCGTGGTGGTCAACCCCGACGCCATGGGCCTGAGCCTGTCCGATGTCGAATTCGGGCTGGCCTTGTTCTCGGCCGATGCGTCGCAGGCCGATTTCGCCGGCTACAGCTGGTCTGCCTTGCAGGCCACCGCGGGCGAGGTGGCGGTGGTGGGCATGCCGAACTTGACGCTGACCGCGCGTGACGTCGCCGTGGCGATCAACCGCGTCTCCGGGGTGGCTGATGCGTTTGACGCAGACCGAAAAGTCATCGATTTCACCGAATGGGATTTCGAGGTCCTCACCGGCACCGGGACCCGGCTCGCGTTCGACATGGACGGCGCACAGGGACAACTGACCCGTGCCAGCGCCGATGTCACGCTGGCCATCTCCGATTTCGTCCATCTCGAAGGCTCGGTGGCCTTCGAGCGCTCCGCGGCCACGGTCGTGCTGGCGGACGGCACCGAAGTCGACACCGAGGTGATGACCGTCGGCGGCACCGGGATCGATGGCTTCGTCGGCGTGGGCGGTCCCTACCTGCTGCCAAACGGTGATGTCAACCCGCAGGCGCGCGGCTTCGGCGTGAGCGACGTCGAGTTCGGCGTGGCGATGTTCGCGGCCAAGCCCGGGCAGAAGGACGCTCAGCAGAATGCGCTCGACGGCCAGTCCTGGACCGCGCTGCAGGCCAGCGTGGGCCGGGTCGACCTGATGGCGGGCTTGCCCGACAGCCTGGTGCTGGCTCCCCGTGACCTGTCGGTGACGACCAACGAGGTCAACGGCAGCGACGACGGGGGCCTCGTCATCGATTTCTCGAAGAAGTCCTTCGATATCGTCACCGGGACCGGGCGCAGCCTGAAGCTCACCGTCGATGGTGATCTGGGCGAGGTGGTGCGCGCCGCGGGCAACTTCACCGTCCAGGTGGGCGGTTTCGTCTACCTGGAAGGCGATGTCGCGATCGAGAAGTCGCAGCAGGAACTGACGCTGTCGGACGGCGCTGCGGCGCAGGGGAATCAGCCGGCACGCGAAGCGACCACGGCATATGCCGATGTGCTGACCTTCGGCGGCACGGGCCTCGACGCCTTCGTCGGCATCGGCGGCCCCTACCGGACCGACGCCAACGCAGACGGGACGCCCGATGGGACGAATCCGGATGCGCTCGGGCTGAGCCTGAGCGGTGCGGAGTTCGCGTTGACGCTGGCCTGGTCGCGCGAGACGCAAGGTCCGGCCCAAGGGCTGCAATGGACGGCGCTGGAGGCGCAGGCCGATGAACTCGCCCTGGTCGGTGTGCCGGGTATCACGGCCAGCGCAACCCGCCTCGACGTGGCCGTGAACATGGTCGCGGGTGTGGCCGCGGGTGCAGACGCCGATGCGCTGGTGATCGACTTCTCGCCCGGTGCGACGACTCTTAAGGTGAGCACCGGCAGCGACAGCCACCGCACGATGTCGATCGACGGCGACCTGGGCGTGTCGATGCGCGCGACCGGCGACTTCGAGTTGTCGGTGGCCGATTTCTTCCACGTCGAGGGCTCGCTGGGCCTGGAGAAGCGCTCCCAGGAGGTGATCCTTGCCGATGGCCGTAAGGTGCAGACCGACTACCTGGGCATTGGCGGCAGCGGGCTCGATGCCTTTGCCGGGGTCAACGGGCCCTACCGTTCGGGCGCTGACTCCAACCAGGACGGCTTGCCCGACACCGTGAACCCGGATGCGCTGGGCTTTGCGCTGTCCGACGTGAGCTTTGGCCTGGCGCTGATGAGCGCCCGCTCGAGCGCGGTCGATTCGCTGCAACCGCTGCGCTGGACGGCGCTCGAGGCCAGCGCCGGCGAGGTCGCCTTCGTCGGCGTCGACGCCCTGACGGTGCGGGCGAGTGACGTGCGCGTCGCCATCAACCAGGTCAGCGGTGAGGCCCTGGGCGCCGACACGCGCGGTCTGGTGGTTGATCTCGTGAAGAGTGGCGTGGCGGTGCTGGCTGGTACGGATGCCGGCGGGCAGGACATCCTGCGCACGCTGAGCCTGCCGGGCGACCTGGGCCAGGTCATCCGCGTCTCGGGCGACTTCGAGTTGTCGGTCGGCGGCTTCTTCCAGGTTGCGGGCTCGCTCGGCTTCGAACAATCGACGCGCGATGTCGTGCTCGCCGACGGTACCCGGGTCACGGTCGATGCGCTGACGGTGGGCGGCTCCGATCTGCGTGCCTTCGCAGGGATCAACGGTCCCTACCGCAGCGGGGCCGATGCAAACGACGACGGCCTGCCTGACGATGTCAACGACCAGGCCGTCGGCTTGTCGCTCGGCGGGGTGGACTTCGCACTCGCGCTGCTGGCGCCCGACCGCAACGCGCCGGGCTACGGCGCGATCCAGACCACGCTGGGCGACGCCCGCTGGACGGCACTGCATGCCGAAGCGGCCGAAGTCAGCGCAGTAGGCTTCCAGGACGTGACGCTGGCGGCGCGGGACGTCGTGGTCGACGTGAACCTGGTGTCGGGCCTGGCCCCGGGCGTCGATGCATCCGACCGCGTGGTCGACTTCCTGGCCCTGCCGATGAACGTGGTGACGGGCCCGGGTTCGGGCTCCAGCATGTCGCTCGTCGCCGACGGCCAGCGCGGCGAATGGCTGCGGGTCGGTGGCGAACTCGATATCGTCGTGGCCGACTACCTGCATGTCCAGGGCACCATCGGGCTGGAGAAGTCCACGCGCGAGGTCTTGCTTGCTGGCGAGGTGCAGCCCACCGAGGTCGAGGCATTGACGCTGTCAGGCGTCGGGCTCAGCGCCTTCGCAGGCATCAACGGCCCCTACCGTTCCGGGCCCGATGACGACGGCGATGGTCTGGCCGATCAGGTCGACCCTGATGCGATCGGCTTCAACCTGGGCAACATGGATTTCGCGCTTGCGGTCCTGACGAACGGCGAGCGCCAGTGGCTTGGCGCGCAGGCCAAGGTTGGCGAATTGGGTCTGGTGGGCATCGACGGACTGGCGCTCGAGGCGCGTGCGATCGAGGTGGAGATCCTGCGTGCCGCTGCCGACGGCTCCGTGGTGGATTTCGCGGCCCGTCCGATGGAAGTGTCGGCAGGCCTCACGGACACGGTCACGATCGACCTCTCCGCCGACCGCGGTGCGCGCCTGGCTGTGGCGGCCGACGTGAAGCTTGCGATCGGCGAGCTCGTACAGGTCAGCGGTGTGGTCGCCTTCGAACTGGCGAGCGAACGCACTCTTCAGCTCGACAACGGCCAGGCGGTCGAGGCCGAGGTGTTGCGCGTTTCGGGTTCGGGCGTCGATGCCTTTGTCGGCACGGATGGCGGCAGCAACGATGCGCTGGGCTTGGCACTGGAAGATCTGGACCTCGGCCTGGTCTGGGCGAGCGCGGCCGATGGACGCACCTGGCTCAGCGCGGCCGGGCAGGCCGACAAGATCGAGCTCGTTGGCACCGAGCGTTTCGACCTGGTGGCTTCCGGCACCGATGTGACGCTGGAGCTGAACCGCGCCTTCGGGACCCAGGCCGGCACGACCGCGCTGCCCGCGCTCGACTGGACGGCGGCCTCCGAACGCTTCGGCCCCTCAACGAGCCCCTGGGCCGAGCTGGATTTCTCGGGCCAGCGACTGCAGGCCGCAGCTACTTTCGAACTGGGCATCGGCGACGTCTTCTCGGCCCACGGCTCGGTGCTCTTCGAGCAAGGCCGCAAGACGGTCCAGGTCGGCAGCGAGCAGGTCGAAGTCGATACGCTGGTCGCCGCGGCGAGCGATCTCAGCGCGAGCCTGGACCTGTCTCTGGGCGCTCAGGCCGGTGTAGCGGTGGACCTCGAGGGTCTCGACCTGGCATTTGCGCTCTACAAGGAGGCATCACCCGACAGCGCACAGACCGCGCGTCATTGGACGGCACTGAAGGCCCGCGCTGACGGGGTGAGCCTCGACATTGCCAACCTCGGCATCCCCGCGGTCGACGGGTTGACGATCTCGGCGTATTCGCTCGGCCTGCAGTTCAACCAGTCCTCCGGGGGCGCAGGACCGGTCCCGGTGCTGGATTGGAGCAGCGCACCGCTCGAGCTGACCTTGCCGGGAGGCGCCCAGCAGACTCTGGACTTCTCGGCTTCGCGGGGCGCCTTCTTCGCACTCAGCGCTGGGGTCGAGATCGCCATCGGCGAGTTGGTACAGGTTTCCGGCGAGGTGACGATCAGCACCGCGCAGGATCGGGACATGGTGCTTGATGACCAGACCAGCCTGCCAATGAATCTGACGACCCTGTCTGCCGACAAGGTCCAAATCGTCGCGGGCTATGGCGGCGTTGCGGTGCGGGTGGAGGATGCGAGCCTCGACCTGGTGCTGGGTAAGGCTGCAGAAACCGGCGACACCTATTACGGGCTGAGGGCCAGCGGTCTTGCTTCTCTGCAAGGGATCGACGACCTGACCCTCGCCGGGCGGCTGTCGTTACAGGCCAATTCCGGTCCTGGGGATCGGGTCATCGATTTCGTGACTTCGGCTGAGCGACTGCCCGAGGGCATCGATCTGACGGGTCTGGACGCGAATAATTATCTGAGGCTGTCGGGTGAGGTCGAGTTCGGGTTCGCTGAAGTCGTGGATATCGAAGGCAGCTTCGACATCACCCTTAATGACGACAAGATGTTGATAGGCGGCACGGGCCTGAAGGCCGAGTTGACTGTCGGTGAGCGCACGGCCGGAATCTACGACGGCGAGATCGGGCTGGTCATCTTTGAGGAGGGCGGCTGGGCCGTGGCGGCCTCGGCTGTGGCCCATGCGGAACTGGTGGACGAGATCGATCTGATCGTCCCCGCGTCGATCAAGATGAATCGTGCCGGCGTGGGCGTGGTCGTGGACGAAAGCGTCAACGTTGGCGGCAAGTCCGTCGCGATCAAATTCGCCGATGGCATCGATTCGACCGATATCTCGGTGGACTTCGGCGGTATCGATGTGTCGATCGGCGGGGCCTTGCGGGACAAGCTGATCAGTCTGGCACAGCCCCTGAGCGAGCAGCGCGAGGCGCTGGATCGGGCCGAGCCGATCGCACTGTTCAATGAGCGGATGGGCGACCTGACCGGCCTTACCCAGGTCATGAGGCTGGGAGACTACATTCAGGCCTATCTGACGCCGGCGAACTTCCCCCATCTTCCGCAGCCTGCGATGGTCGGCGGGGTGCCAACCCTTCAGGGGCTGTTCGGTTACCTGGGGGAGCACTGGCTTGCAGATCAGCCGGGCTCGGGCCTCACCTTCGGCTTGGTCCGGGGTACGCCAACTGGGAGCGATACGCTCGGTCCGGTGACCGGCCTCCGGCTGGACTTTTCGGGGAATCTAGGTTTCGACCGCCTTCTGCCCCTGGATCTGGCGGGCGGCTTCGATTCGATCGGGTTGAACCTCGATGCGGAACTCGAGTTGCAACTCGCTGCAGCGCTTGCACTCGATGTCGGCTTTGCGATCGGCTGGGGTAATGGTCTAACCGCCGAGTTTGAGTTCGACCTGACCGGCGCCGCTGCGATGGTGGCGAACGATCTGGTCCTTGATGCTTCCATCGGACCGCTTGCAGTCGGTATCGGCAAGGACGCGACCGAGTCCTCGCCGGCGATACCCGCTTCCATCAAGGCTGATTTTGGTGTTGAGGTCTCCTACCTAGACGGCCAGTTCGATTTCGACATCAGCGATCATCTGGAGGCCAATCTGCCCGTCTTTGCATCCGTAGCGGGTGTCGAACTCAGCGATCCGGCCGCCCAGGCTCGTATCACGCTGGATGGCTCTTTTGTCGAAGGCACGTTGTTCAGCAGTCTGCAGACTGAAAATTTCGATAAGTTCCTCGGCTTCAACGGCTTCACTGCAGAGCGGCTGATTCTTGCGCTGCCGGAGTTGCTGGAGTATCTGCGCTCGATCGATCTGGACAGCCTGCCCGACATTCCCTTCATCTCCCAGTCGTTGGACACGCTGCTCGATCTCGCGGGAACCTTCGAGACCCAGGTGATCGACAAGATCGATTTCAACCGTCCGGTCACGGTTCTGGGCCAGGGCATTGGTGGCGAGGTCGTGGCCGGCGGTCGCGTCCTGACGATCAGCGCGAACGGTTTCGAGGGTGGCAATTTCAATTCGACCCTGGTCGGTCAGATGCTGGTCATGGACGGCGTTGCCGATCCCCTGACCATCACAAGCGTCGCCGACAACGGCCTGTCCTTGACAGTCGAAGGGCGCTTTGCGAGGGCCCAGTCCAATCTGGAGTTCGAGATCCAGTCGCCGCCCGAGCGTATCGCCACGATTCAGGAATTTGTCGCTGCCTTGAATCGTTCCGGCGTACTCGGCAAGGACGAGGACGGCAAAGCCCTCACGGCATCCTTTGATCTGGCAAGTGGCGATCTGCGCGTGCCGATCGTGTTTGACGCCGACTTGGTCGACATCGAGACGCCGATCGATCTGGGTCTTGATCTGGGCTCATTGTCACTGTCCACACAGGCCAAGGGCGCCTTCGATCTCGGCATCACCGCCGGCCTCGATTTCATCCTGAATCTGAGCCCGGACGGTGTTCGCCTGGAGATCGACCGGCTGCGTCTGGAGGGCGATCTCGATCTCGATGTTGCCGACCTCGCGGTGACCGCAGGATTGGGCTTCCTGAAGCTGACGGCAGGCGGCGCCGGTACGGGCTCGGGTTTGGGTCTGCATGGCGGCTTGAGTCTCAGCTTCGACCGTGATGCCAATGGCCTGGGCCCCACAGATGGCAGTGCCCGCTTCGGCTTCGATGAGTTGCTGAGTGCCGACTTTTTCAATTCGCTGCGCTTTGACGCTCAAGGCGATGCGTTCCTGCGCCTCAAGGGGCTCAGCGCTGGCGTAGGCGCCGCCGGCCTCGATCTGGCGCCGGATCTCGAGCTCGCCGTGGTCATCCCCGATCTTGGCGATCTGTCCAACATCCAGGTCACGCTGCCCGATCTGGGCCGCGCCTTCGATGTCAGCAAGATTGGCTTCGAGGACATCCTCTCTGGTATCCGTGCCGGAATTGGTCTGCTCGAGCAACTGGAAGGCCAACCCTTCTACAGCCAGGCTCTGCCGATCATCGACCGCTCGCTTGGCGAACTGCTTGATGTGGCGGACCGCTTCGTCGCGAAGATCGAGAACGCCGGCGCCACGCCAGCGGCCTTCTTCCAGGAGGTCGAGGCGGTTATCGAGAACGCGCTCGGCATCACCAACCCCGATCTCTTCGTGATGGCGATCGATGCCGCCCGTGGCGTGCTCGATGTGCGGCTCAATCTTGATGCCGAGTACGCATCGCAGTTCAATATCGGCCTCGACCTTGACCAATTGCTCGCGCTCGCGGGCCTGCCGCCGGACGGCAACCTGAGCAAGCTGGTGAACGGTAACGCGTCGGCCCGTGTCGGGGTGGAGGTGGGTGTCGAGCTGGTCGTGGCTTTCGAGATCGCACTCCCGGTCGGGGAGCGTGACCCCGACGCGAGCCTCGTGTCCCTGAGTGAAGACACAGGCCTCACGCTCAGTGCACGCCTGGTCGGCCAGGACCTCGACATGAGCTTCGACATCGGCGGCATCGGCCTGGCGGTGTTCGACGGGCATATCGTGCTCGATCGAGACGGTGTTCTCGATGGCGCTTCGTCGAGCGTCGATCCCCTGCGGGGTCAGGCGGCTTCGATGCTGATTCGCTACGACAAGGAGAACACTTTCGCGGTCGATCTCAAGGGCGGCTTCTCGATGGATCTGCCGCTGTCGCTGATGTTCGGCGCGAAGCGCTTTTCGATCGGCAGCATGACATTGCAGACCAATCCGGTCTACGAGGAACAGGGTCTGCTGCAGTTCCTGTACCAGTTGGCGGACAGCGAGCTGAAAGGTCCCCAGCCATCCATCATTTTCGAGATGCCGGATATCGCAGGTGAGATCGTCGATCTATTCGGAGAGATCAACCCGCGCAACCTGCTGCTGCAACTGATCAATGATCCGACGCCACTGCTCGATGGCGTGGATCTGGGCCTGGGCGTGTTGCAGGACATGTTCGAAAGCGGCATCAGCGCCGATATCCCCATGATCGGCAGCAAGCTGCAGCAGGCCGGCACGATGATCGGCGACCTGCGGGGCGGATTGCTGAAAGACCTTCGCACCACGCTCCAGGGTGAAGGGGCGGTTCTCGACTTGCTGCAGTCGACGCTATACAAGACCTTTGATCGCCTGGACATCCTGCAAGACACCAACCTCGACGATTCGATCGACATCAACGACATCGTGCTCGAGTTGTTCGACGGGCAGGGGGCGCTCATCGGCAACTGGCAGGTGGGGATGGCGCTGCCCGATGACGCCGATGCCCTGCAGGTCAAGGCACTCCTTGGCGGGCATATCCTCGGTGAAGGTATCGACATCCCGCTGGATTTCTCGATTCCCGGTGTCGAGTTGACGATCGACGGTGGCTTCGCAGTCGGCGCAGACTGGTCCTTCGATTTCGGGTTCGGGCTGTCGGTGAAGGACGGCTTCTACTTGCGCACCAATGCCGACGAGAGCGATCGTGAGTTCGAGTTCGAGATCGCGCTCTATCTTGACGGATCCCCGCTCGATCCGAACGCCACCACGCCCTTTGCTGGATCGGGTCGTCTGTTGTTCATGAAGGCCGATGTCATTGACCGAGACAACGACCTGAGCCAGACTGGTTTCCAGCCGAGTGGTATTCGAGGGGGCCTGAGCATCGACCTGACCGGTAATGCCGCGGGTCGTCTGACCCTGCCTGACCTGATCGGCAATGTCGACCAAGCGGTTGATCTCGATTTCGGCTTGATTGCCGACGTGCGGCTCGGGGTCACCCTGTCAGTGCCGGACGTCTCGGTGATGCCGAAGCTGCGCGGCGACATCGTCTTCAATTGGGACTGGCAGCTTGGTGTTGCGATGGTCACGCCGGCGTTCAATATCGAGTATCTGCGCCTTGATCTCGATTCCTTCGTAGACGAATTCCTGAAGCCGATCGCTGATCGCGTTTCAAATACCCTCGACCCGGTCAAGCCGATCGTCGAGGCGTTCTACACCCGTGTGGACGGACTCGATCTGATCCTGGATGACCCGACGCTCAAGGGCCTGATCGACACCGTGGCCAAGAAGAGCGGCAAGAAGCCAATCAACTGGTCCTTTCTGAATGCCGCTCGCTTTGCGATGAAGTTGCCTGAGTTCGTCGACAGCATCTCCGACTTCGGCGGCGAACTGATGCTGGGTCATGTGCTGGGGATCGGGACAGCGAACGTGACCTGGAAGAACTCATCCCAGATCGACATGCTCTACCAGAGCGCGACCGTGATGTCGAGCGCGCCCCCACTGCTTGTCAAGAAGATGAACGACATGAGCCTGGGCGCTCAGGGTGGCGCGGTCAGCGAACGCTCGGGCTTCAGGATCTGGGACTACATGACCGACATCGGCAATTGGTCGAAGCTCCTGAGCGGTGGCAACGCCACGCTCTTCACCTATGAGATGCCGCTCCTGACCTACGACTTCGGTTTCGATGTGGTGCTGCTCACCATTCCGATTCCGATGCTGCTGGGTCTGCCCTTGGCCAAGCCGTCGCTCGATATCGGGGCCTTCGGCAAGCTCAGCGCCAAGGTCGATCTTGCCTTCGGATTTGATACCTTCGGCATCCAGAAGGCGATGTCGACGGGTAACTACTGGAACATCCTCGACGGCTTCTTCGTGAGCGATGTATCTATGCCCACCTTCAAGGATGGCGCATTCATACCGGGTACTGGTGGTATCGAGAAGGACGAGCTGAGCCTCACCTTTGATCTGGGGCTGTACGCCGAGGTCGACGCCATGTTTTTCGGCACCGGCGCCAAGGGTGGGATCAAGGGCGGTCTCGATGGCGAGGCCGGGGTTGATCTGAACGATCTGAAGACCGAGAGTGTGATCCGCGACAAGGATGGCCAGGTCGTCCAGGTCCGACAGACCAGCGATGGCAAGATCCGTGGTTCCGAAATCGAAGTCATGTTCGACTACGGCGGCTTCGAGGGCCTCTTCAATGCCCACCTGAGCGCCGATGTCTACGCCAAGGTCTATGGCGAGATCAAGCTGCTTTACGCCACCTTGTTCTCTGGCGAGAAGGAAATCTTCCGCAAGAACCTGTTCGACCTGGCGTACAACGCTCCCAATCCGGAGCCGACCTTGGGACGCGTCACGGGTGGCGTCCTCTACCTGAACGCGGGTCCCACTGCGGCCGATCGGAAATTCATCGACACGATCGACAGCGCCGAGCAATTCATTCTCAGCGGCCGCGGCAGCACGGTTGATGTCGAGTTCAACGGGGCCTATCACCAGCGCTTCACCGGGGTCACCAAAGTGGTGGTCGAACTGGGCGCCGGCAAGGACACCCTGGATGCGAAGTGGCTGGAAGGGGTGCCGGTCTATGTCGATGGGGGCGACGACGCTGACACGATCCTGCTCGGCAAGCTCGGGGGCCTCGCAGCGGGTGGGGCGGGCAATGACAAGATCACGGCGATCTCCGGCAGTACCGCCAGCGTGACGCTGCTTGGCGGTGAGGGTGACGACACCCTGACTGGTGCGGGTGGTGCAGACGTGCTGGTCGCGGGGGGCGGGGAGAACGTACTAACCGGCGGGGCGGGCATCGATACCTTTTATGCGGGTCTCGACCAGAACCGGCTGGTAGGCGGCCTGGACGACGATCGGTATGTGTTCCTTGACGGGCTGGGCGCCAACAGCATCGTCGACAGCCAGGGCGCGAACCCGGTCGAATTCAGTGGTGCGCTGCCGACACTGCCGCGCTTCCCGTCGCAGAACGGCGGCGTCTTCATCGCTCCGGGCAACTCGCCGGGCATCGCGACCTACGCCAGCCTGAACCTGGCCGCCGCTGACACACTGCAGATCGAGATCGGCGGCACGCAGCCAGGCTCCGCGCTGGACAACCACGACCAGATCCAGGCGACTGGTCATGTCGTCCTCGATGGCGTGCTCGATGTCGTCATGTACCGGGACTTCATGCCGCAGGTGGGCGACGAGTTCGTGATCATGACCTTCGGCTCTGCGTCGGGCTCGTTCGATCAAGTCAAGGGCTTGGACCTCAGCGATCGGGTCCAACTGCGCCTGGTTCAGGACGCGACCAGCCTGCGCCTGCGGGCGGTCGATCCCTCGCCGGGGCTCCAGGCGTACTTCAACGGTCAGACCTTCGAGATCTTCAACCCTGGCGGCAGCGATCTGCGCATCGATGCTGCCAATCTGGGGCCGGTCACCCTGGGCCCGGTCAACGACACCCTGACCATCAGCCGCTTCGGCGCCAAGCCGCTGGTGATCAACCGCTCGGCGGGTGCTGATCTGTACGAGGTGTCGCTCGACAACACGGTGACTACCAGCCAACGCTTGATCCAGCTGAAGGATGCGCCGGGCGCTAGCCAGGGGCAGGATGAACTCCTGCTGAAGTTCCGCCCAATCGACCGCTCGAGCATCGGTAATGTGCTGCAGCTGGGCAACGGGGCCGCGTTGAGCGGCTTCGAGCGCGTCGAGTTCGACCCGGACCTCGGTCAGGTCACGCTCTTCGGTGACGACATCGTCGTCGAAGCGCCGCAGGGACAGTCGATCATCGATCTGGGGCTGCTCACCGGACTGCGGGTGGTCGCCGACAACGTGAGCTTCCTGGCGCCTGTGCGAGCCGAGTATGTCGAGTTCCAGGTCAGCCAGTCCATCACGCTGCCCGACCAGATGTACGTCAAGGACGGCATGCGCTTCTCGGCCAGCGAGCCTGACGTGGAGGTCATCCGTGCACCCAAGGCTGACGGTGCCGGACCTGGACCGGGCGTGGACTTCGTGGCTGCTGGCGAGATCATCGCCGAGGCCATCGCTCAGTTGGCCACCGCGGACGAGCCGCTGCGGATCCGTCACTTCGACGACCAGTCCGGCGCGATTTCTACCGGGGCGATCGTCATCGGCGTGGAAGGGTCGCATCAGCCTGGGCAGTTGTTCGTCCAGTCCACGGCGATGACCCATCTGGTCGTCGAGGAGATCGTGATCGGCAGCGACAACAACGCCGGCCCGATCACGATCGCCAATCTGACCACGCCGGTGGTGTTCGCGTCGCCGCTGACGCTCAAGGCGCCGCAGAACGGCGGCACGATCCGCCTGGGTGGCGAGATCGACGGCACGCAGCTGACCATCTACGGCCCGGGCCACACGACCACGCTCGACAACACCGACACGGCGATGGCCGGCGACGTCCAGGTCAACGACTCCATCGATGTGAAGGGCCTGTCGACCTTGACCTCGCTGCAGGGCGACATCACGGTCACGGGCAATCTCGATGGCGACGGGCTCGCGGGCGATGACCAGCTGACCCTGTCGGCCGTCGGCGGGAACATCCGCGTCAGCGGCGTCACTGGCGGGTCGGATGCGCTGGAGGCACTGCGCGTCACCGACGCGGTCGACGTGGTGTTCGAGCAGAAGGTGACGGTCCACGGCGATCTCCACATTCACGCGACCGGTATCGTTCGATTCGATTCGACGGTGCATGTGATCGGCGGGCGCCTGATCATCGAGGGCGCCGACGAGGTGATCTTCAAGGGCGGTGTCGAGCTGACCCAGAACGCGAGCCTGCCGGGCGGGGTCAGCGGGCTGCTGCTCGATGAGGTGTACCGGGCGCGCTTCGTCGACGACGTCTGGGCGCCTGCGGGCGGTGCTGCGGCTGGTGGCAACCTGATGTTGTCCGGCGGTGGACGTGTCGAGGGCTCGGTGGTGCCTGGTGGGGTCAGCGAGTTGCTGCGGCTGTCCATCAGCGGGCCCTCGATGCTGGTGCTCAATGCCATCGATGCCGAACAGCCCATCGACCTGGGTGGCGTCACGGTGTGGGCCACCGATGTGGGCAGGATGTCGGTGGTCGATCCGGTCATCGCGCCGGCTGGGCGCAGCATCGACCTGAGCCTGCGCCAATCCGGGGGCGGCGTGGGCGGCGAGTTGCGCCTGCTGCGCGATGTCGTCGGCGGTTCGGGGCACGTCACGATCGAGAGCTCGGGGCTGCTGTCCTTGCTCGATGGCGCGGACGTCCGTGCCGACGGGGGAACCTTGCAACTCCTGGCGGGGGGTGACCTGACCATGACCGCCGCCTCGGCGGTCGGCTCGGCGACGACGGGCGACCTGCGCCTGAGCGCTGGCGGGTCGATGCAGATCGCTTCGGTGACGAGCCAGTCCGAAGTCGCACTGACCAGCCAGTCCGGTTCGATGGCCGTGGTGCCGTCGTCGGCGGGGACGGTCCAGGCCGCCGGGCTTCGCATCGATGCGGGCGGTACGGTGGGCACGCAGACCTTGCCGCTCGCAGTCGATGTCGATGTGCTCAGCCTGAGGACCCGTTCCGCCACCAACGCTGCATCGGTGTTCATCGACAGCGCCGGCTCGCTCGAACTGGACGCCGTGACGGTGACCACCCAGCGGGTGAACGGGCAAGGCGGCGCGAGCCCGACCACCCCAACCACCGACAGCGCCTTGTCCGACATCACCGTGGCGGGGGGCTTGACCTTGTCGACCCCGCCCGCGGCGGTGACGGACATCCTGTTCGATCAGGCGGTCGACGTGGCTGGCAGTTTGCAGGTCTCGGCCTGGGGTGATGTGCGGTTCGACGAGTCCGTGCGCGTCAGTGCCGGCGGGCTGCTGCGGATCGTCGGCGTGGACGAACTGCGCTTCGTCAAGGGCATCGAGCTGTCGGCGGCCTCCGGGCTGCGGTTCGAGAGCGTCGAGCGGATCGCCTTCACCGGGGCGGTGGTGGCGGCCAGCGCGGCCAGCACTTCGGCGGGCGGCAACCTGCTGATCGTCGGTGGCGGCCTGGTGGAGGGCGTGGGCCGGCCGGCGGGCAGTGCCGCGCTCGAGGTGCTGCGCCTGACCCTGTCGGGTCCTGCGGCGGTGGCGGTACGGGCCTTCGACGCCAACGCAGCCATCGACCTCAGCGGCATCAGCCTGATCGGCCAGGACGTCGGTGTGATGACGGTGACCGATCGGGTGGTGGCCACCGCAGACCGCGGCCTGCATATCGTCAGCGCCGGCGCCGGCGGCGAACTGCACCTCTTGCGCAGTCTGGAATCCCAGCGCGGGCCGATCAGCCTGGAGGCCGAGGGGGACCTGGTGCTGACCGACCGGATCACGGTGCGGACCACGTCGTCGTCGGCGACAGGCACCATCAATCTGGCCTCCCACACGGGTCGATTGGTGACGACGTCGCGCAACCTGATCTCGGCGCCTGGCAGCGATCTGCGGGTGAGGTCGGCGGGCGCGATGACGGCCGCAACGCTCGTGGCGGACGGGATCTGGCTCGACACCGATGGGCCGACGCCGGTGTTCGGCGCCGGCGGCCTTGTCGTCACGGCAGACCGATTGCGCATGGAGGTTGGCGGGCCGATCGGCAGCGCCGCACAGCCTTTTGCGCTGAATGTCGATCGGGTCAGCTTGAGCACCCGCACGGATGGGGCGGGCATCTTCCTGGCTTGCGCGGGTGATGTGACCGTCGGAGGCGGCCTGGGCGTCAAGGTCTACCGTCCGGATGGCGCAGGCGGCGTCCAGACCCTGGGCGGCGCGAGCGCCAAGGGCCTGGACAGCGCAGGAGACCTCGTGCTCGACGCCGCCGGAACGATCACGGTGGACGCGAGCGGCGGCGGCGTGGTCGCGCGTGACAACGTGCGGCTGAGTGCCACGGGCGTGGGCAGCGATGTGATCCTGGGCGCCGACGTGCGCAGCGACACCGGACATGTGACCGTGCAAGCGGCCGACGATCTGGCGATGCTGGCCGGCGTGGACGTCACGACCGCGGGCGCGGGCGGTTTCGACCTGCGGACCGGCACCGGCAGCTTGACGATGGCGGCGAGCGCCACACTGAGCACAGTCGATGGAGACATCCGGATCACGGCGGGCAATGACGTGCTCGACCAGGTGACGATCGGCGTGATCACGGCGAGCAACGCGAACGTGGCGATCACGACGCCGGGCTCGGTGCTGGACAGCGACGACGTGAGTGCGGGCGACGACACGACGGTGGACGTGGTGGCGCTGGGGCTGAGGGTGGACGCGGGCAAGGGCCTGGGCGTGCTGGCGGGCAACAGCCTGGGCCAGGACGTGAACGCCATCGAGACGACGGTGGGCGTGCTGTCGGCGTGGGTGCGGGGCTCGGACGGCGTGAACGTGCGGGAGACGGACACGCTGCGTATCGACGACGTTGTCAGTCTGGTGGATGGCGACGCGGATATCTCGACGCAGTACGCGGTGTCGGTGTACACGGTGCAGTCCAACGCGACGACGCAGGTCAGCACCGAGACGGTGCAGAGCGATTTGGCGACGACGGGAACGAACGGAGCGAACGGCCACATCGTGGTGGTGGCCGGCGGGACGATCACGGTCCATGAGGGCGATGCCGACGACACCGGCGTGGTCGCGCACGGGGCGGGCAGCGTGAGGCTGGACGCCAACGGCGCGGGCAGCGACGTGGTGCTGAACGCGGACGTCAAGAGCACGACGGGTCACCTGACGGTGACGGCGGCCGATGCGGTGAACGTGAACGCGGACGTGTCCACGGGCAGCGCCGGCACGGTGCTGATCGATGCCGAAGGTGGGGCGCTGACGCAGTTGGGCACGACGACGATCACGGCCACGGGCAGCAGCGTGAGGCTGAACGCGGCCACGGACGTGACGCTGGGCCACGTGGTGGCCATGAACGTGAGCCTGGTGGCTGACGGCGGCAGCGTGATCAATGCGGTGGGCAGCACGAAGAACGTGACGGCCACGAGCCTGCGCATCGAGGCCGACGAGGCGATCGGTGCAGCCGACCGGCACCTGAGCACCGACGTGACGACGCTCAGCGCGCTGAGCCGCGGCACCGACGTGGGCGCGGGGATCTTCGTGAGCGAGGACGACGCGATCACGGTCGATGCGGTGGCGGTGACGGTCACGCGCTTCG
>CAZFVH010000019.1:28435-44117 GCA_964522465.1 uncultured Rubrivivax sp. | reverse complement strand
GCCGCGGCGCTGCCGCTCCGGGATGCTGGCCTTGGCGTTCTTGAGCTTGAACTGCGCCTGGTCTTCCTGTTGCTCCAGTTGCATCAGGGCGTGCACGCGACGCAATTCTTCTGTGACGCTGGCGGTGCTGGGTCTGAATTCGAAGTCGGCCAAGGCAGTTGAGGTGGAACGGCCGCGCATCAGGCGGCGTCAGAGGATTGGGATCGATCCGGCCGTCAAGCGCTGGCCCGACACCGGTCGAACGATGGCGCCTCGGCCTGGACCGAAGTGGACTCCGGAAAAAGCGAGGTGCCCCTGATCCGCGAAGAGCCCGCGGGGCAAGGGTTGCTCAGTGTCGTTTGTCAGCCTTCCACGTGCCACCGTACCGATACAGCGGCTGAGTCTCCACTTTCGCCCTGCAATCCGCGCAGATCAGCACCCAGCGGTTGGGGGCGTCGTGGACCACACGGAACAGCGTCGTGCTGACCACGTGACACCGTGTGCAAGCCTTGATGCGGGTTCGCGCGGGCTTGGGCATCCGCCGAGTGTCTCAGACTGCAGCGACAGCCATCGGTCGCTGATGCTCTTCGAGAAGCCAGCCGAGGATTGACACGGCGGCCACCGCTACAGTCCGCCGCCCACCCCTGCCGCACCTCCATCCCGATGAGCCTCGTCGATATTCGCTTGGCCCTCAGCGCCGAGCTGGCGGCCACGCCTGAGTACTACGACTTCAAGGTCCTGCGCGCCGACCGCGAGGGCGTGCTCTGGCGTGTGACCCTGGAGCCTGGCTATGTCTATGCCGAAGGCCAACGGCCGGGCATGGCCTCGGCCCAGGCGTTGCTGGACGACAGCCTGGACGGCGCGGCGGCCTGGTGGGGGGCGCCAGTGAAGGGCGGGGCCAGCGTGCTGACCGTGGTGGCGGAGGACGACCAGCTGGTGCTGCAGAACGCCAGCAGCCCGCCACCGGGGCCGGACGGGCTGATCCGCTTGTACCCGGCGCGCTTTCTGAACGCGCTGGCCGATGCGTGGTGGGACACGCCCTGGGCCGAACGCGCACTGGCCTGCCTGCCCGACCTGGCCCGGCCACGGGCGTTGGACGACGGCCCGCTGCTCACGGGTGCGCCGTTCCGCTGGCTGCGGCCCGCCCAGCGGCAGGCGCTGGCCCTGGTGCGACACAGCAGCGCCTTTCTGTGGGGGCCGCCCGGCACTGGCAAGACCACCACCCTGGGCGTGCTGCTGGCCGAGTACCTGGACAGCCGGCCCGAGGCCCGCGTGCTGCTGCTGTCCACCACCAACCAGGCGGTGGACCTGGCGACCCTCGCGGTCGACAAGGCGTTGGAGAAGGGGCGGCGCGAGCATTGCCGCGCGGGTGTGCAGCGCCTGGGCACCCGCTTCGATGCAGCCGCCTATGCCGGCCGCGAGCACCTGATCCCGACCCGGGATCGCGATCTGATCGCCCGGCTGGCGCGGGCCGAGGCCGCGCGACCGGCCGCCTCGTCGCGGGACGCCTCGGCCCTCAAGGCGTGGGCCGACCGCGTGGCCGCGCTGCGCGACGAGTTGCGTGCCTCGTCGCAGCTGCTGCTGCAGCACTGTCGGCTGGCCAGCATGACCACCACGCGCGCTGCCCTCACGCTGAAGACCTTGCGCGAGCTGGCCCCGGACGGCGAGCCGCCGTTCGACCTGCTGGTCTTCGACGAAGCCAGCCAGGTGAGCCTGGCGCATGCACTGGCCCTGATGCCGCTGGGCCGGGCGCGGCTGTTCGCTGGCGATCCGCAGCAGCTCTCGCCGGTGCTGCGCAGCAACGACCGCAGCGCACGGCGCTGGCTGGGCCGCTCGGCCTTTGCCGAGAAGCCGCGCGCCGGCCCGTCGGTCGCGCTGCTGGACGAGCAGTCGCGCATGGCCGAGCCGATCAGTGCGCTGGTCAGCGACATGTTCTACGGCGGCGTGCTGCGCGTGGCTGCCGATGCGGCGGCCCTCCCTGGCTGGCAGGCCGCACGCGGCCGGGCCCTGGGCGACATGGCTGCCCACACGCATGTGCATGTGCACCGACTGAAGACCGATGGCGCCTGGTCCGCCGCCGAGCGCGGCCCGGTGCGTGCCGAATCGGCCGCGATGATTGCCGGCCTGGTCGCAGCGGCGCTGGCCGCTGGCGACTGGCAGCCGCACGAGCTGATCGTGCTGACGCCGTTCCGTGCCCAGCGCGCGCTGATCCGCCAGCACCTGCGCGCCTGTGGTGTGCCGGAGTCGCTGAGGGTCAGCACCGTCCACCGCGCCCAGGGCAGCGAGGCCGCCGTGGTGCTGTTCGACCCCGCCGACGGCAGCCAGCCGTTCCTGCAGACGGAGGAGGCGCAGCGCCTGTTGAACGTGGCGCTGAGCCGGGCGCAGGCCAAGGTGCTGGTGTTCCTGTCGGCGGCCGATGCGGCCAACCCGCTCCTCGCGCCCATCGTGCAGCGGCTGCGCCTGGCGGGCGATCGCCGCGAGGCCGTGCCCCTGCTGGCGCTGGCCCGCCAGGCCGGCTTTCCCGCCAACACGCTGGGCCGCCGCGTCACGGCCGGCCGCCACACCGGCGAGGTGGTCAGGCTCAGCCCGGACGGGCGGCAGTTCTGGCTGGTCAATGAGCGAACCGGTGCCGAGCTGTTGATCGACGCCGGGTTTTGGCAGTCGCGGGCAGATGAGGCGCATCTGCCCGCGGATCCGCCCAAGGCAGATCCCGATGAGCCAAGAAGCTCACCAGGCTCGAGCGGTGGGTCACTGAGGGCGGGGGATGCGCGCGTCCCACCGGGAGGTGCGGCATATCGTTGATTGGAGAGCCGTCCCTGAAAGGTGTGTTCTTGCCCGATTTCATGGACCGCTGCGGAACCGAGCTCGCCCACCGGCTCGCTCGCCGACGAAGGCGCGCCTGCCGGTTACTTGTCGACGTAGGCCCGTCCCTTCCCGAGCGGCCAGTCGATCGCTCCGTTCTCCACAAGGCCAACCACCAGGTCGTCTTGCCCGAAGCCGATACCGGCCGCTCGCGCTGCCTGGTTTTTGTAGCTCGTGTCCCAGGAAGTGCCTCAGCTGCTTCCGTTGCGCGCAGCGCAAGGTCGCGAAGGGCTATGCCCACACCGGTCCTTGGACCAGCTTCGACAACTCCCCGAGGCCGATGGGCGGGACCGGCAGCCAGGGCAGTGCGTACAGCCGCTGCGCAAGACCTGTAGAGAGACGTGCGATCTGTCGCCGTTCACCCTCGACACGGGCCTGCAGCACGGGATCGTGCGTTCCCGACACCAGCACGCTCTTGTTGAGCACCCAGGCGTAGGGCTCGATACCGGCCCGGCGCAGGTCGGTCTGCAGCGCGGCGGCCTGGGACACTGGCGTCACCTCCGGCAAGGTCACCAGGACGATCTTCGTGTACGCGGCATCCTGCAGTCGCATCAGCGGGGTCACGATGCGGGCTGTGCCATGGCCATCGAATTCGCGCGTCATCTGGCGATGGTAGGCGCCGGTCGCGTCCATCAGCAGCATCGAGTGTCCCGTGGGTGCCGTGTCCAGCACCACGAAGGCGCTGCGGCCTTCGCTGACGATGCGGGAAAAGGCATGGAACACCGCCACCTCTTCGGTGCAGGGAGACTGCAAATCCTCCAGCAGCAGGGCTTGCCCCTGCGCGTCGAGCTGGGCAGACTTTGCGGTCACGATCTTGTCGATGTAGCGCTGGGTCTCGACCTTCGGGTCGATGCGGCTCACCTTCAGGCCCGGCAAGTCGCCTGCCAGCGTGTCGGCCAAGTGCGCCGCCGGATCGGTGGTGCTCAGATGCACGGTCTTGCCGCGCTGCACCAGGCCGATAGCCAGCGCCGCGGCGATGGTGGTCTTGCCGACGCCGCCCTTGCCCATGACCATGATCAGGCCCTGACCGGACGCAGCCAGGTCATCGGCCAGCGCGGCGAGGTCGGGAAGCGGGTCATGGTCCCCGTTTTGCGTCGCTGGCTGCGGCGCGATCGGGGATTCGCCGGGGACCAGCAGCGCCCGCAGGGCCGGCAGACCGACGGTGTCGAATGGGCGAAGCGGGATCTGGTCCTGCGGCAGCGATCGCAGCGATGCCGGCAAGGCCTCCAGGGCCTGCCGCCCGAGGTCTTCGATCGCACAGGCGACGGCATCGCTGCGGTCGCTGGCATGGAACACCCCGTTGATCAGCAGGCGCTGGTTGTCCAGGCCCAACTCGCGAAGCTCAACCGATGTACGGGCGGCTTCTGCAATCGCTCCACGGTCGGGCCGGGTGACCAGGATGACGGTCGTCATCGCGGGGTCGATCAGCGCCGCGAGCGCAGCCTTGAAGCGCACCTCCTGCATCTTCAGACCCGAATGCGGGCCAAGGCAGGACGCCCCGCGGTCGTTGCCCTCCAGGAAGCCAGTCCAGGCCTTGGGCAGGCTGAGCAGGCGCAGGGTATGACCCGTGGGCGCGGTGTCGAAGACGATGTGGTCCCAGGTATGCGCGCCATCGGCCAGCAGGGAGGAGAACTCGTCAAACGAGGCGATCTCGGTTGTACAGGCCCCCGACAGCTGCTCGCGTACCGTTGAGAGTTCCTCTGTCGTTGCGCTTGCGTCCATCTGCGCCACTACGCGGTGCCGGTAGGACTCGGCAGCGCTGTCGGGGTCGATGTTGAGCACCGACAAACCCGGTGCGCCCGGCACCGGGACCGGCGTGTTGCGCAACTCGATGCCGAGCATTTCGTCAAGGTTCGAGGCGGCGTCGGTGCTGACGAGCAGCACCTTCAGGCCCGCATTGGCAAGCGTCAGCGCGGCAGCGGAAGAAATGGAGGTCTTACCGACACCACCCTTGCCGGTGAAGAAGAGATACCGAGTCGGGTGGTCGATCAAGCCGACGCTGGCGGGTTTGAGCCACGACTGCACATCCGCATGCGAAGGGATCCCTCCGCGGTGCATGACTTGGCCGTCGATGATCACAGCCGGCGTGGCGGACACGCCAAAGGCCTTGATCCCCTCGGGACTCTCGACCTTGATGATCTCGACCTCGACGCCCGCAGCACGGGCTGCGCGTTCGATGATCCCGATCGTGCTTCGGCACTTGCTGCAGCCTGAGCCCACAACCTTGATTTGCATGACTCGTCCTTTGGGGCCACTGTGGTCTCGCCCGCCTGCGGTGACTTGACGTCGATCACACGCGGTGCCCTCACCTCATGGGGGAAGACGAATTGCATTCCAGTGGCATCCGTGCCGGCAAACGCCTCCCGGCGATTGCGGAGCTCGCCGAGGTGCACGTCCAGATGGAGGGCACGTTGGCGGACTCGCCAAGCACATCATGCCTCAGCAGCGGGAATTCGCTGACTTGAATTCGCGGACTTGACGACGATGCCAATGGGCTTGATGCGGGGTGCTGTCGTGCAGCAGATCGTCGAAGAGTCGCTCTTGCCGCCTTTGCTGAAGAACCGGACGCTGCCCGGCGCGTGGAAACGCTTCCGCGGGATGCCTGGCAGGTCGGTGACCCGGTGTTTCCTGCTGCGCTGCTTCGCAGCAGGTTGTTTCGCCCTCGTCGAGCCATGCCATGTCGGCGGCCGCTGCCATCGATCCGCCGCCACATGATCGCGAAGAGCGAGGATGCGGATCCCGGTCGCGGTGATGGTGCATGAGCGATGGGATGGGAATGGTCGGGGACATCTTTCGCTCCCCAGACGCCTGCAACGCATTCACTGACACCGACAGCGATCGCCCTACCTGCTCGGCCGTTGAGCCTCCAGGCCGTTGCCGCCGTGCCGGGGCAACGGCCACCTCGGATGGCGGTCGGATCAGTTGGCTTGGATCCCCGCTTCGCGGATGGCCTTTTCCCACTTCAGGGTCTCGCGGCGGTTGCGCTCGCCGAGTTCTTCCGGCGTGCCGGGTTCGACGCTGAAGCCGGTGGCGGCAAACTTTTCCTGGACGTCCTTGCTGTTGGCAGCGAAGTTGACCGCCTGGTTCAGGCGCTGGATGACGTCGCGCGGGGTGCCGGCCGGGGCGAACACGGCGAAGTAGGCGATCAGTTCGTAGTCCTTCAAGCCCAGCGCTTCGTTGACCGTGGGCAGGTCGGGAACGGCAGCCGCACGCTTGGTCGAGGTGACCGCAAGTCCGCGGATCTTGCCCGCCTTGTGCTGGGGCACGGTCACCCCGAAGTCGGCCGTGAAGACATTGACCTGGCCGCCGATCAGGTCGGTCATCGCCGCCGGGCCACTCTTGTAGGGGATCGCGTTCATCTTGATGCCGGTCATGCTCGAAAGCATCTCCGACGACACTTGCTGCGAGGTGCTGGCGTACGCGAAGGAGATCTGCCCCGGCTTGGCCTTGGCCAGATCGACCAGTTCCTTCAGGGTCTTGGCCGGCACGTCGTTGTTGACCGCCACCATCAGGGGCACCGAGCCGATGAAGCCTACGGGCGCGAAGGCCGTGTCCTGGTCGTAGGGCAGCTTCTTCATCAGGAACTTCAGCGCCGCATTCGTGCTGTTGGTGCCGATGAGGATGGTGTAGCCGTCCGCCGGCGCCTTGGCCACGGCGTCGGCGCCCAGCATGCCGCTGGCGCCGGGCTTGTTGTCGATCAGCACCTGCTGGCCCAGGGCCTGGGACATCTTCTCGGCGAAGGCGCGGCCGATCTGGTCGGTGGCGCTGCCGGCGGCAAAGGGCACGACGGCGCGGATGCTGCGCGTGGGATAGCTGCTCTGGGCCTGCGCGGCCAGCGTGGTGGCGAGCACGGTGGCGCCGACAAGCGCGGTGCGACGGGTGAAGGCGGTCATTTTCGAGATCTCCTTGGATGTCCCTGTGGAAGACGCCGTCGGATGACGGCCCACGGATTGTGTCAAGCCTTGGGTGGCGCGGAAGACCACAGGGCGTTGGACGGGGCATTGCGTAGCCGATGCCCGAGTTGTCTCGGCACCCATAGCCGCAGATCCAGCAATGCGAAGGCCAGGGCCTTGCCGTGGCTGTCGAGGTTGAGCGCGTCGTTGACGCCCCCGTCGAGGACGTCGTCGAGGACGAAGTTGATCGCGTGTAGGCGGGGCAGCAGGTGGCGCGCGACGTGGCTCGGTCGGCGCGTGCGGTAGACCTGTGCCACCACCGCCTCGGTGACCTGATCGACCAGCAGCGGATACAACTCGGGATGCCACGCGATCAGGCTGATGTTGGCGCGATTGCCCTTGTCACCGGTGCGGCCGTGGGCCAGACAACGCAGCGGTGCCGGTACGCTGTCGGGGGCCACAGTCCCTGCCACGATATCCTGGGTGGACGATGCGAGGGATGCAGAGGTCATGCGTGTTCCTGCGCCGACGCATCCCGATCGATGAACGACACCCTTGCCGCCACCTGATCGCGGGGCACGAAGCAGGCCACCGAGCCCAGACGCTCGCGCAGCGCGGTACGCACGCCGCCGCCGCCGGCTGGGCCGCAGGTGTACAGGGCGGTGACCTCGCGCGCCAGGCGCAGGGCCACGTCGCGCCGGGGCTGGGAGGTCGCTGCGCGCAGACGGACATCGCGGGCGTCGGATGCGGGCAGCGCGGCCAGCGCCGTGCCCGCGTCGTCGCCGAAGAGGCTGCACACGCCGATCAGGTCCAGCCGCAGCGCACCGGCGTCGCCCCAGCGCTCCTTCAACACTTGCGCGGCCAGCCGGGCCCGGGCCTCGGCGCCGGGGCCGGCGTAGGAGATCTCGCCCTCGGCCAGCCAGCCGGTGCGGTGGAAGACCAGCGCCTTGAGCGTGGCGGGCCGGGGATGGCCGCGCACGCCCGACAGCCGCACGCGGTTCGGCCCGACGGCTTCGACCGTGGCCTCGGTGATGTCGGCCACCACATCCGGCGTCAGGTAGGCGGCCGGGTCGTGAAGCTCGTACAGCAACTGCTCCTTGACGGTGTGTTCGTCGACGCAGCCACCGGTGCCGTCGGCCTTGCCGATCACGCAGTGACCCTCGGCGTCGATTTCGGCGATCGGAAAGCCCACTTGGGCCAGGTCGGGGACGTCCTTGAAGCCCGGGTCGGCGTAGTAGCCACCCGTCACCTGCGCGCCGCACTCCAGCAGGTGGCCGGCCATGGTGGCGCGGGCCAGCCGGTCCCAGTCGTCCTCGCGCCAGCCGAAATGCGCCATCGCCGGCCCCACCGTCAGGCAGGGGTCGGCGACGCGGCCGGTGACCACAACCTGCGCGCCCTGGTGCAGCGCCTGCGCGATGCCCTCCGCGCCGAGGTAGGCGGTGGCACAGGCGATGTCGAGCGCCTCGAGCCGGTCCGCGCCCAGCGCGGCCTGCAGCAGGGCCCTGTGCGTCGGGCCACCGAGATCGTCGCCCAGCACCACGGCCACGCGCGGCGGCGCCAGGCCCAACTCGGCCGCCAGGGCATGTACCCGGTGGGCTGCGCCGATGGGGTTGGCTGCGCCGAAGTTGCCGACGATGGGCACGCCGTGCGTCAGGCAGTCCGCCAGCACCGGGCGCAGCATCTCGTCGAGCAGCGGCTCGTAGCCCGCCGAGGGGTCGGCGCCACGCGCCAACTGGGCCAGCGCCAGCGTGCGCTCGGCCAGGGTTTCGAAGATCAGGCAGGCCGGGCCGCCGCGTGCCAGCAGCGTGTCGACGACCGCACGGGCGACATCGGTGCGGTCGCCGGAGAAGCCGGCGGCGCAGCCGACGTGCAGGACGGGTGCGGTCGGGTTCGTCATGTGGTGCCCGCGAAGACGATGGGTCCGGGCGAGGCTGCGGCCGTATCCGGCGGCGTCACCGGCGAAAGCATCGCTGCAGGTGTCGCTACGACTGTAGACGCAGGCATACCCGCGAGTGTGTGCACGGCTTTCGATGCGTGTATTGCTTCCGGTATCGCCGTGGGCACTGCCTCGGGCATTGCCTCGGATCGTGCCGCGGGAATTGCCGTGGGTATCGCCGTGGGTATCGCCGCGGAATTCGCCGCACCCTGCGTGCCCGGGTCGGATCGCTCGTCGTCGAGCGCCGCCGCCACGAGAGCCTCGGGCAGGCGCTTGGCAGCCTTGACGCCCAGCTCGCGCAGCATCTCGGCCTGGCGGATGGCGTTGCCCTTGCCCAGGTGCAGGCGGGATTCGGCCTGCTCGTAGGCCTCACGCGCCTGACGCAGACGGTCGCCCACCTGCTGCAGGTCGCCGACGAAGCTGCACAGCTTGTCGTACAGCTCCGCGCCGCGCTTGGCGATCTCCTGGGCGTTGCGGGTCTGCGCCTCCTGGCGCCACAGGTGGGCGACGGTACGCACCACGAACATCAGCGTCGACGGGCTGACCAGCAGCACGTTGCGCTGCCAGGCCTCGTCGAAGATCGACCCGTCGTGCGTGACGGCGGCGATGAAGGCCGGCTCCACCGGCACGAAGGCCAGCACGAAGTCGAGGCTGCGCACGCCGGGCAGGTCTTGGTAGCGCTTCTCGGACAGGCCTCTGAGGTGCGCGCGCAGCGAATCGAGGTGGGCGCGCAGCGCGGCGGCGCGGTCATCTTCCTGCTGCGCCGACGCGAAGCGCTCGTAGGCGACGAGCGACACCTTGGCGTCGACGACGAGGCAGCGGCCTTCGGGCAGGTGGATGACGACGTCTGGCAGCGCGCGGCTGCCGTTTTCGCGGGTGCGCGTGTCCTGCACCTGGTACTCGTGGCCCTTGCGCATACCCGAGGCCTCGAGCACGCGCTCCAGGATCCATTCGCCCCAATTGCCCTGGGTCTTGGCCGATCCCTTGAGCGCCTGGGTGAGCTGGCGGGCGTCTTCGCCCAGGGCCTGGTTCAGGGCAGCGAGCTGGCGCACCTGCTCCTGCAGCGCCGAGCGGTCCTTGCCCTCCTGGACGTAGACCTCCTCGACCTTGCCCTGGAAGGCGCTCAGACGCTCGCGCAGCGGCTCGAGCAGGGTGCCGAGCTGGGTCTGGTTCTGTTCGGCGAAACGGCGCGACTTCTCTTCGAGGATGTCGTTGGCGAGGTTGCGGAACTGCTCGCCCAGGCTGTGGCGGGCGTCCTGCAGGAGCTTGATCTGCTCATCGAAGGCGGTGCGCTGGCGCGCGAGGTCGGTGGTCAGCCGCGCCAACTCCTCGCGTTGCGTGGTGCGCTCCTCGCGCAGCGCGTCGATCCGGCGCTGAAGGTCGGCAGCCTGCGCCTCCAGGGCGGGCACGCGGGCGGCGCGTTCCTGCAGGCGTGCGAGCTCGTCGCGCGCCTCGTCGAGCAGGTCGCGTTGACGCTCGCCATCGCGGCGGGTCTGCGCAGCGTCGGCCTGCGCCTGCGCCAGCTGCGCCTCGGCGGCGCGCAGGCGCTCGCGCACGGTAGCCCCTTCCAGCTCGAGCGCTGCACGCTCGGTGGCGGCCTCGGTTCGGGCTCGGGCCAAGCCAGCCGTACGGCCGGCGAACCAGCCCAGGCCGGCGGCCAAGGCCGCCAGCGCCAGGGCGCCCAGGAAAATCAGGGCCGGTTCCATGATCAGGCGGTGTGAGGCCAGCCGGTCATGCCCCACCGTCTCAGACGCGTCGAGCGGCCCGGGCCCGGATCACCGGAAGGCCAGGCTTCATCGTCCGTGCGGGCTGGGTCGATCGGCTGGGTGGATCGATTCGGCGTCGAACCCGGGCGATGCCTCCCCCGGGCCGTACAAGGTTCAGACCGCTGCCTGGACCATGATCTCCACCGACAGCCCCGGCACCGCCAGACGGGCTTCGACGGTGGCGCGTGCCGGCGTGTTGCCCGGGGAGACCCAGGCATCCCACACCTCGTTCATCTGGCTCCAGGTGCCGATGTCGGTCAGCCAGATGTTGGCCGACAGGATCTTGCTCTTGTCGCTGCCGGCCTCGGCCAGCAGCTTGTCGATCTTGGCCAGGATCTGGCGCGTCTGGCCCTTGACGTCCTGGGTCGCGTCATCGGCGGTCAGGCCGGCCAGATAGACGGTGTTGCCGTGGACGACGGCGCCGCTCATGCGCGGGCCGGGCTGGATGCGTCGAATCGTCATGGGTGCTGCTCCTCTGTGGGGGTTGCAAGGAATGGGGCTGGGCCCCGGGCGGCCGAGTGTAGGGGGTGCCGACGCTGGGTGGGCGCTGGGTGGGCGCTGGGTGGGCGCTGGGTGGGCGCGCAGGGCGGGCAAACGGGGCAGGCAACCTGGGCAGGTTGAACGCGGACGGTGGCCACGAAGACCGACCCATCGGCGCGCGGTCCGTGCGTGCAGGCGGCGGGACACGGTGTCGCCGCCCTTGACCCGCGCGCAGGGTGTGAGGCTCAGAACAACTCGCCCTGACGTGATGCGAGGTCCTGCGCCGCGCCCGGCGCGGCACGGCCCTTGCGCGGCGTGTGGCCGCTGCGCGGCAGGCCGCTCAGCCGTGAGCCGTGGCGCTGCTGGATCGCGTCTGCCTCCTCGCGCGTCTGCGGCGCGGCGCGCAGGCCGTAGAGGCGGTCTTTCGCTGCGGACAGCGCGACGCGCTCGTCGACGATAGGGGCCGGGTAGGCGTCGCTGCCCCACTCGGGCACCCAGCGGCGCACGAAGACGCCTTCCGGGTCGTGGTCGCGCATCTGCTTGGTGGGCGAGTACATGCGCAGCGTGTTGATGCCGGTCGTGCCCGACTGCATCTGCATCTGGCTCCAGTGGATGCCGGCCTCGAAATCCAGGAACTGCCGCGCCAGCCACAGGCCCGGCTCGCGCCAGTGCAGCCACAGGTGATACGCGGCGAAGCTGACCAGCATCGCGCGCATGCGGAAGTTCAGCCAACCGGTGGCGCACAGGCTGCGCATGCAGGCGTCGACCATCGGGTAGCCGGTGCGGCCTTCGCGCCAGGCCGCCAGCCGCGCCTGATCAGCCTCGGTCATCGGCACGCCGTCGTCGCCCGGACGCAGCCCGTCGGCGCTGCGGGCGAAGTTGCGGAACTCGATCGCCGGCTCGTCCTCGAGCTTCTGCATGAAGTGGCAGTGCCAGCGCAGCCGGCCGGCGAAGCCGCGCAGCGCGTGGGCATGGCGCCGCTCCTCCGGATGGACACTGGCCGACAGCGCGGCGATACGCGCCTCGGTGGCCCGGTGCACCGTGCGCATCGAGACCGTGCCGAAGGCCAGGTGCGGGCTCAGCCGGCTGCAGCCCTCCTCGGCCGACAGGGGGCTGGACAGCGCGCGCCGGTAGTCGTGGCCGCGGTGATGCAGGAAGCTGTCCAGGGTGTCGCGTGCGGTGGCCTGACCGCCACGCTGCACGCTGCGCCGCACGGGGGGCTGGCCGAGTGAGGCCAGCGTGGGCAGATCGGGCAGCGCCAGCCCGGGTGGCGTCGGCCAGGCGCCTGTGTCGGGTGCCCGCACCAGGGCGGCGTCCATCCGGGCCTGCCAGCGCCCGGCCCAGCCCTGGCGCGAGCGCAGCCGCCGCACCACGCCGGTCTGCGTGAACTCGGTCCACGGCAGGCCGTGGCCGCGGCACCAGGCGGCCACCGCCAGGTCACGGGCGTAGCTCCAGCCCGGGCCGGTTTCCTCGTGGCTGAGCAGGTGGTCGCAGCCGTGCGTCGCGCGCAGCGCCTCGAGCACCGCCACCGCCGAGCCCTGTCGCACCTGCACCGGCAAGCCCTGCTGCCGCAGCTCGGCCACCGATGCCAGCGCGAAGGCCAGGTGCATCGGGTCGAACTCGGGGCTTTCCAGCCACTGCAGCTCGAGGATGAACACGACGACCGCCTGACGCGCCCGCGCAGCCGCCGCCAGCGGCGCATGGTCGTCCAGACGCAGGTCGCGCTTGAGCCAGACGATGACGCGGTGGTCGGGGTGGAGGGGCGTCATCGGCGCGTCAGAGGGATGCGAGGCGCTGAGGCCCTCAACCGCCGATGGCCTGGGGCAGACGCTGCAGCAGCGGCTCGATCAGGGCCTCGTAGCCGGCTGCAGCGGCCAGCAGCGCGGCGTCGGCGCGCGGGCGGCCGATCAGCTGCAGGCCGCAGGGCCAGCGGCCGTTGGGGTGGAAGCCGGCGGGCACGCTGATCGCGGGCAGGCCGGCGAAGGTGGCGTACAGCGTCACCTCCATCCAGCGGTGGTAGGTGTCCGTGGCCCGGCCGTCGATGGCGCGCGGCCAGGTCTGGGCGATCGGGAAGGGCCAGAGCTGTGCCGTCGGCAGGGCCAGCAGGTCGTGGTGCTCGAACAGCGCCAGCAGGCGGTGCAGCAACTGGCCGCGCACGGCGCTGGCTTGCATGAAGGCGGCGAAGGACAAGCCTTGCGCCTGGTCGTGTTCCCACAGCGCTTCGGGCTTGACCTGATCGCGCGTGCCGGGCGCAGCGGTCACGGCGGCCACGGCTGGCGCGACGAGGGCGCGGCGCCAGACGAGCCAGGCGTCCCACACCGCGTCGAGGTCGATGTCGATGCGTGCGGGTTCGACTCGGGCCCCTTCACGCGCCATCGTCTGCAGCGCGGTCTCGCAGGTCTGCAGGATGCCGGGCTCGGTGGCCAGACGTCCGCCCAGGTCGCCGAGCCAGGCCACACGCAGCCCGCGCACCGAGGCGTCGGGCGGCGGCAGGAAGCGGGTCGACGGGTCGGTGCCGGCCCCGTGCCCGCTGTCGCCGGGCTCGCCGAGGGACAGGGGAGCGCGCGCGTCGAAGCCCGCCTGGATGCCCAGCAGGCGGGCGACGTCGCGCACGCGGCGGCCCATCGGCCCGTCGGTGGCGAGTTGGCTCACGAAGAGTTCGGGTTTCGGGTGCGCCGGCACCCGGCCCTGGCTGGGGCGCAGGCCGAAGTGGTGGTTCCAGCCCGCCGGGTTGCGCAGCGAGCCCATGAAATCCGATCCGTCCGCCACCGGCAGCAGGCGCAGCGCCAGCGCCACCGAGGCGCCGCCGCTGGAGCCGCCCGCGCTGACCGCCGGGTCCCACGCGTTGGGCGTGGCCCCGAAGACGCGGTTGTAGGTGTGGGAGCCCAGTCCGAACTCCGGCATGTTGGTCTTGCCGATGACGATCGCGCCCGCAGCCTTCATCCGGGCGACGTGCAGGCTGTCCTGCGCAGGCCGCGCGTCCTTCAGCAGAGGCGAGCCGAACGTTGTCGGGAAGGCGACGGCGTGGGCCGTGTCCTTGATGGCCTGCGGCATGCCGTGCATCCAGCCGCGCGAGCGCCCGGCCGCCAGCTCGGCGTCGGCCGCATCGGCCTGCGCCAGCAGGACGTGGTCGTCGGCCAGGTTGACGATGGCGCAGTGGCGCGGGTTCAGCGCGTGAATGCGGGCGAGGTAGGCCTGCATCACCTCGCGGCAGGAGAAGTCGCGGGCGTGGAGTGCGCGCGACAGCGCCTGCGCGTCCAGAGCCGTGATGGGGCAAGGGGGCAGGGCGGTGGCGCGGTCGTCGAGGGGCGGCGCGTCGCCTGTGTTGGCGGATGCAGCGGACCCGGTGGATGAAAGGGGTTCAGTGCGTGACATGGCGGTCCAGTGCGCGGCGCAGCCGATCGCCCGCGGCGCGGCCGACGCTGCCGACGGCCACGGCCGACAGGCCCGAAGCGAGCAGTCGTTCGAAGGTCAGGCGTACGGCCTCGCCATCAACGGCGTCGAGCGCGTGCACCCGCTCGGCCGTGCTGCGCACGCGGCCGAAGGCGAAGAGGTCGAGCGCGGCGTCTTCCAGACGTTGCTGGGGCGACTCCAGTGCGCGCAGGCGGCGCACGCGCAACTGCCGGCGCGCGCGCTCAAGGTCGACATCATCCACCCGCTGCGCGTGCTGCCGCAGCAAGGCGGCGATCTCGCGCACCAGGTCGTCAAGCTGCTCGGGCGAGGTCGACGCCTCGACGACGAACTGCCCGCTCACGTCGAGCACGTCGGCGGCGCTGGTGGCGTGGTAGGCCAGGGGCCGGCGCTCGCGCACGGCCTGCAGCAGCGGCGAGCTGACCCCCTCGCCCAGGACCGCGGCGGCAACCGTGCCCGCCTCGTTGGCGTCGCGCAGGGCCGGAAGAGCGCCGCCGATCAGCACGTGCGCCTGGCTGCTGCCCTCCAGCGACCGCGTACGCACATCACCGCGGTAGCCGGGCGTCTCCAGCGTGTGCGGTGCACCCGGGGCCATGTCGGCGAAGGCGGCCAGCGCCTCGCGCCGCACGGCCTCGGCGTCGAAACCGCCGGCCACCCCCACAACCACGTTGGCGCCGGTGTACTGGCGCTGCACGTAGCTCAGCAAGTCCTGCCGCGACAGGCTGCGGATGCGCGCCCGCGTGCCGATCACGGGCTGCGCCACCGGGTGCAGGCCGAAGCAGGCGTGGTCGAACAGCCGGTAGGCGGTGTCCATCGGGTCGTCCTCGACCTCGGCGAACTCGTGCAGGATGACCTCACGCTCGCGCTCGAGCTCGTCGGCGGGAAACACCGGGTGGCGCACGATGTCGCCCAGCATGCGCACGAAGTCGGCGGCGTGCATCGACAGCCCGCGCATCTGGAAGGCGGTGTGGTCCTTGTCGGTGTGGGCCAGCACCTCGGCGCCCAGGCGCTCGGCGTCCAGGTTGATGCGGTGCGCGTCCCGCGTGGCCGTGCCCTTGAAGGCCATGTGCTCGATGAAGTGGCCGATGCCACCCAGGTGAGACGGTTCGTGCGCGCTGCCGCTGCGCACGAACACGCTGGCGCAGCAGGTGGCCAGATGCGGCATCGGCAGCAGCAGCAGGCGCACACCGTTGGGGAGCACGTCCACCTGCGGCGCCGGCAGGTGGGCAAGGGAGGGCAGGTCGTTCGGATCCATGGAGCCGCGATTCTCGCCGTGGCCGTCGGTGCGCGCAGCGCGCCCCCTGCGCGGCCCTTCACACCCGGGAGCGGGGCTTCGACGAGCTCAGCCCGAACGG
>CAZFVH010000019.1:9563-28335 GCA_964522465.1 uncultured Rubrivivax sp. | reverse complement strand
CCTGCGCGGCCCTTCACACCCGGGAGCGGGGCTTCGACGAGCTCAGCCCGAACGGTCTTGCTGTGAAGACTGCGTGCTGACAGGGCTTCGGCGAGCTCAGCCCGAACGATCCCGCGGTGAAGACCGCGCGCCGATGGAGGCCTGTGTGCCCGTCAGGCCGCGCAGGGCCCACAGGCCGGCGATCGGTCCGAGGGCCAGCCAGGGCAGCAGGTGTTCGAGCGGCACGTGTGCGGCCAGGCGCACGTGCAGCTCGATGCTGACGATGGAGATCGCAAAGCCGATGCTGTTGGTCAGCGTCAGCACGCTGCCCACGGCGTGCGGCGGGGCGTTGGTGGCAGTCAAGGCGCTGAACTGCGGCGAATCCCCGGCCACGGTGATGCCCCACAGCAGCAGCCAGGCCGCGAACAGCGCCCCCGGCGCGTCCATCATCACCACCGCCGCCAGGCAGCACAACCCGCTGGTGGCCAACTGCACCGCCGCCACGCGAGCGCTGCCCACGCGCCGCGCCCACCACCCGCCGCCCACACAACCCAGCGCGCCAGCGCCCAGCACGGCAAAGGCCGCGAAGCTCAGCGCGGGGCCGTCCAGCCGCGTGGCGAGGATCAGCGGCACCAGCACCCACACGGTGTAGAGCTCCCACATGTGGCCGAAGTAGCCGAAGACCGAGGCGCGCACTCGCCGGTCGGTCCACAGCGTGGCAAGCGCGCGCAGGTCGAGCCTGGTGGGGCGGCGGGCGGCTGCGCCGGGCGGCTCGGGCAGCAGTGCGTGCAGCAGCATGCCGCCGGCAGCGGCCAGCGCCGCCACGCCCAACATCACGCTGGGCCAGGGCAGGGCGCTGCCCAGCCCCCGCAGGCCGTGCGCACTGGCCGACCCGAGCACCAGCGCCCCCACGAGCAGCCCCAGCGCCGCGCCCAGCCCGCGCTGAAACCACTGCGAGGCGATCTTCATGCCCACGGGGTAGATGCCGGCCAGGAAGAAGCCGGTGGCCGCGCGCCACAGGGCCAGCGCGGTGGGGTCCCGCACCATCGCCCAGGCGCCGACGGTGCAGGCCGCACCCGCCAGCGAGCACCACAGGAACACCCGCCGCGCCGGATAGCGGTCGGCCACGGCCAGCAGCGCGAACACCAGCGTGCCGAGGATGAAGCCCAGTTGCAGGGCCGAGGTGAGCGTGCCCACCGTCTCGGCCGGCCAGCCGAGCTCGCGCTGCAGGTCCGGCATCACCGCGTTGACGGCGAACCACAGCGAGGTGCCGGCGAACTGCGCGCAGACGATCACCGGCAGCACGCGCCGTGGCGGCTCAGCTTCGACAGCGGTGGTCATCATGGGAAGGCATGGGCGCACGCCCTGGGGCCATCCGTGAGCGCCTGTGTGGCGTCGTGCTGTGGAGATGGCCTCGGACGGCCGGTCTTTCAGAGGCCCAGTTCCACCAAGCGGCGCGGCAGCGACCACGCCGCCTGCGCACCCGTGTCGGTGATGAGGAACTGGTCCTCGATGATGAAGCCCCCCTCGCCGTCGACGTAGAACGGGGTTTCGAAGGCCAGCACCATGCCGGGCTCGATCGGCTCGTGCGCCTGTGCGGCGACGAAGGGCGGTACCTCGCAGAAGGTGTCCCGGCCCAGGCTGTGACCGAAGTGCCCGCGAGCAAAACGCCTGAAGCCGGCGCGCTGCATGGCCCGCGCGGCCTGCTGATAGACATCGCTGAGCAGGTGGCCGGGCCTGAGCACCTCCAAACCGGCATCGAAAGCGTTGGACAGCGCGGCCATGATCTCCCGCGCGCGGGGGCTGGCGCGGCCGAAGGTGTAGGTGCGGCCGCAGTCCGAGCTGTAGCCGTCGACGAGGCAGCCGACGTCGAACTTGATCACGCTGCCTTCGCCCACCGTGGCGTTGCCGCCCCAGGGCAGTGGCCCGACGCTGACGTACTCCCACTGGCCCGACAAGCGCACGCCCTGCGTCCGCGCGCATGCCGCCACTCCATCGGCCCAGGCGTCGGCGATGTCATGGCGACTGGCGCCTGCACGCACGACTGACAGCGCCGTGTGCATGCCGGCCTCGGCGATGGCGGCGGCCTGTCGCAGCCTGTCGATCTCGGCAGGGGACTTGACCGCTCGGATCGCACCGATGGTGGCGCTGGCATCGACCCAGTGCACGTCGGGCAGGTGTTCCTGCAGTAGACGGAAGTCCAGGACGGGCCAGAAGTCCAGGTCCAGCCCGATGTGCGCTTCCTGCAGCCCGTGCCGCCGTAGCAAGTCTGCGAGTGCGGTGAAGGCAGCCCGAGCGTCGAAGGCGGCGGGACGGCAGCGTCCGGCGTTCGGTCTTCCCGCAGCGTCCCAGGCCCGCTCCGCCAGGACGGCCGCGCTGTCCGCGCCGTCCTGCCACGGACGGATGTCGGCTGTCTCGATCCAGTCGGGATGGTCCAGCACGTGGGCGTCGCCCAGCGCTTTGCGCAGTCCGGGCGCGAAGAGCTCGCTCACGACGGCGCAAAGCGGCTGGGCCGGGTCGGCCGGCACCAGCGCGAGGGCCGCCCCGGCGCGGCGCCAGAAGGCGGCCACGCCCGGCGCGCATCCCGTGGCCCAGGCGAAGTTCTCGGGCTTGGAAAGCACGATGGCGTCCAGACCTCGCAGTGCCAGCAGGCGTTGTGCCCGCGTCCTGTTCACATGGCTCAAGGGCGCCCCTCTCCTCTTGGACTCAACCGAACACGGTCGCCGGCAACCACGTGGCGATGCCCGGCGCCAGCGTCAGCAGCACCAGCCCAAGGAGCAACAGCAACCAGAAAGGCAGCGCCCCGCGGGCTGCGCTGCCCAGGTCGACCTCGCCTCGCGTCATGCCCACCAGCACGAACAGGTTCATCCCCACCGGTGGAGTGAGCATGCCTATCTCGATCAGCAGCGTCACCACCACGCCCAGCCAGATCGCGTCATAGCCCACCCCCGTGAGCAGCGGGAACACCACGGGCAGCGTCATCACCATCATCGACAAGCCGTCGAACACCGTGCCCAGCAGCAGGTAGACCAGGACCACCACCGCCAGCAGTGCCAGCGGCGACAAGCCTGTGGCGGCAATCGACTCCAGCAGCTTCTGCGGCAGTTGCAGCAGGCTGATCGACTGCGCAAGGATCACTGCGCCGAGGAAGACGAAGGCGATGACGGCGAAGGTCCTGGCTGAATTGACAAAGGTGCGCGCCAGCGTCGCCCAGGTCAACGAGCCTTTGGTGAAGCCCAATACGACGGCGGCGGCCACACCGACGGCCGCCGATTCCGTGGGCGTGGCGATGCCGGCGAACAGGCTGCCCAGCACTGCCACGATCAGCACCAGGATGGGCCAGACTGGCGCCAACGCGCGCAGCGTCGGCCCCCAGGGCTGAGGCGCTTCGCGCCGTACGAGGCCGGGTTGGCGGCGCGCCATGATCTCGATCCACACCATGAACAGCAGCGCCATCATCAGGCCCGGCAGCACGCCGGCCAGGAAGAGCTTGCCGATCGAGGTGTCGGTCAGCGCGCCGTAGATCAGCAGCGACAGGCTGGGTGGGATCAGCAGTCCGAGCGTGCCGCCGCCGGCCAGCGTGCCGACGACGAAGCGGCGGTCGTAGCCGCGACGCGACAGCTCCGGGTAGGCCACCGCGCCCACAGCGGCGGAGACGGACATTGACGAGCCGCTGACGGCGCCGAAGACGCCGCACACCGCGATGTTGGTGTGCAGCAGGCCGCCGTGCAGGCGCGCGAACAGCGGTGTCATGGCGCGGTAGACGCCGCCGGCCAAGCCGCTGGCCACGAGTACGTCGCCCAGCAGGATGAACAGCGGGATGGCGGTCAGCGTGAACTCGCCCAGCACGTTGAAGACGGCCTGCGCACCCAGCCGCATCGCGCCACCGCCGAAGAAGTGGAGGATGGCGAAGCCCGTGAGGCCGAGCGCGGCGCCGAGCACCGCGCCGGTCAGCACGTTCAGGGCCAGCAGGCCACCAAGCGCCGTCCAGATCACGACCCGGACCTCGCCTCGGAAGCGGTGTCCGTCGGCACCGGCGCCATGGGACGCAGCGCGCGCCAGGCGCCGGCCATCCCGGCCACTGCGACCGACGCCGTGGACAGATAGAGGAAGGGCGCCAGCGGCAGCCGGGACTGTTCAGACTTCAGGTTCAACTGCGCGGTGAAGGCGGTGATGGCCCAGGCCTCTCGCAGGAAGAGCAGGCAGAAGGCCACGAGTACCGCCTGGGCCAAGACGAAGAGCCACCGCGCTGGCAGGCCCTGCAAGCGCTCCGAGACGAGCGTGACGCGTATGTGCGCTTCACGCAGCACCGTGGCCGGCAGCAGGGTGAACACCGCCACCGTCATCAGCAGGCCCGACAACTCCTCGGTGAAGGAGAAGGGCCGGCCCCAGCCGTAACGCATCACCACGGCCGCCAACACGAGGACGAAGATGCCGGCCAAGGCCGCGGCCCCGACCGCGGCCAGGGCGCCAGCCAGCAGGCGCAGGCCGGACTCGAGCAGGTCGAGCGAAGCGGCGCCACGCAGGCGCCACCGAGGAGTCGATCGGCGGTGGGAAGACACGATATGGAAGCGCACAAGCGCCCGGCGGCCGCGCTGGACGACCGCTCGGGACGCGCGTCAGGTCAGCGCAGACGGTGCTGCGCGTTCGAGGCTGTCGGGGCTCACTTCGGCAGCGCGTCCAGGATGCGCTGGCGATACGCCATGGCATCGCCGCCGGTCTCCTTGGCCAGCACGTCCCAGGTCGTCAGCGCCGAGTTGCGCAGCGCCGTGCGATCGGCCGCCGGCAGCGGCGGGTGCCAGGTCACGCCTTGGCTGACGAGCTTCTCGCGCGCGGCTCTCTCGGTGGTGACGTCGCCGTCGAAGTTGAAGCTCACGCGCTCCAGTTCGGTGACCGCGTCCTGGAAGCCCTTCTTCAGGTCGGCCGGCAGCGCCGCCCATTTGGCCTTGTTCGCCATCAGCGCATAGGGCACCGGCGGGAAGGGGAAACCCGTGGGCGTGACGTGCTTGGCCACCTCCTGCAGCGAGATCGAGTTGGCGAAGCGTGGCGCGTACAGCGCGCAGTCGACGACGCCCGTCTGCAGTGCGGCGTAGAGCTCGTTCTGCGGCACGATCTGCGCGGCCACGCCCAGGCGCTTGAAGGTCTCGATCTGCTCGCGGCTGCCCACGCGCAGCTTCTTGCGCTTGAGCTCGTCCAGCGTGCGCACCGGCTCGCGGCAGAACAGCGTGGCGTCGACCATGGAGAAGCCGAGGTAGCCCGGGACCTCGACGTTCGCCTTGTTCAGGGCTTCCTTCATCACCGCCTTCAGCGCCGGCAGCGCCTTCAGGTGCTCTTCGGCCGTGGAGACCAGGCCGTAGACGTAGAGGTTGGCCAGCGCTGGCGCGTCGCGGCCGAGGAAGGGCGGCCAGATGAAGCCAAGCTCGGGTGTGCCCACCTGCATGAAGCGCAGCGCGTCGGCGTCCTTGAGGCCGAGCGCGCCGCCCTCGGAGACCGAGATCTTCATCTTGCCGCCGGTGCGCTTGTCGACGTCCGCGGCGAAGGCGCGGATGTGTGCCGACTCGGGCCGGGTCGGCGCGTAGCTGTTGTTGAACTTCCACTCGACCTGGGCCTGGGCCGCTGCGCACGCGCCGAGGACGACCAGTGCCGCCGAGACCGAACGCAGCAGGGGGCGAAGGAGCTTCATCGGGGACCTCTCCATGAGGGTGAGCCAAAAGGAGGCCGGAGTATGACACCGCGCCTCGGGGAGGCTCCTCGCAATCCGGCTTGTGCGGCTTGGCGAAACGACGACGCGGTGGCGGCTGCGCGAGGCCATCACGGTCCGCCGCGTCGGCCCAATGCCCTGGCCTGCGCCTTTCGGTCGGCGTCGATAAACTGGCCTGCGTTGGGGAGCGCAGGCCGACCACACGCGCAAGGCTCGCGGCTTGTCGGCCTGCAGGCTCGCCCAGGAAACAGGAGCACCGATGAACTGGCTGAACACCTCGATCATGCGCACCCGCGGCCTGGCGCAAGGCCGCACGCCCGACACCCATGAACTGACCGAAGCCCGGCAGGGCAAGTACCACTACACCATCGGCCCGTACTCTGAGCCGGTGCTCCAGGTCAGGCCCGGCGATCGCGTCGTCGTCGAGACGCGCGACGCCTTCGAGGGCGCCGTGAAGACCGAGCAGGATCTGCCGTCGCGCGTGCTGCGCATGCCCTTCGTCAACCCGCAGAACGGGCCGATCATGGTCGAAGGCGCCGAACCGGGTGACGTGCTGGCGGTCTACATCGAGCACATGGCGCCGCGCGGGCCCAACCCGCGCGGCACCTGCGCGATGATCCCGCAGTTCGGTGCCCTCAGCGGCACGAGCTTCACCGCCTTGCTGGCGGAATCGCTGCCTGAGATCGTGCGCAAGATCGACGTCGACGAGAAGGGTGTGTACTGGAGCAAGCGCGTGACGCTGCCCTACCGCCCGCACATCGGCACGCTGAGCTGCAGCCCCGAGATCGACAGCATCAACACCCTGACGCCGGACGCGCACGGCGGCAACATGGATCTGCCCGACATGGGCCCGGGCAGCATCACCTACCTGCCGGTGCGTGCGCCGGGCGGGCGCCTGTTCATCGGGGACGCCCATGCTTGCCAGGGCGACGGCGAGGTCTGCGGCACGGCGGTCGAATACCCCAGCACGACGACGATCCAGGTCGATGTGATCAAGGGCTGGCCCATCGAATGGCCGCGCCTGGAAACCGACAGCCGCATCATGTGCATCGGCAGCGCCCGCCCGCTGGAGGACGCCACCCGCATCGCCTACAAGGAGCTGGTGCTGTGGATGGAGGCCGAGTACGGCTTCGACCGCTGGGACGCCTACATGATGCTCAGCCAGTGCGGCCTGGTGCGCCTGGGCAACTTCGTCGACCCGAAGTACACGGTCGGCGCCGGTATCGAGAAGAAGTACCTGGCGCCCTGAAGGCCCTGGGCCACCGTCATGGCGCCTCGAAGGCGTCGGAATCGTCAGCGGCCCCCCCGGTGGGGGATCTGCATCCGCTTGCATCAGCCTGCATCACCAAGGAGCAAACATGGATCTGGGATTGAAGGGACTCAAGGCCGTCGTGACCGGCGGCACCAAGGGCATCGGCCGCGCGATCGCGCAGACGCTGGCCACCGAGGGCACACACGTGGCCTTCTGCGCGCGCAACGCCGCCGAAGTGGCGCAGACCGAGAAGGATTTCGCCGCGCTGGGTGCGCAGGTCTTCGGGCGCGTGGTGGATGTCGCGGACGGCGCGGCCCTGGCGACTTTCGTCGAGCAATCGGCCCAGGCTTTCGGTGGGCTGGACATCGTCGTGGCCAATGTCAGCGCCTTGGCCATCCCCAACGATGAGGCCAACTGGCAGAAGACCTTCGACGTCGACATGATGGGTACGGTGCGGCTGGTCAACGCTGCCATGCCCTTCCTCGAGCGCAGCGCGCACGCCAGCATCGTCACCATCAGCAGCGTCTCGGGCCGCGAGATCGACTTCGCCTCCGGCCCCTACGGCGCCTTCAAGGCGGCGATCATCCACTACACCCAGGGCTTGGCCTACCACCTGGCCGGCAAGAAGATCCGCGCCAACACCGTCTCTCCCGGCAACACCTACTTCCCCGGCGGCGTGTGGGAGCAGATCGAGCACGGCAACCCCGATCTGTTCAAGATGGCCCTCGGCCTGAACCCCACGGGCCGTATGGGCACGCCGCAGGAAATGGCCAACGCCGTGGCCTTCCTGGCCAGCCCAGCCGCGAGTTTCATCACCGGCACCAACCTGGTGGTCGACGGTGCGCTGACCAAGGGCGTGCAGTTCTGAGTTCTCGCCGCCCGCGGTCGGGCGCGGGGTCTCGTCGACCGACACATTGGCGCTTGCGACAGCGGCTCGGACGCCGCGCGGGCCTTGTGTCAGCCGGTCGAGTTCGACGCACGCCCGCCGGGCGGCTTCACCTGCAACCGGCACGCTCGGCGGGTTGTGTCCGTCGAGCCGGAACGGGGGGCTGAATCCACCCGGGCTGGCTCAGCGAAGATCGCCGAACGCTCGATTCCGTACAACCACGCCGTCGTCTTGTTTGGCGCTGTTCGGTCGTCAAAAACTTTGCCTTCACCTTGTTTCCATGCAGCCGGGCAACTACTCCTGGACAGCCGTCATCGTCATCCACACCCTGGCGGCCTTGATGGCCGTGCTGCTGGGCGCCTGGTTGCTGAGCGCGCGCAAGGGCCACCGCGCGCACCGTATCGGCGGTTGGCTCTGGGTCCTGTGCATGGCCACGGTGGCAGGCATTTCGTTTGCCATCCGCGGGCCGTCGGGCTTCTCGTGGATCCATGGCCTGTCGGTGTTCACGCTGGTGACGCTTGCCACGGGCGTACTGGCCGCCCGCGCCCATCGCGTCCAGGCGCACCGCCTGAACATGATCTCGCTGTACGTCGGCGCGCTGGTGATCACCGGATTGTTCACGCTGCTGCCAGGACGCTTGCTCGGCCGCGAGGTGTGGGGCTGGCTCGGTCTGGCCTGACGGATCGCACGTCGTTTCGGCTGTCGGTGCCCAGTGACCGGCTGTACGATCAGTGATACGCGTGGTTACCCGGGAGCGCGTCGGCCAAGGCTCTCCGGCCAGTGCATAAGACCTGGAGTCGGCCGAGTCGCCCGATGCGCTCGCCAACCCTGCCGGCGTAACGGCTGGCCCGGTGAGTGGTGCGTCATGATGGGCCCTGACCGTCAGGCCAAGCCATGTTGTGGGTCGAGTGTCGACCGACAGGCGGTTTCATGGCGGAGCAGTGAAGGCTGTAGCACCAACTCGCTCAGGCCCCAAGGACACCGATGAATGGTGGCGACGGGGATTCGAACCGGCGGCCTGTTCGACATCTTCGGCTCTACGGCAGCAGGATGGTTCGGCATCCGGTTGACACTGAAATATGATGCTCGTAATATTTACATAATGATGAAGCGGACTCCAACACGAAAAGAGTTGAGCCATCACCGCATCGTCGATGTGGCGGCACGGGCCGTTCGACGCGCCGGGTACCGTGGCGTCGGGGTTGCCGACATCATGAAGGAGGCCGGTCTGACGCACGGTGGCTTCTATGCCCACTTCGAATCGCGCGACGCCCTGCTCGTCGAGGCGATGCAGCGCGCGGGTCAGGACAACCTCGTTTCCCTGTCGGATGGAATCGAGCGTCGCCTGCGGCAAGGCGGCACACGCTTTCGTGCGCTGGTGGAAACCTACCTGAACGACGCCCACATCGAGTGGACCGAGGACGGTTGCGTCATCGCCGCCCTGGCGTCCGAGATGACGCGTCAGCACGATGCGGTGCGCGACGAGGCCCGCCGACGGGTTGCCGCGATGGTCGATCTCGTGCGCGCAGCGTTGCCGAGCAGTGCGGACGATCGCGAGGCAGCCGTCGTGGCTTCGACGATGGTCGGCGCATTGCAACTTGCTCGCACCCTCGGCGCCGAAGCGGGTCGTGACATCCTGGCTCAAACGCGCCGGTCGCTGATCGAGCGCTACGACGGCAACACCCGAGGCTGACCGGCTCAGCCCGGTTGCGCGCAGGGAACAGCGCTTCACACCAAAATATGACGTACATCATATGACAGGCCGACCATGAGAATCGAAAACGCCGTTGTGGCGATATTCCTCGCGAAAGATCCGGCGCAGCAGTTCACGCCCGACCTGTCTGCGTGCCCCGGCCTGTCGCTGCCGCCGAGGGTTTAAGCATGGCCACCGCGCACACGCCGCCGCAAGGCAGCACCAGGCCCTCGTCCCCCTGGCCCGTGTTCTGGGTTGCCAGCATCGCCACGTTCCTGGTGTCGCTGGACACGACGATGCTGTTCGCGGCCTTTGACCCGCTGCGGCATGCCTTCGCCGACGCTTCGGCTGCAGACCTGTCGTGGGTGCTGAACGCCTACACGGTGGTCTACGCGACCATGCTGATTCCCGCCGGCGGCCTCGCCGACACGCATGGGCGCAAACGCATCTTCCTCATCGGGGTGGTGCTGTTCCTGGCGGCTTCGGCGGCCTGCGGTCTGGCCGGCAGCGTCGGCTGGCTGATCGCCGCGCGCGTGCTGCAGGCCTTCGGGGCCGCACTGCTGACCCCCGCGTCACTGTCGATCGTGCTGGCCGCGTTCCCGCAGACGCGGCGCGCGGTCGTCGTCAGCCTGTGGGGGGCAGTCGGCGGCCTCGCCGCCGCGGTGGGCCCGAGCGCGGGCAGCTTTGTGATCGACACCTTGGGCTGGTCGTGGGCGTTCTACATCAACCTGCCGCTGGGGGGGCTGGCGCTGTGGCGTGGCGCGGCGCTGCTGACTGAATCTACCCGCGCCGGCGAGTTTCGGCGGGTGGACGGCGTCGGCATGGCGCTGCTGATGCTGGCCGTGGGCGCCGTCACGCTGGCGATCGTCGAATCCGAGGCACCAACCTGGAACCGCACCGAACTCGCTCTGCTCGGCGCGACGGGCCTCGTCGCTGGGGGCGCGTTCGTCGCGTGGGCGCGCAAGGCGCCGACGCCGCTGGTGGACCTCGCACTGTTCCAGCACCGAACCTACCGTTTCGTCAACGCCGCGACCCTGATCTTCGGGGCGTCTTTCTCGATGATGTTCCTGACGTTCTTCTTCTTCATGATGAACGTCTGGCACTACAGCCTGCCGCAGGCCGGCCTGGCCGTGACGCCGGGGCCGCTGCTGGTGATGCCGACGGCCATCGTCACGGGCCGGCTGGCCACGCGGCTGGGCCACCGCCGCTTCCTGGTCGGAGGCTCCCTGCTGTACGCCTTCAGCAGTCTGTGGTTCCTGCTCGTGCCCGGCGCCGAAGCGCACTACGTCTCACACTGGCTTCCCGGCCTAGTGATGAGCGGCATCGCGGTCGGCCTGGTGCTTCCGTCGTTATCTGCTGCAGCCGTCAACCGCCTCCCGGTGGCTCACTACGCCGTTGGCAGCGCCGTGAACCAGGCCATACGCCAGATCGGCTCGGTGCTCGGGGTGGCGCTCACGGTAGCGCTGCTCGGCCACGCGGCCCTGCAACGCAACGATTTCGATGCGCTCTACCTGCTGCACGGTGCGCTGGCGCTGCTGACGGGGTTGCTGTGCCTGCCCGTCGACACCCGGCCGCGAGCAGCGCCGCATCCAGCCGCAACGCCCGAATCGCATCGTGCGCCAACCGCCTCTGAAATATCGAGTGCCCCATGAAAGACACCAACATGATCGAAACCACCCTGGACACCTGGCAGCGGCAACTGGAACAGGTCAGGCAGCGCCGGCTCGAACGCGGCATCGTCAAGCCGGGCCTCGCCAGCCCCGATCAGGTCCGAGGACTGACGGGCCTGCAGGTGATGACCGCGCTGCTGGAGGGCGACCTGCCCCACCCATACATGGCGGAGACCTTCGACTGCGAACTGATCGAGGTGGGCGACGGGCACGCGATCTTTCAGGCTACGCCGCAACTCAAGCACTACAACCCCCTCGGATCTGTGCATGGGGGCTGGTATGCGACCCTGCTGGACTTCGCCCTGGGCTGCGCCGTTCAGACTCGATTGCCCGCCGGGACGGGCTACACGACCAGCCAGATCAATCTGAACATCGTCCGGGCTGCCCACACGAAGACGGGCCCGCTGCGCTGCGTGGGGACCGCCCTGCACGTCGGCCGCCAGGTCGGCACCTCGGAGGCCCGCATCGTCGATGTGGATGGAAAGCTGTATGCCCACGCGACGACCACGTGCGCGATCTTCGAAGTGCGGTAGTCAACCCTGTTGACTCGATGTCCACACTCAAGTCGCCCCAGTCAAGCGCCGGCCCTGTAGGCGCTTTATCGCCTGCTGAAGGGCCGAGGTGACGCCCGAGCGTCACGGGCTAGGCTGAGGGAATGAAGAATTGAAAAAACTGGCGGAGGGAGCGTCTGTCAAGTTCTTTTGTAAATCAAGGCCTTGCGTGGGGTTGATTCGCTGTCCCCCGGCCATCCCCCGAGCAATGTCTCTTTGCCTCACCATTCCCGGTCGAGGCCGGTCGAGTCAGATCTCACCGGAAACCCCGTAGCGCTGTGGGTCCCAACTGCCATCGACGTCCCCGCGAAGGACGCCGATGAGGTTGACTTCGATGGCGTCAGGCGGGGTCACCTCAGCGGTCACGGGGCCGGGAATGCCAGGACCCAGGATCGATGAAAGTGCGTCGTCACCTTCCTCGACGAAGACCCATGCAGGTTTAGGTGCCTGAAGCCCGACTGCGTGCCGCAGGACTCCGAGGGCGTCCGCTAGGCTGACAGTGCCAGAGCCGTCGAAGTCGGCAGCCAGCGACTGGAAGCGCGAGACGGGTGGGCCGCCGGCGCTCAATGCTTGACCCGCAATCATCTTCAAGATGGACACGGCATCTTGTAGCGTCACAGCCTGTGCGGCGGGCGACTCCTCAGCCGGCGTCACGGCTTTTTGAGCGGAGAGAGTCAGGTAAGTGCTGGTGATGCCTTGCAGGGTGCCTTGCCCATCTGGGCCGGTTTGTGTCTGCTTGGCTCCATCGCTTGCCTGGATGGCGGTGCCCGGAATCGAAGCCCCGCCCGTCCAGAATCTAGCTGTGATGTTCGCCTGTAGTCCCTTAACCGGTCCCGCTTGGTCTGAGATCAATACAGTTGAACCCCCGGTCGAATCAGCGGTTGTGACCACTGCGCGTATCGCAGCGCCGAGCATGCCGTCGCCTGTGGGTATGGCGAAGACCGATTCGTCCGCACCGGGAATGTCGGTCCATATGGTCCCCCCTCCAGTCTCGGCGGATCCGAGCTGCCACTGCCACGAGCTTGATGTCACTGGGCCATCGGCGTCTAGCAGGTTCGTCACGGTCGCTGACAACAACGATCCGATGATCGTTGCTCCCAAAACGTGTATTGTTCCGGTGGCCTCGTCATCGACATTGGCGATTGTCTGCGCCGCGCTCTCGAAGGCGGTCGTCCCGCCCAGGGCGTCGGTGGTGGTTGCCACCACGCGCACCTGCTTACCTACGAAGCTCTGGTCGCCAGGGATGGCCAGCGTGGCAGCCGTGGCGCCGCTGAGGTCGGTCCAGGCGGCGTTGACCAACTCCTCCCATCGGTAGGCGATGGTCGTGGCGCCATCGGCGTCGGAGGCGTTGCTCAGGCTCGCCGTGAGACTGCCGCCTTCCTCAGTTGCGCCGGTGACGATCAGCGTGCCGGTAGCCTCGTCATCGACATTGGCGATCGACTGCGCCGCGCCCTCGAAGGTGGTGGTGCCGCCGAGTGCATCGGTGGTGGTGGTCACCACACGCACCTGCTTGCCCACGAAGCTCTGGTCGCTCGGGATGGCCAGCGTGGAGGCCGTGGCGCCGCTCAGATCGGTCCAGATGGTGTCCACCAACTCCTGCCAGCGGTAGGAAGTCGTCGTGGCGCCATCGGCATCAAGAACGTTACCCTGGCTCGCCGTGAGGCTGCCACCTTCCTCGGCGGCGCCGGCGATGTTGAGCGTTCCCGTTGCCTCGTCGTCAACGTTTACCACCGCTTCCGTGGCTGCGCTCGTCACGCTCTCCGCGTTGCCTCCTAGGTCGGTGTAGGACGCCTTTACTGTGATCGCCTTGCCGACCATGGCCTGCGTGAGCATCAGCGAGCTTCCGGTTGCTCCATGAATACTCTCTCCGTCGGCCTTCCATTGGTAAGTAATAGCGCCAGACCCAGAAGCCGAAATCCCTTCCAGGTCAACCAAGGTGTTGGTCACCGTCAATGCTTGGCCTTGCTCGACCACGCCACTGACCGTTACTGCGCCAGACGGTGCATCATTCGTGCCAGCGATCTGAACCAGGAACTTTTGCTGTGTCGACAGGGTCCCGTCACTGAGGGTCACCGTGAAGATCTCGATGGCATCTGTGCTCAAGGCTTGCATTAGTGCGTCATCGGGTACATAGCTCCAGACCCCAGTGGCGCTGTTGACATTCAGCGTTCCAAAATTTCCTTGTCTGGTGACTAACCCCGAGCTGTACAACCCTCCAACGATCCCAAAGATCATTGAATTACTGTCGATAGCTACCCCGCTCAATTGACCTGTTACAGAAGAAAAATCGTCGTCTGCCGCAGTATCTATGTAGTTGAGATCTAAAATATTGAATAGCGTCGGCGCAGATATTAACGATAAGACTGTCTGACCTTTCGTCGGATCAAAAAGGAAATAACTCGAGGCAACATTAATCAATGAGCCATCATCAGTAAAAGCTGAGCTGCTGCGGGTCGGGTTGAGGGCCAAGACCAAAGGAGCAGAGGCATCGTATCCGACCGGGAGATTGAGTGTGAACAGGGAAACTAGGCCTGTCTTCGGGTCAAAGGACTTACCTACGGCTGAGATCGCAGATACTGAGCTTCCGGTCAAATTGATATCAAACAGATCCCAACCCGATGAGCTCAGTGCGGAAAAATTAAGAACGTCGATCCATGTGTTTGACTGCAGCGTCGAAAGTCGGTAGGTTAAGGTATAGCCGCCCAGCGTCGGTAAGCTGGATGACACACCGAAGACACTCAACCGGACTTGGCCAGTCCCAGGTTCCTGCAAACTGAATACTTCATAGCTCAGCATCGAAGCACCCCATCAACCGTCGAGCGGAAGAGGTGCAAATGAGCCATCCACATCTCCTCTGATCACACCAATCAACTGAATGCTGAGTTCAGACTCAAAGGCGTATTTCTCGAACTCGGGAAGCCAGGCGTTCTTTGAAGACATGTTCCCGGCGTCCACCGTTCCGTTGAGAAGCTGCCAGGACCCTACATTGTTATCCTCATAACCTACCAACTCGCGCAGGATCAGCCACGCATCCAGCACGTTAACAGTCCCGCTTTTGTTGACGTCGGCAGCTACTAACTGATAGGGGGATTCCAAGTCCGCAGCACCCAAACTCCCGTTGGCAATTCTTAGTGCCATGAGGGCGTCTCGGGAATCGATAGCACTCGAAGTTTCACTGGACCCTGGAGCCGTCAGATCGAACAACTTGTAGTCACCCTGTACTGCATTCAATTTCACGACGCCGTCGGTGATTTCCAGTAGGTTCGCAGACATCAGTGACCTGGACGATAAGACTTCAGTTCCCACGGTGCCACGTGTCAGAAACAAGTTTTGATGCGGGGCGATGTCAGTGATCTGCAAATCCATCAGCTTCATCGTTCCCGATACTGGCGTGGACCCAATCGCCGCCATGGTGAACTTATCGGCTTGGTCGTTCTCAAGAAACGTCCAATCTTGGATGTCAGCGCTTCGCGTCGCGGTCATGGTAGCGCCCACAGGCTTGCTGAAATGCATGTCCAAGCTTGCAACCGGCACAGCGGCGTCAAGCCAGACCTCGAGATCAAGGGTTGCTGCGGTCCTGTCAAAGGCCGCGTTTCGAATCGTCAGGCTGGCGGCACTGTCAAGTGCCATGTTGTCTTGAAGCACCCAGCCGGTCATCAAATTCAGTGGTACTCCATTTTTCCAATAGGTGGCCGCACCTTGATAGGTGATTTGATCATCATTGGCCAGCACCACTGGAGTCAACGCCGTGCTGATATCCAATTCGGTGGCAGGTGCATTGGCGAGTGATACGTGGACTTGCATCAGTTCGTCGCCTTCTACAGCCTTGTCAGCTGCGACTTGGAAGGTGACGGTCTTGATAGACTCGCCTCGCTGGAACGACACCAAGCCTGAAGGAAGCACACCATTCAGAAAATCCGAGCCTTCTACGCCACTTACCGGTCCGCCCTGAACTGTCCATCCGATCTGAATCAACTCACCAGCGGGCCTCTCAAGCACGATTGAAAATTCGATCTCTGTGAGGCCCGTGTCCCCTTCCAGAACGTGAGAGGGACTCACAACCGTCAGCTTGTTGGTTCCAGCATTCCGAAGCGTCAGAGGGATCGCTAAGTCCTTGCCATCTACTGTCCCAACGGCCAACCATTGCTGATCACCTACCCAGGTATTGGGATTGCTCACCGTCAACTGCGGAACTCCATCTACCCAACTCAACAAAGAATCGATTGAAGGTAGGTTTTGATCCTCGGCGATTAGTGCCATTTTCACGGGTGCCGTTGAGAATGGGGTAAAGTTAGGTGCTAGAGGAATGGATAACGATAACTTGTCCCTTGCAAAGATCGACATTTCCGGCGCTACAAGACGTGGCCGTTCGTTCACCAGATTGTCCCCAATAACGCCGGCTACCAGTGAGGAACCAGAATAGTCGACATCCGTTGATGTCAGGCTGAAAACCAGATTACGCGTCAATTCGAGGGCGGCGCCCTGGGTGTTATTGATGGTGATCTGCTTGGTTTGTGTCCAATCGGCAGTAGTGAACGTCAAGGATCCAAGTAGGGCATTACCCGCAGCGGTGTCGTAGACATTCACCATCACGTCCGATGAGGGCTGTCCTCCCCACAGGCGAACGTCCAGCAGCGCACTATCGGTCCTTGTGATCGTCTGCTTGGCAATGACGCCATTGCGTGCGATGCCGAAGTTTTGCGCGACGAGACTGAAGTTTTCAGAAGTCAGCGACATTGCATCGACGTCGAGCAGTCGAACGACTCCCTTGAACTTGGAATTGCTGTTGTGTCCGTCGCGGTCATATCCGATGATTACGTCGTTGCCTTCCTGAATGATTCGGATATAGCCGTGTGTGTAGGGCAATTCCGCTGCTGGCCAGGTGGTATAGCCAGCCGCGATGTTTCTCGTGTGGACATCACTGAAATCGATCAGATCTCCGCCTGCTCCGGAGTTGAAATCTCGCACCACATCAGGTGTATCCTGAATGAGTTCGTCATAAAGGAAGACGAATCGATCTGAGCCAGCACCGCCAGAGAGGGTATCGGAGCCGGATCCGCCGGAGAGGGTGTCGCTGCCGTCGCCGCCCGACAGGCTGTCGGCACCGAAGTTGCCGCTGAGGCTGTCGTTGCCCGAGCCGCCCAGCAAGGTGTCCTGGCCGTCACCGCCGTCTAGCGTGTCGTTGTCGGCCCCGCCGTCCAGGCCGTCGTTGCCCAGTTCGCCCCACAGCGTGTCGGCTCCCAGCCCGCCTAACAGTGTGTCGTTACCTGACCCGCCTGCCAGACTGTCAGCGCCTTCGTCGCCGGCAAGCTGGTCATCGCCCAGGTCACCCGCCAAGGTGTCGTTGCCTTCGCCCGCAGTGAGCGTGTCGTTGCCTGCGCCGCCGTCAAGGCTGTCGTTCTCGGTGCCGCCGTTCAGGCTGTCGTTACCGTCCTGACCGAGCAGCGTGTCCGCACCTGCGCCACCGAACATCGTGTCGGCGTCTGCGCCGCCGTCCAGACGGTCGTTCCCCGCGCCGCCGATGAGGCTGTCGGCATGATTGCCACCAGCCAGGGTGTCGTTGCCGTCACCGCCATCCAGCGTGTCGGTGCCGTCGCCGCCGTCGATGGAGTCGTTGTCGGCTTCGCCGTACAACTGATCGGCACCCACGTCGCCCGCGAGCGTGTCGTTACCCGCACCGCCATATATGGTGTCATTGCCACCTACCCCAACCAACGCTGTCCAGTAGGCCGTTCGTTCCAATCCTCTTGTGGTGTTACTGCCACCAACAGACTCCATCAAACCGTAACTGAACCCGTCAGATCCGTCGCCCCAAAGATAGTCCCCAACTGCGCTACCGATCAGCGAATCATTACCCGAGCCGCCAGCGATATCAGCAGCCACTGTCGGGGAGGCGATCAGCACGTCATTGCCTGCGCCGCCTGCCAGACGTGATGACAAATAGTTGGCGAACGCTACTGAAGTGCTAAACGTTGTGGAGTACCAGTAATGCGCCAACTGTGCGGCTGATCCTGCCGCCGTCAGCACGTCGTCCCCAGCTCCACCCTGGGCTGCCGCTGCTCCTGTGATCGTGTCGTTGCCTGCGCCGCCAACGAACACGGTGCCCGCCGCACTGGCTTGTACGGCTGCTGTTACCTCGATACGGTCATTGCCGGCGCCTAGGTCGTAGGTGCCGCCTCTGAGCACTCCGCCAACATTGAACCCGGCCGCTGTAGTCAATGCGTTCGCGTCACCTGTCAAGTCGTACTGGATGCCGTTGTTGCCCGCTGTGGGCAGCTTGGCCGGCTCTAGGCTGCGCACGAAGTCGTTGTCGATCACCGAGACCTGCAGCGTCTCGCTCAGACCGTTGAAGGTCGGGTCTGCGCTGGCAAACACATGCCCGATGGGTGCGGGCACGTTGCCCTCGATGATCAAGTCGTCCACCGCCCCGATCTGCACCGTCTGCGGGATCCACCAGTTGCCGGCTGTGAAGGTGATCGTGCGCGAGCCGGCGCTGCCGTTGACCAGGATCTGCGCACCTCCCTGTATGGTCAGCGTCACTGGAGCCGTAGGCGCCTGGCCCAGCACTGCGCGGTAGTTCAATGTGGCGGTGCTGTCCTCGCTCAGTCCCCCTGACAAGGCGGTGGATTCCAAAAAGTACAACCGTTCACTGCGGGCTGGCGAGCTGTTCACGCCAGGGACCACGGCCGCGGTTGCCGTGGCGTTGAGCACTGCCACCGTGCGTGCGGTGTAGTCGGCGCTCAGCCCGTCGCGGTCGTACTGCACCAGCGTGTCGGTGCCTGACTGCGCAAATGTGATGTAGCCATGTGCGTAGGCAAACTCTTCGCCCGCCCATGAATTGCCATAGCCGGCGCCGAGGTTGGCAGCGTGCAGGACTGACAAGTCCACCACGTCACCGCCCGCGCCGGCCTGGAAATCCGTCACTACGTCGCGCAGCGCTGCCGTGTCGTAGGCCTCGGTCAGCGTCGTTGCATCCAGGACGAACCGATCTGAGCCAGCACCGCCAGAGAGGGTATCGGAGCCGGATCCGCCGGAGAGGG